>CAMPKU010000270.1 GCA_946887385.1 uncultured Gammaproteobacteria bacterium
CGCGATCACCGCTTCGATAGTGGCCGGCGTGGCCATGCACGTGGGCGCCACGAGCACGTCCACGTTCGCGAACACGTCGCCGATGGTGTTGCGTGCAATCTGCATCTGCCGCCGCTGCTCGATGTACACCTGCGCCGTAACGCTGGCGCCGCCCATGACGCGCGGCAGCGTGAGCGGCTGGTACAGCGCGCGCTTCGCGGCATCCGCGAGCAACGGCGCGTGATAGGCGTACGTCTCGGCGTCGAGCAGCGCATACGTGTCGGGTGCGGCGATCGACACGTCGCGCGGCGCGCCCGCCGTGAGTCCCGCCAGCACGTCGAGCGCCACCCGCGTGGCAGCCTCGACATCCGGCTCGAGCTGCTCGAAGAACGGCGAGCGCGGGATGCCGATGCGCAGCGCGCGCACGTCGCCGCCGATGGCGGCGTGATAGTCCTCGCGCTCCGCGCGAATGCTCACGGGATCGAGCGGATCGAAGCCCGCAAGCGCCGTCATCACCAGCGCGCAATCCGCCACGCTGCGCGCGAGCGGCCCCACGTGATCGTGGAGCTCAGACAACGGCACGATGCCGCGAATGCTCGCAAGCCCATGCGTGGCTTTCAGGCCGGCAACACCGCAGCACGCGGCGGGATACCGAACCGACGCGGCCGTGTCCGTGCCGAGCGCCGCGGCGCACAGCCGCGCGGCCACCGCAGCCGCCGAGCCGCCCGAAGAACCGCCCGGGTGATGATCGAGATCCCAGGGATTGTGGACCGGGCCGTAGTGCGTGACGGCCGACGTGCCGCCGTACGCAAACTCGTGCATGTTGAGTTTGCCGAGGAACACCGCGCCCGCGTCGCGCAGCTTGCGCACACATTCGGCGTCCTCGGTGGGGATGCGATCGGCGTACACCGCGCTCGCGGCCGTCGTGAGAATGCCGGCCGTGTCGATGTTGTCTTTGAGGCCGATTGGAATGCCGTGCAGCGGCCCGCGATTCTGCCCGCGGCCGATCTCCGCCTCGAGCGCGCGCGCCTGCGCGAGCGCTGGCTCGGCGAGCACCGTTATATAGGAGTTGAGCTCGCCGTCGACGCGTTCGATGCGTTCGAGATAGGCGCGCGTGAGCTCGACGGGCGACAGCTCGCGCGCCGCGATACGCCGGCCCGCTTCGCCGATCGAGAGCGTGGTGAGGTCGTCGCTGCTGCGGCTGCGCTGCGCCGCCGCGCGCGTGGTTGCCAGCACGGCGGTAGCTGCGGCGCCGGCTAGGAGCCCGCGGCGCGTGATCGGGTCTTCGAAGGTCATGGTGGTCCCCCGCTATTTTGGCCAGAGGATAGTCCCGCTGCCGTTTCGTTACTATGGCGCGGGCAATCGGGCGAGGGAGACGGCGATGGCGTACGTGTGGGTAGCGCTCGGCGGCGCCATCGGCAGCGTGGCGCGTTACGCGTGCTCGCTGGCCGCGATGCGCTGGGCGGGCACGGGATTTCCGTGGGGCACATTGTTCGTCAATGTCGCGGGCTCGTTTGCGATCGGCCTGCTCGCGGCGCTCGTGGCCGCCGACGGCCGGCCGCTGCTCGCAGCCGACGCCCGGGCATTCGTGATCGTTGGAGTGCTCGGCGGCTTCACCACGTTCTCCTCGTTCAGCCTGGAGACACTCGAGCTTGCGCGCGGGGGTGCGCTTGGCTCGGCGGCCTTGAATGTGGCGCTCTCGCTGGTGCTCTGCCTGGTCGGCGCGGGCCTTGGCTTGGCGAGCGCGGGGTGGCTGAATCGTTGAGCTCGGCGATGGGCTCGCCGTCATTGCCGCCCCGGCACGCTAGCCAGTAAACTTCGCGGCGGAGAGGTGCCGGAGTGGCCGAACGGGCTTGACTCGAAATCAAGTGTACGGGTGACCGTACCGTGGGTTCGAATCCCACCCTCTCCGCCACTGGTCCTTTGGGTCATACGGTTGCAGCCTGCCCTGTGGAGTGTCTGAGACTGGCTCAGTCTGAAATTTGAGTCGCTTGGGTTCGTGCCTCGCGAGCGTCGGAAAGAATCTCGAGAGCCTCTTTAATCACGTAAAGCCCGATTAGTGTTCCGATTATGAGATCGGGATACGGCGTCGCAGTCATTGCGACCAACACGCCTGCCAAGATCACGCCGAAGTTCGCCACCACGTCGGCGCGGGTGCATATCCACGTCGCTCTTAAATGGACCTCACCGTCCCGGAACGGATGCAGAAGCTTCAATACAGTCACGTTGACAGCCAGCGATAGCAGAGCGGTCGCGATCATCCACACGCTTACCGGCTCACTGCCATAGATCGCGCGCCGACCCACTTCCACCAGCAACCCGATCCCGAGCAGCAACACCAGCATTCCCGTGAGCGACGCTGCGCGGGCTTTGAACAGTCCGCTTCGACCAATCGCGGCGAGGCCAATGGCGTAAGAGCCGGCATCGGTGAGCATGTCGAGAGCGTCGGCCAGAAGTCCCGTCGAGTCCGCCAGCAATCCGGTCACAAGACCGATAACCGCCATCGCGGCATTGAGTGCGAGCGCGATCCATAGCACGGGCGTCTCGGCCCGGTTCTTGATCTGTACATGGCAGTCGCAATCGCTCATCGCTGCTTTCGCCCTTGCCGATCGGCTTGCTGCAAGTATCCGATTTTTGCGTCGTTATACAGATCTTGTGTTGGGCGCAGAAGCGGTACGCTGCTTGCAAGTAAGCAGCATCGAATCCCGCAAACGGGTGCTCCATGGCCACACACGAAACGATCGAGCTGCTCAAGAAGTATAGAACCACATATACGCAATACATGAGCTGCGTGCACGAGATGGCGGACGCGAGCCAACGCGGCGAACGGCCGCGTGATCAGGTGTTGGCGACGGAAGATCGGGGGTTCACTGATTTAGCGGAAGCGCGGCGCGCGCTAGTCCAATTTCTTGTGGACCTTCCCCGGCCATATCACATTTCAAAGTAACAACCGGTGTTAGCTCACTTGCTCGGTGTTTTCGGTTTGACGAAAACTCCGGTTGCGTAGGGATCGTATCCCGTCTTGGCTGAGGGCTCGGGCCTCGCCGGTTCTTCGTCCTCAAGACTCAACGCTGGATTGTCGAGGGCTTTGAGCTCGTCGAATGTACCGGTGCCGACGGAGCTCGCAGGCTCGAGCTCGGTAATCCACTTCCAGTGCGACTGTCCGCGTTCGTCGAAGGCAATTGCGCCATTCTCGCTTTTTGCGACGATGCGAAATCGACGGGTGTCGTCGAGCTGATCGGTGTCCGTACCGTCGAGCTCCGGCGCTGGTTCTTCGCCAGTGGGATCCTTGTCGTCGGGCGGTCGCTGCATGGGCCAGATGCTACGAGGCATTCTGGCTGCCAAGCGTGACCGGCTTCGCGAGAAAAGCTTCCCCTTAGGGAATTACCGCGACGAATGTCGAGGCGTGAACGCCGTGACTCGTTCACGCCGCCGACAAGCGCAGTGCCTCCATGCGCGCGAGCACCTGCTCCCAATTGATGTTGCTGAAGAACGCGTCTACGTACTGACCCGCGGCGGACCCGAAGTCGATGTGATACGAGTGCTCGTACATATCCATCACGAGCAACGGCACCGTCGCGGCCGGGTTGTGCATATGGTCCGCCATCCAATAGTTCTCGAGCGTGCCGAACTGAGCGTTGTATCCAAGCACCACCCAGCCGGAGCCGCCGCCGAGGCCATTCGCGATTCGGCGGAACTCGGCCTCCCAGCGGCCGAAGTCTCCAAAGCCTGCGCCCAATAGACGCTGGGCTGCGGCGTCCGCGCGGCCGTTGCCGCCGAGGTTGTCGAAATAAAGCTCGTGCAGCACCACCGAGCCGGTGCGCATGAGGTGCTCGCGTTTTAGATCGTTGTAGATATAAGCGGGCAAGTCGCGATCGGCGAGCGCGTCGGAGAGCCGGCGCTTCGTCTCGTTCAAGGCTCGCACCGATCCGCTGTAGTTGTTGGACCAATGAGAGTCGATCAAGCGCTGCGACAAACCGTTCAGCGATGAGGAATCGAACGGCAAGGGTTTCGGCTGATGCTCCTGCGCGAATGCTGCGGCGCGGATCTGCACGCTCTCTGCTTGTTCCTGCGCGCTGGCTAAAGGCGCAACCATGAGCGCAGCGCCAATGCTCGCAGCGGTCTTCAGCATCCGCCGACGGTCGATATCGGTGACAGCAGTTTCCTCGGAATCGCGTTTCATCGTCGTCTCCTCGTGTTTCAACTCGTGAGCCCGTGCAAATGTGACTCAGTTTGCTCCTCGAATTCGGAGCGCATTTAGACTGACAGGATGCACCTCGAGAGATTTCGAATGAACCAAATTATTCGCCGCTACCCGAGCCTGTTGGCAAGCGCTCTGGCTGTGTGCGGCCTTGCCGGCTGCGTTGCCTACGGCGGTACCGTCGCTGTCCCTGTCGAGCGGCGACCCGAGATTCCGCGCGGCCAAATGCCGCCGCCTGGCGAGTGCCGCATCTGGTTCCCAGATCGCCCTCCCGGTCAGCAACCACCGCCTGGCAACTGTTCTGAGCTGCGACGAAGGGTTCCACCTGGCGCGATATTGGTACGAGGCTAAGCGTTGTTAGCAGCGCGCGTGCGCAGGGTCCTCGGCGAACCGTGACGCGCTTCGAAGCGCGTGAGCCGCGCAATCCGTAGGATGCGCCACCGTGCAACCTCGCCAACACGACCCTCACGCCGAGACCATCGTCCTACCGTCGGACGAGCTCGCAGCACGCCGAGCGCGCAAGACGGTTTCGCCGCGGCCCGACT
>CAMPKU010000271.1 GCA_946887385.1 uncultured Gammaproteobacteria bacterium
TTGCGGGATGACGGTTGGTACGTCGATGCGACCTACGGACGCGGTGGGCATAGCGCCAAGATACTGGCGCGGCTTGGATCACAGGGACGGTTACTCGCTTTGGACAAAGACCCGGACGCCGTGGCTGACGCTCGCGAACGACTCGGGCGCGACCCGCGTTTCCAAGTCGAGCATGCCGGCTTCGAAGACCTCGCGGCCGTCGCCGGCCCATGGTGTCCGCAACGGCGTGTCGCAGGGGTTCTCTTCGATCTCGGAATGTCTTCGCCTCAGGTGGACGAGCCCGCGCGCGGCTTCAGCTTCGCGCACGACGGACCGCTCGACATGCGCATGAACCGCGCTCACGGACCCACCGCCGCCGAGTGGCTCGCTGGCGCTTCGGAGCAAGAGCTTGTCGACGTGCTGTTCCGCTACGGCGAGGAGCCGCGCGCGCGACGCATCGCGGCGGCGATCGTTCGAGCGCGGGCAACCGAGCCGCTCGTCACGACGCGCCAGCTCGCTAATCTCGTCGCCGCTCATGCGGGGCGCCAAACCGGGCGAACCCATCCCGCCACCCGCACATTCCAGGCCATTCGCATCGCACTCAACGACGAGCTCGGCGCACTCGAGCGCGGGCTCTCGCAGGCGCTCGCTCTGCTGGCCGATGGAGGCCGGCTCGTCGTGATCAGCTTCCACTCGCTCGAGGATCGCATCGTCAAGCGATTCATGGCGCGCGAGGCGCGCGGCGACGAAGCCTACGCGGGCTTGCCGCAGATTCCGCCGCACGCCAGGCCGCGTCTCAAGCTCATCGGCAAGCTGGTGCGGCCGAGCGCCGCCGAGCTCGAACACAACCCCCGCGCACGCAGCGCACGGCTTCGAGTCGCAGAGCGCACGCCGCTCGAGCAGGCCGCATGAGCAGGCAGCTCGTCGAGATCATCGGCGTGCTCGTGCTCGCCGTGGGCGTCGTGGCGTCCGGAATCTGGATCGTCGAGGTTGAGCATCGCTCCCGTCAGCTGTTCATCGAGGCCGAGCATCTGAGCCGAGCGCAGGACGAGCTGCAGATCGATTGGGGCCGGCTGCAGATCGAGCAGGGCACTTACGCCACGCACTCGCGCATCGAGACGCTTGCGAGACGCCGATTGGAATTAACCGTGCCGAGGGACGACCAGCTCGTGGTCGTCGTCGAGCCTGCGCATTGAGTAAATGAAAAGAAGGGCCAAGACCACGGTGGGTGAACGTGCGCGGTGGCGCAGTGCGCTGCTGCTCGCCGGATTCGCATTGGGGGCCGTCGCGCTCGAGGGCCGCATCCTTTATCTACAGCTCATCAATAAAGACTTTCTGGCCGAGCAGGTCAACGATCGTCACCTGCGCACGCGTGAAATTCCCGCGCACCGCGGCTCGCTCACGGACCGATTCGGCGAGCCGCTCGCCGTCAGTACGCCCGTCGACACCATCTACGCCAATCCGAAAGAGCTGAAGTCCGACCTCGATCGCCTCGGCGAGCTGGCCGCGGTGCTGAACCTGGACGAGCAGTGGCTCGCGCGGCGTATCACGAGCAACCTCGAACGCGACTTCGTCTATCTGAAGCGGCGCGTCAAGCCCGTCGAGGCTGAGAAGGCGCTGGCACTCGGCTTACCCGGCGTGGGTGCCGTACGCGAGGACCGCCGCTACTACCCCGGCGGCGAGGTCGCAGCGCACGTCATCGGCTTCACCGACGTCGACGACCGGGGACAGGAAGGGCTCGAGGCGGCGTTCGATCACTGGTTGAAGGGCGAGCCCGGCGCCAAGCAAGTGATTCAGGATCGGCGCGGCCAAGTGTTCAACGACGTCGACTTGCTGCGGCCGGCGCGGCCCGGCCGCGACCTGCGCACGAGCATCGATCTTCGGCTTCAGTACCTCGCGTACCGCGAGCTCAAGGCGGCCGTTGCCGACAGCGGCGCGAAGTCGGGCTCGGTAGTCGTGCTCGACCCACGCACGGGCGAAGTGCTCGCGATGGTCAACCAGCCGTCGTACAACCCGAACGATCGCGAGCAGTACTTGCCCGACAACTACCGCAATCGTGCCGTCACCGACATCTTCGAGCCGGGCTCGAGCTTCAAACCGTTCGTCATGGCCGCGGCGCTCGAGGCCGGCGCCGTCAACCCGCGTACGCCGGTGGATACCTCGGGCGCGATCAAGATCAACAACCGCATCATCACCGAAGACCCCAAGGATCTAGGCCGTGTGGATCTCACCACGGTGCTCGCGAAGTCGAGCAACGTGGGCGCGGCGCGCGTAGCCCTCGACCTGGAGCCGAAGGCGATCGCCGACACGTTGACGGGCTTCGGCATCGGGCGGCTCACCGATAGCGCCTTTCCCGGCGAATCGGCGGGCGCGCTCGATGACCCGAAGCACTGGAGCACGATCGGCCAGGCCACGCTGTCGTACGGTTATGGAGTTGCCGTCACGGCGTTGCAGCTCGCACGGGCCTACGCGGCGATCGCCGCGGGCGGCACGCTGCGCCCCGTCTCGTTGCTGGCTCTCGACGAGCCGCCGCCCGGCGAGCAAGTGGTGTCCGCCGATACGGCCGCCGATCTCACACACATGCTCGAAGCCGTCGTTTCGGCAGAAGGCACGGGCTACCGCGCGGCCGTCCGGAACTACCACGTGGCCGGCAAGACCGGCACCACGCAGAAGGCCGGTGTCGGCGGCTACGACTCCGACCGGCACGGCGCCATCTTCGGCGGCTTCGCGCCCGCCACTCAGCCGCGGCTCGTGGTGGTCGTGATGATCGACGAGCCCCAGAGCGCTGCTTATCACGGCGGCGACATCGCGGCGCCCGTCTTCGCCAACATCGTCACGGGGGCGCTCCGTGTGCTCGCGGTGCCGCCCGACGCGCTGCCCGCGCCGCTGATGACCGTGGTGGCGCAAGCACAGGTGGACCAATGATGGCCGCCGTCGCCGCTCGCGGCCGTACGCTCGGCGACGTCTTAGGCGCCGAAGCCGGCGCCCATGCGCGCCTCGCACTCACGGACTTGACGCTCGACAGCCGCGGCGTGCGTCCGGGAGCCGCGTTCATCGCGGTGCAGGGCGGCCGCGAGCACGGCCTCAAATACGCGCGCCAAGCGCTCGACAGCGGCGCCGCCATCGTGCTCTACGAGCCAAGCCCTGCCTGCGGCGAGCCGCCGCAGCCGAGCCTTGCGGTTGCGAGCTTGAAGGCGCGCCTCGGCGAGCTCGCGCGGGCTTTTTTCGCGCCGGCCGGCGCGCCGGCGATCATTGGGGTCACCGGCACGAACGGCAAAACCACGGTGGCGTACTTGCTCGCGCAGGTGCTCACGCAACCGCAGCGCCGCTGCGCGTACGTGGGCACGCTCGGCTACGGAATACCGCCCGACATCACGCCGCACGGCTGGACCACTCCCGATTGCTTCACGCTGCACCGCGAGCTCGCGGAGCTCGGCGCCCCGAAGGTTGCGATGGAAGTGTCGTCGCACGCGCTGAAGCAAGAGCGCATCGCCGGCCTCTCGTTCCACACGGCCGTGTTCACGAACTTGACGCGCGATCATCTCGACGAGCACGGCGATCTCGCGAGCTACGGTGCGGCGAAGCGCAAGCTGTTCGCCGTGTCCGGGCTCGAGCACGCGGTGTTGAACGCCGACGATCCGTTCGCCGCCTCGATCGCCGCTACGCTTGCGCCGGGTTGCACGCTGCTGCGAACGAGCACTCGCGGCTCGGCCGTGGAGCTGTCGGCGCGGCTGAAGCGTTTGGGCCTTGGCGGCGTGGAGCTCGACGTGGCGGGCAAATTCGGCACGGCGCGCCTCACGTCGAAATTGATCGGCGCGTTCAATGCCGAGAATCTGCTCTCCGCGCTCGGCGCGCTGGTTGCGCAGGGAATGGCGCTGCGCGCGGCGTGCGCTGCCTTGGGCGAAGCCCGGCCCGCGCCAGGCCGCATGGAAGTGCTGGGCGGCCCGCCCGACCGGCCGTGGGTGGTGGTCGACTACGCCCACACGCCCGACGCGCTGCATCGCGTGCTCACCACGCTCGAGGCCTCCACGGTGGGCGAGCTCACGTGCGTGTTCGGCTGCGGCGGCGAGCGCGATTCCGGCAAACGCCCGTTGATGGGCGCCGCGGCCGCCGATCTCGCGGACCGCATCGTGCTCACCGACGACAATCCGCGCAGCGAGGATCCTGCCGCAATCGTGCGCGACATTCGCGCAGGGTTGGGCAATCACCCGCGCGTCAGCGTCATCCACGATCGCCGCGCGGCGCTGAAGTCGGCCATCGAACGTGCGCGGCCCGGCGATGTGGTGCTCGTGGCGGGGAAGGGCCACGAGGCGGAGCAGATCGTCGGCGTGGAACGGCGCGCGTTCAGCGACCGCGCCGCGGCCGCCGAACTTCTCGGAGCGGCACCATGATGGCGCGCACGCTCGCGGCTGCCGCGCACGAAGTTCAGGGCAGGCTGGTCGGCGCCGACCAACCGTTCGGCGTCGTCACCACGGACACCCGCGCGCTCGGGCCGGGCGCGCTGTTCGTCGCGATTCCAGGCGACCGCTTCGACGGCAACGACTTCATCGCCGACGCATTCGCCAAGAAGGCGGCCGGCGCGCTCGTGTCGCGGCTAGCGGCCTCGCCGTTGCCGCAGAAGGAACAGTGGCGGCAACGACCGTGGATGCCGAGCAAGTCTACCCGGACCGCGACCACCAACACTCCGACCGCGTGAAGGCGTGCCTCACAGGCTACAACTAGACGATGCTTGG
>CAMPKU010000272.1 GCA_946887385.1 uncultured Gammaproteobacteria bacterium
GCCGTTCGTCGGCCAGCCGCTTGCCGGCGGCGCGACGAGGTCGGTGCCGGCGAACGCCGGTGCGCGAGCAATCGTCTGGGCCTCGACACCCACTGTGGACGCGGCGGCAATGGCGATGACGAGCAGCGTGCCGTTTCTCATGGCGTTACCTGCCGGGCTCTACGGGGCCGAGCGTGCCGTCGAGCGCGAACAGCCACACGCTGTCGCCCCGCGGCGTGCCCGCGAACAAGCTGCCGGCCGAGTAGGCGACGACGTACTGCTGGCCGCCATGGGTGAACACGCTGACGGGGGCGTTCATGCCCGCGCCGGTCTGGAATTCCCAGAGCAGCTCGCCGCTGGCGGAGTCGAGCGCCGTGAGCCGGCCGTCGTTGCGGCCGACGAAGACGAGGCCGCCGGCCGTCGTCGTTGCGCCGCTATAGCAACGGTTGGCCCAGTGCTGCTGCCACACGATGGTGTTGGTGCGCATGTCGAGCGCGGTGAACGTGCCGAACTGCGGCAGCGGGTTCGTGCCGAACTCGCCGCCCGTGTAGATCTCTCCAGCCGGCGGCCGCTCGCTGTCGATCTCATTGGCGAGAAACGAGCTCGCGTTATCGACGGCGCACACGTACAGGTAGCCCGTGCCCGGATCGTACGAGCTCGGCGGCCAGTTCGCCCCGCCGGAGATGCCGGGCTTGGCGATCACGTGCTGCGTCCAATACGGCGTGAAGATGCGCCCGCCGTTCACGAGCGGATAACCCTCCGGAGCGATGTCGAGGTGCTGCGGCACGAACGCATCGCCGCGAGGGTAGGGTTGCGTGGCGGCCGTCGCCTGCCGCGGCTCCTGCGGCACCGGCTTCTCGTCGATGCCGACCAGCGGCGTGCCGTCCGTGCGATCGAGGATGTATACCCAGCCCGTCTTGCTCGGCTGCGCCAACGCTTTGCGCATGCGGCCGTCGTACTCGAGATCGAACAGCACCACGGGGCTCGGGCTGTCGAAGTCCCAGATGTCGTGATGCACTTGCTGGAAATGCCAGCGGTATTCGCCGCTGCGCACGTCGATGGCGACGATCGAGGACGTATACAGATTGTCGCCGGCACGCACGGCGCCGTTGAAATCGGGACCCGGGTTGCCCGTGGAGAAGTACACGAAGCCGAGCTCGGGATCGACGGCCGGGGTTTGCCACACCGTGGCGCCGCCGTGCTGCCAGATCTCGTTGTCTTGCGGCCAGGTCTCGTTGCCGGGCTCGCCGCGGCCGGGAATCGTGTAGAACGTCCACGCCGCTTGACCGTCGCTCGCATGGAACGCCTTCACGCGGCCGCGCACGCCGTACTCGGCGCCCGCAAAGCCCGTGATCACGAGGCCGTCGTAGTAGAGCGGCGCGCTCGTGATCGAGAAACCGTCCTGCCAGCGCTCGGCTTGCACGGTCCACGCCACGGCGCCGCTCTTCGCGTCGAGCGCCACGAGTTGGCCGTCGAGCCGGCCCAAGAAGATCTGACCGTCACCGTGTGCGACGCCGCGGCTGGTCCAGCCGCAGCACACCGTGTCGATGGCGGGATCGAGCTCGGCTCGGTAGGACCAGAGGGTCTCGCCCGTGACGACATCGAGCGCGAACAGATCGCTGGCGCCCGTCGGCACATAGATGATGCCGTCGACGACGAGCGGCTGCGCTTCGCCCGAGTACTGCGCGCCCACGCCGGAGCCGTCGAGGCGCGCGCGCCATACGCCTTTGAGACTCGCGACGTTGCTCCGATCGATCTGCGCAGACGGCGAATGGCGCTGGTTGTACCAGTTGCCGCCGTTCGTGGGCCAGCCCGCAGTGGGCGGCGCCACGAGTGCCGTGTCGGGCGTGCCTCCGCACGCAGCCAGCAGCGCCGCTGCGATGCCGACGTTGAACGCGGCAAGTGCGGTGCGGCGCGCGCGCCGGCTCACCCGATTCGATTCCGTCATGCGCCAGCTCCCCCCGAAGCCAGACAGTACGAAAGTCTACTTCTTCGTGCCCTTGAAGTGCTGCAACCCCGGCTTGAAAGACTTGTCGTCGAGGAACGCCTTCATGGCTTCGGCGCGATTGTCGTTCGCTCCGAAGAACAGCGCCTCGCCCATCTTCGCGTACAGGTAATCCGCCGAGGTGTCCCAGTCCATGTAGCGCATACGCTTCATCGCAATCTTGATGCCCCGCAGCACGGCCTGGTTCTTCGTGAGCAGCATGCGCGCGACCTCGGTGGTGCGCTTCTTGAGCCTCTTGCGCGGCACGGACTCGTTCACGAGCCCGAGCTCGGCGGCTTTCTTGCCCTTGAACGGCTCACCCGTCATGGCATAGAACAGCGCGTTGCGCAGCCCGATCGTCTCGGACGTGGCCTTCGTCACGTTGCCGGCGGGGATGATGCCCCAGTTCACTTCCGACAAGCCGAACGTGGCTTCGTCGGCCGCGATCGCGAGATCGCATGCGACGAGTGGGGTGAAGGCGCCGCCGAAGCACCAGCCGTTGACCATCGCGATGGTGGCCTTCGGAAAGTCGCGCATCCGACGCCACTGCCACTCCTCGGCCGTGCGCCGCACCTTCAAGATCATGTCGGGCTTGCCGTCGGTCTCGCGGAAATACTCCTTCAAGTCCATGCCCGCGGCGAACGAGTCGCCGGCGCCAGTTAGCACCAAGACCCCGCAGCGCGGATCGGTGGCGAGCGCCTCGACGGTGTCGCGCATCTCGGCGTTGAGCGCCGGGCTCATGGCGTTGCGCTTCTCGGGGCGGTTGAGCGTGACCCATGCAATCCCGTCGTCGAAGTCGACGAGCACGGTCTTGCCCCAGGGATCCTTTTTGCGGGCCATGCGGAGTCTCCTTAAAGAGCGTTTTGCGGCAGAAATCGCTGTCGTATCGCTGTTGTTATGGCTGGTTGCCGGGGGTGCCGGTTGGGCTTAAAGTCCACGAGTCGCCGGACCGGGCAAGTTCGGCGGGAAGTTTATCAAGGAGTGGGCGCCATGGCTTACGAGTTGTTAGGAAAGAACTTCGTACCGCCCGACGTGCACGGCAAGGTCACGGGCAAGGCGAAGTACGCGGAGGACTTCCGCGCCGAAGGCATGGTGTTCTGCAAGCTGCTGCTGTCGCCGATGCCGCACGCGCGCGTGCGCAACATCGACACGAGCGCGGCGCTGGCGCTGCCCGGCGTGCTGGGCGTTCTCACGGCCGCCGATGTGCCGCAATTGCCCGCACCGGCCGAGCCGATCTTGACCAACGAGCCCATGTGGATCGGCCAGCCGATAGTGGCTGTGGCGGCCGAGACGGAGACGATCGCGCAGGACGCGATCGACCTCATCAAAGTCGATTTCGAAGAGTTGCCGTTCACTGTCGATCCGCTGCAGAGCTTGTTTCCGGGCGGCCCGGACGCGCGCGGCGACGGCAACGTCGTCGACAACCGCTTGATCGGCCCGCCGCAATTGAAACAGGTGAAGTGGACAGCCGGCGATTTCGCGCGCTCCGAGGACACTCAACTGCCGATGGGCGAGCCGCTCGTCGAATGGTCGTACGGCGATCTCGAGGCGGGCTTCGCGAACGCGGCGCTCGTGCTCGACGAGACGTTCGTGACGGCCGGCATGTCGCATCATTCGATGGAGCCTCGCTCGGCGATGGCCTATTGGGAAAACGGCAAGTGCTTCGTCTACGGCTCCACGCAGAGCCAGAGCTATGTCGTGCCGGGCCTCGCGAACTTGATCGGCATCACGCCGGACGAGCTGGTGTACATCGCCGAGACGTGCGGCGGCGGCTTCGGCTCGAAGGGCGCCGAGTATCCCGTCATGTCGATCCCGGCCCACATGTCGAAGAAGATCGGCCGCCCCGTGATGCTGCGCATCACGCGCGCCGAGGAGTACTTCTTCGGTTACGCGCGCACGGGCTTCCAAGGCCGGATACGGATGGGCTTCGATCAGCAGGGCCGCGTCACGGCCGCCGATCTCTACATCGTGCAAGAGAACGGCGCTACCGCGGGCTTTCCCGACTGGCCGTCGTCGGGCGAGACGGTTTCGATCCTCTATCAGCCGGGAGCCATGCGCTTCCGCGGCACGTGCGTCATGACGAACACGGTGCCGCGCTCGGCGCAGCGAGGCCCGGGCCACAACCAGACGGTGGCGGCGATCGAGCCGCTCATCGACAAGGCCGCGAAGCAGCTCGGCATCGATCGGCTCGCAATCCGGCGGCTGAACGGCCCGCGCATGGACGCCAAGGTGGGCGAAGCCCAAGGCCCCGTCACGAGCTGCTATCTGCAAGAAGCGTTCGACAAGGCTGCCGCGCTCTTCAACTACGAGGAGCGCCGCGCGCGCAGCGGCCGGCGCAACGGCACGAAGGTCACGGGTATCGGTGTGGGGCAGGCGTTTCATCCCGCCGGCTTCGCGGGCTTCGACGGTCTCGTGCGCATCACCACAGACGGCAAGCTGCATCTGCACAGCGGCGTCGGCAATCTCGGCACGTACTCGCACACGGGCACGTCGCGCATTGCAGCCGAAGTGCTGAAAGCGAATTGGGACAACTGTATCGTGGAGCGCGGCGATACGCGCAAAGGCCTGCCCTGGAATATCGGCCAGTTCGGCAGCAACACGTCGTTCACGATGGCGCGCACCAACTACGTTGCGGCCATGGACGCGCTCGCGAAGCTGCAAGAGATCGCGGCGATGGATCTCGGCGGCGCGCCGGCCGACTACGACGTGGGCGGCGAACGCGTGTTCT
>CAMPKU010000273.1 GCA_946887385.1 uncultured Gammaproteobacteria bacterium
CGAGCGTTGCTCCGCTCGGGCTAGGTAGGCCGCTCCGCGACGGCCCGCGGCCCGGCGTTCAGTGCCGCCGCTTCGCGGTCCGCGGCGGACGGCGCAGCGGCGCCTTCGGCCGGCCGCTCGCGGCGTTGGAACGCGCGGCCCAAGTAGACGCCGGACGCCACCCAGATGGCCGCGAACCCTGCGCCGATCAGCGACATGACGGCGAAGCCGAGGCCGATGCCTTCGCTCAAGAAGGCGAACACGCCGCCCCACCAGGCGTCGCCGCCGCGATAGACGACGACGTCGACGACGGGCTTGGTCTTGAAGCGGGTTTCGCGATCGACGCTCGTGAACAACATCTCGCGCGCGGGCCGCGTGATGCCGTACTCGCCGGAGCGGCGCGCGATGTCGACGGCGAGCAGCACGGACAACACCGGCGCCATGGCGAGGATCAAGAAGCCGAGCGCGCAGAAGATCGGCAGCAGCGCGAGTGTCGCGGGCATTCCGAGCCGCTTCACGAGACGCCCGGTGACGAAGAGGCCGAGGCCGAACGTCAAGATATTCACCACGGCGTCGCGCAGAGCCAGAATCGTGGTGCGTTGCTCGCGCTCCTCGTAGATGCGCAAGAGCTCCGTCGTCTCGAAATAGATGAATGCCTGGATCGCCGTGTAGAGCAGGATGAACACGCCGATCGTGAGCAGATACGGGCTTGCCACGAAATCGCGGAAACCCTGCCACCACTTGCCGCCCATCGTCGCGGCGCCGAGATTCGCCTGCACGCTCTCGTTGCCGAGATCCACGATTTTCAGCCGCTGCAGGTACAGCACCATGGGAATGGAGAGCAGCAGGATAGCCGCGGCGACGAGCATGAGATTGTCGTTGCCCACGTCGCTCGCGATGACCGCTACCACCAGCGGTGCCGCCGCTGCACCGGCGCTCGCGCCGGCGCCGATGAACGGGAACAGGCGCTTGGCCTGCTCCGAGTTGAAGGTGTCGGCCATGAAGCTCCAGAACACCGACAGATGGAACAGGCTGAACAAGCTCACCCAGACGTAGAACGCCTTGTCGAGCAGCACGCGGTCCGTGACGAGGCTGGAGCCCAGGTAGAACAATGTGAACGTGACGGCGTAGAACGTATAAACGGCGGGCACCAGCAGCCGGAAGCGAATTCGCGAGCACGCGAATCCGTAAATCATGACCAGGCCCATGCTCAAGAAGAACTGTATGGTCCAGAGTTGCGAGATCTCCGCGTCCGACCAATCGCTGGCCATGGAGTCGCGCACCGGGCGCAGGAAGAAGTACGCCGCCATCACCGTGAACACGGTGACGAACGACAGCGTGACGGCGCGCGTCTCGTTGGCTTCGATCAACGTGGCTGAGCGGCGGATTTTCGGCGACCTGAGAATGAGCCCTACGATGCAGGCGCCCATCATCAAGCCCCACAACGAGGGGTCGCCGAAGTCGAAGAGCTCTGCGAGCGTTGCGCCCTGCTGCAAGCGCACCACTTTCGCGATCACGTAAGCCGCGATGCCAATCCAGCAGGCGAGCTTGATCGGGTCGAACTTGGAGCTCGTTAATGTCGTCATCGAGCGAGAATACACCGCGGCTTGCAGCGGCTGGAACGGCGGCAAGGGTGCAACAAGTCTCGGTTTTTCCTAAGCTCGAGTGCTAGATTGCGGGCAAGGTGCCACGAGCGAGGGCGGTGTCATGCAACGCAAGCCGTTGGTTTTGTGCGCGATCGCGTTCGCAGTCGCCGGCTGCGGCAGCTCCGAGCCCGCCGAGCCGCCGCCCGAGCAAGCGCAGCGGCGGCCTACCGTGTTCGATCCGCTGACGAGCACGATCGAGCGTGCGGAAGGCGTGCAGCAAACGGTGGACGAGCAAGCGGCCGAGCAGCGCCGCCGCCTCGAGGAAGCCGAGCGCTAGCGGTAGCCCAGCAGATACCGCAAGCCGCGAAATGCGGGCAGCGGCGCCGTGATCACGTGCGTGGGGATGGCGGCGAGATAGGTGCGATAGCGGCCCTTCGCTTCGAAGCTCTGCCGAAACTCCGACTTGCGTAGTGCGTCGACGATGCGCGGCACGATGCCGCCCGCGATGTACACGCCGCCGCGCGCGCCCGTCGTGACGGCGAGATTCGCGGCCACCGTACCCAGCATCGAGAAGAACATGGCGAGTGTCTTGCGTGCGAGCGGCTCGCCCTGTTTCGCTAGATGGGTTACGTCCTCGGGGTTGACGGTGGGTGTGCCGCGGCCGGCGAGCCCCGCCAGCGTCACGTAGAGATTCACGAGGCCGGGCCCCGAGAGCACGCGCTCCGCGGAGCAGTGCCCGTCGAAGCGGTCTCGCAGCACCGCGATGACGTCTTGTTCCTCACGCGTGGTCGCGGGCATCGTTACATGGCCGCCTTCGCCGGTCATGGCCGTCCAGCCGTCGCTCGTGGGCACGAGCGCCGATACGCCGAGCCCCGATCCCGGCCCGAGTGCGGCCAGTGTCATGCGCGGCACGCCTTCGCCGCCGCCGATCTGCGTAACGTCGGCCGGCGTGAGCTGCGGCAGCGCCCACGCGATCGCCGCGAAGTCGTTCATGACTTGCAGGCGTTTGAAGCCGAGCTCCTGCTTGAGCTGGCTTTGCGAAAAGCGCCAGCCGATGTTGACCATCTGCACTTCGTCGCCGGTGATCGGCGCGGCCACCGCCAGCGCGGCGCGCGTCGGACGGTCGCTGGCGCGGCGATGATCGAGATACACGCGCAGCACGCCGACGAGGCCGGTGAAATCGGCGTTCTCGAAAATCTCGGGTGCCAGCTCTTGGCCCTTGTCGTCGAGAAGAGCGCAACGCGTCGTCGTGGCGCCAATGTCGGCCATCAAATCCACAGCGCACCGTTAGGCGTTGAGATCGGGAATCCTGGCGCTCTCGAGCTGGGTGATCATGTCCTTGAGCATCAGCTTGCGTTTCTTGAGCCGTTTGAGCATGAGCTGGTCTACGTTGGGGTCGGTGACGAGCCGGGAGATGACCTGGTCCAAGTCCCGGTGCTCTACGCGCAGTTGCTTCAGCCGCTCCACGTTTCGGAAAGTCTCAGTTTCTACTTTGTCGTCCACGAGTATTCCGGATCGGTGCCAACCAGTCGCGTTGCTGGTCGCCAAAAGCCAGGAAGTGTGGGTTCAACAGGTCGTCTTTGGAGTTGTACCGCAGGGGCCGGCCTGCTGGGTCGATCATACGCCCGCCCGCACTTTCGAGGATAGCCTGCGCGGCCGCCGTGTCCCACTCCGACGTGGGACCGAGGCGCGGGTAAATGTCGGCGGCTCCTTCCGCCACGAGGCAGATCTTCAACGAGCTGCCCATGTCGGCAATGTCGTGTTCCGGCAACGCCGCCAAGTAGGCGGCGAGCTCGGGGGACGGATGGCTGCGGCTGCCCACCACGCGCAGCGGCACGACGGCGTGCGCTCGCACGGCGATCGGCTGCGGCGGCGCGCTGCCGTCCGTGCGCCATGCGCCGAGCCCCACGACACCCGAGTACATGCGGTCAAGAACCGGCGCGTAGACGGCGCCCAACATCGCGCGTTCTCCTTCGACGAGCGCGATGTTGACCGTGAACTCGCCGTTGCGCTTCAAGAACTCCTTCGTGCCGTCCAAAGGGTCCACGAGCCAATAGCACGTCCACGCGCGTCGGGTCGCGGGATCTTGCGGCCGCGATTCCTCCGACAGAATAGGCACGCCGGCGTCGAGCTCGGCGAGACCGCGGCAGATGATGTCGTGCGCCACACGGTCGGCTTCGGTGAGCGGCGAGTCGTCGCTCTTGCGCTCCACGACGAGCTCGGCGCGCCCGTACACCTCAAGAATCGCGTGGCCCGCGCGACGCGCGATCTCGCAGGCCGCATCGAGCAAGCGCCGTTTCGAGCTGAAGTCGGTCATGGGCGGTCTTGTATCATAGGAGCATGTTGCCGGCAGCCAAGGCGTTCGTCGATTGGGGTGCAATCGACACCGTGCTCGTCGACATGGACGGCACGCTGCTCGACTTGAGCTTCGACAATTTGTTCTGGCGCGAAATCGTGCCCCGCCGTTACGCCCAATTGCGCGGAATGAGCGTGTCCGCCGCGCAAGAAACGCTCGCGCCGCGCTTCGACGCCAAGGTGGGCACGCTTCAGTGGTACTGCCTCGATCACTGGACGCGCGATCTCGGCATGGATTTGAAGGCCTTGAAGCGCGAGCATCGCGAGCACATTCGGTTTCTGCCCGGGGCCACGCAGTTTCTCGCCAGCGTTCGCGCGCGCGGTAAGCGCGTGTGCATCGTCACGAACGCGCACCGCGATACGTTCGCCGTGAAAGCCGAGCACACCGGCATCGATCGCCTCGTCGACGCCGTGGTGTGCTCGCACGACTTTGCAGCGCCCAAGGAAACCGCGGCGTTCTGGCAGGCGTTGAAAGAGCGGCAACCGTTCGAGCCCCTGCGCACGTTGCTGATCGAGGACAGCCTCACGGTGCTCGCGGCCGCGCGCGCCTACGGTGTGCGGCACACGATCGCGATTCGCCGGCCGGATTCGCAGTTGCCCCGGCGCGCGG
Source organism: uncultured Gammaproteobacteria bacterium (assembly GCA_946887385.1). The sequence continues at coordinate 4,531 of CAMPKU010000273.1, forward strand.
TGGCCGGCTTTACGGCAGTCGACGGGGTGTTCGAGCTGGTCTGAACGTGCGTATCAACGGTGCCGGGGGCGCCGCGAGCCCGACGGCCTGCCGCGCCCAGGGCCGCCGCCGCGCCCGCCGCCGCTGCCCCGCGG
>CAMPKU010000274.1 GCA_946887385.1 uncultured Gammaproteobacteria bacterium
CTCCAGTGGCGGCGGGTCCAGCGGAGGCGGCTCCAGCGGCGGCGGCTCCAGCGGCGGCGGCTCCAGCGGCGGTGATGGCGGCAGCGGTTCCGAAGCCGGTGGCGGCGCGGGCGGCGGCGGCGACTTCCCGGCCGACGATGCGGGCGGTGGAGGCGGCGGCGACGGCGACGGCTCCGGCGGCGGCGGTAGCGGCTCCGGCGGCGCGGGCGGCGGCGGCGACGATCCGTTCAGCGCCGGCGAGGGCGGCGCTGGCCAGGGCGGAGACGACCCGTTCGGCAACGGCGGCGGCGGAGGCGGGCAGGGCGGCGACGACCCGTTCGGCGACGGCGGCGTGGGCGGGCAAGGCGGCGACGAAGAGTTCGACGACTCGCTCGGCGACTTCGACCGCGACATGAGCCGCGAGCAGGAAGAGATTGCCCGCGAAGGCGGCGGTCCGGCGGCCGATTCCGGCACGGTGGTCGACGAGCCCGGCGCCGGTGTGGGGCTCGGCGGCGAGGGCGACGGCGGCGACGGGGACCTCGACGGCAACGCCGGCGCCGGAATCGAGGACTTGGGCCCCGACGATGCCGAGGCCGTGGCAGCCGTCGAAGGTTGCAACGATCAAGACCGCGTGGCCCGACAGCTGTGCGAAGCCGCGACGCAAGAAGGCGATCCGTTCTTGCGCGCCGCGCTATGGGACGAATATAACGAGTACAAGAGAATCATCGCGCGCGACTGACGTCTCGAGGGGAAATTTCATGCGCCGTCTCGCTATGTTGTTGATCGGAAGCTGGTGGCTCGCGGCGTGCACGAGCTCCGAGGTCGTCGTCGCGCATTCGGTACCGCTCAGCACCGCCACGGAGGTCGTGCCCGAAGAGCAGCTCCTCGACGTCAACATCGTGCTGTTCGACTCCGGCGTTCCCGAGGGCGAGGTGGACAAAGAAGTGCTCGAGGAGTTGATCCGCGAAGGCACGTTCGTTCACATCCGGCGCTCCGAATCCGTCTATCTGTCGACGCTGCTGCGCCGGACCTTGCAGAGAACAGGGAGCTGGGGCTCGGTTTGGATCGCACCCGAGCCGACCACGGCCGCCGACGTGAACGTGGCCGGCAAAATTCTGCACTCCGACGGCGATCGCCTGCGTCTCGTGGTCACGGCCACGGACTCGACGGGCCGCGTCTGGCTCGACGAGGAAGAGTACGAGATGGAAACCGCGGCCGGCGCGTTCAACCGCCAGCGGTATCCCGAGCTCGATCCGTATCAGGATGCGTTCAACACCATCGCGAACGATCTCGCGGCGGCGCAAGGCTCGTTGAGCGCCAGGGACCGGCGCGACGTGCGCACGGTGACGAGCCTGCGCTACGCCGCCGACATCAGTCCCGACGCGTTCGCCGGTTACGTCGTCGCCGACGACGGGCGCTACGTGCTCAACCGGCTGCCGGCCGACGGCGATCCGATGTTCGATCGCACCCAGCGCGTGCGGCAACGCGAGCGGCTATTCCTCGACACGCTCGATCAGCACTACGCGCAGTTCTCGACGGAAGCGATGCCGTCGTACGACAGCTGGCGCGAATACACGCGCGAGGAAGCGATTGCGATTCGCGAGATCACGCGCTCGGCGCGCTGGCGCACCGGTATGGGCATCGCCACGATCATCGCCTCGATCGCGTACGGCAGTAATTCGAACAACAACAGCTTCTCCGATCGCCTGTTGCGCGACGCGCTGATGTACGTGGGCGTGGACATGATCCGCGCGAGTCAGGTGCGCCGGCAGGAGAAGCGGCTCCACACGCAAACGCTCGAGGAATTGTCCGAAGGGTTCGATGACACCGTCGAGCCGATGGTGGTCGAGATCCAGGGCACGCAGCACCGGCTCACCGGGACTGCGGATGCGCAGTACGAGGAGTGGCGGCAACTGCTGCGGCAAATCTTCATTTCCGAGTCCGGATTCGTGCCCGAGGACGTGGCGATCTATACCGAGCCGCTGCCCGAGCCGCCCGTCGAGCTGCCGCTCGTGCCGGAGGCCGTGCCGGTAGGGGCCGACGGGGCTCCGGCCGCAGCGGACGCCGCCACCACGGAAGCGGTCGATGCGAACGCAAGCGCTGGCGACGGAGTCTAACGCGCGCGCAGTCGGCAACGTCGTCGAGTGGCCGAACGGCGAACGCTTTGGTACGTGGCGCGTCGTCGACCGGCTCGGCCGCGGCGGCACGGCCGAGGTCTGGCACGCCCGAGCGTGCGATGGCCGCGAGGCTGCGCTGAAGCTGGCGGCTCCCGCGTTGCGCACGCATCCGGGCGCCGGCGCGCTGCTGCGGCGCGAGCACGCGCTGCTCCATGCCGTCGCAAGCCCGCATCTCGTGGAGCCCTACGCGCTGCTCGAGCACTCGGGCGCGGTGGTGCTCGTGCTCGAGTATCTGCCCCATGGCGATCTCGTGCCGCTGCTCGGCAGTCAGCCGCGGCACTGGCTACCCGCCGTGCGGCGCGTGCTGGCAGCGCTGCTCGATTTGCAACGTCATGGCCTTGGTCACGGCGACGTGAAAGCGGCCAACGTGCTGTTCGCGCGCGACGGCAGCGCACGGCTCACCGACCTCGCGTCGGCCCGGCCTCTGGATGCGCAGGCAGCCGCGGCCACGGCGGCGCATGCGCTGCCCGCCGGCGCCCGCCCGCTCGTGCGGGACGCCGACTGCTTCGCGCTGGCCGTGCTCGTGTACCAGCTCTTGACGGGCCGGCTACCGTACGGCCGCGAGGGTGCGATGGACTTGGCGCAGCTACCCGCCGTCACCTTGGCGGACCCGGCGGCCGAGCCGCTGCTCGCCGCGACCGAGGCGGCACTGCGCGCCGGCGGCCGCGTCCAGGGACTTTCGTATTTCGTCGATGTCATAGAATCTGTTCGCACGATATAAGGCTGATTTTCGACCCGCGTGGAACCCAAGCTCCCACAACACGATGAGACGATCGTTCCGGTGCGGCCGCGCGCGGCCGCGGCCTCCGGCGGTGCTGCGCCGGCCGGCGCTTCGCGGACCCTGCGCCTGTTGCTCGCGTCCGCCGGCGCCGTTGCATTCGTCGTCGCGGCGGCCGCGGCTTTTTACTGGCTGCCGGCCCGCCTCGAGCAGCAACGCGCGGCTGCGCTACCTGTCGAGCAGGCCCCGGCCGTCGAAGCGCCGGCGCGCCCCGCGCTGTCGCCCGAGGAGAGCGCGGCGCTGCGCGCACAGTCGGGAGACCTGCTCGCAGGCCTGCTCACGCTGCAGGATGATCTGACCGGGCTCAACGTGGCGGATTGGGCCGCCGACGAATGGGCCAAGTACCAAGAGCTCTCCGATGCGGGCGACAACGCGTTTCTCGAAGAAGACTTCGCGGCCGCCGTGGCCCATTACTCGCAAGCGCGGTCGCTCGGGGATGCGCTCGTCGCTCGAGCAGGCACGACGCTCGACGCCGCGCTCGCAGCCGCCGCTACGGCGTTCGCGGCGGGCGATGCGCAGGGCGCAATCGAGCAATACGACGTGGTGCTCAGGATCGAGCCGACGCACGCAGCGGCGCTCGCCGGCCGCGCGCGCGCGGAGCGCTTGCCCGAGGTGCTGGCGCTCGTGCAGCGCGCCGACGTGGAGCTGGCGCGCGGTGAGCTTCAGCCGGCGCTCGCCACATATCGCGAAGCCGTGGCCATCGACCCCGACTGGCCCGCCGCCACTGCGGGCATCGACACCGTGAACGGCCTGCTGCGCACCGCCGAGTACGAACGTTTGATGTCGGCGGGCTACTCGCAGCTCGGTGCGCAAGAGTTCTCCGCTGCCCACGATGAGTTCGCAGCCGCGCTGGCGCTGCGCCCGGGCTCGCATGAGGCCAGGGACGGGCTTGCGCAAGCCGAAGCGGGCGCCAAGCTCGACGCCATCAAGCTGGCCGAGGCGCGCGCGCTCGCGTTCGAGCGCCGCGAGCTATGGGAGCAAGCGATCGAGCTCTACCGCTCGGTGCTCGCAGACGACGCGACGCTGCTGTTCGCGCAAACGGGCCTCGAGCGCGCTCAGGCGCGCGCCGGGCTCGACGCCAAGCTCGCCAACCTCATCGAGAACGCCGCTTTGCTGCTCGACGATACCGTGCTCGCCGATGCGCGTGCGCTGCTCGAGTCGGCCGCGGCGGAGCCCGAGAAGGGCCCGCGCCTCACGGCGCAGGTGGAGCAGCTCGGCAATCTCATCAATCTCGCCACGCGGCCGATGCCCGTGCGGATCGAATCGGATCAGCTCACGAACGTCACGCTGTACCGTGTGGGCACACTCGGCGCGTTCGCGGCGAAGGACGTCGAGCTTCGACCGGGAACCTACACCGTGATCGGCAGCCGCGACGGTTATCGCGACGTGCGCAAGACGTTCACGGTACGGCCGGGCCGGAGCTTGGCGCCGATCAGCGTAGTCTGCGTCGAACCCATCTAGTTTCAGGAAGGCACGCAGTGACACAGGCAGCGGCAACGAGTGGGCAGGGGCCGATCGTAACGGTGGAGGAGCAAGGCCGCCGGCGCGAGTTCGCCTCTGCGGACTTACCGGTGACGCTCGGCGCCGGTCCCGCGGCCGACGTCGCGCTCGCGGGCGTCTCGGGCAGCATCCAAGTC
>CAMPKU010000275.1 GCA_946887385.1 uncultured Gammaproteobacteria bacterium
GCCAACGAATAACAGCAAGAGGTCTTGCGCATGGACACGATTCGCAAGGACATCCGGCACGCCTGGCGCATGTTCCGCGAGAGCAAGCTGTTCACGGTGACGGCGATCGCGGCGCTAACGCTCGGCATCGGCGTGAACATCGCGATCTTTTCCGTCGTCAACGCAGTGCTGCTGAAGCCCGTGCCGTTCCCCGAGCCGGACACGCTCGTGCAGCTCATGAACGCCAACAACGGCGCGCCGGCGGGTCCCGCCGCGTCCCCGGCCAAGTTCATGCATTGGCGCGCGCAAACCGACGCGCTCGAGCACGTCGCGGCAGTGCGCAACATCGAGATGAACCTCGAGCAAGGCGATATACCCGAAGCTATTCGCGTCGTTCAAACGAACCCTGAGTATGCTGGCGCGTTCCGGCCGCCGCTCGTCATGGGCCGGTGGTTCACGGCCGAAGAAGACCTGCCGAACGCCGGCTTTGTCGCCGTCTTGAGCTACAACTTTTGGACGCAGCGCCTGGCGAGCGATCCGAACGTGCTCGGCAAGAGCGTCACCCTGTCCGGCAATCCGTACACCGTCGTCGGCGTCGTCGGCCCCGACTTCGACGTGCGCGACGTCGGTCCCGCGCCCGAGGTTTGGCTGCCGTTCCAGCTCGATCCGAACACGGCGGATCAGGGCCACTACTTCGTGGCCGTCGGCCGCCTCAAACCGGGCGTGTCCCTCGAGCAGGCGCAGGCGCGTCTCATGGCGTCGGCAACGGCGTACCGAGACCGCTACAGCGCCGCCGCGATGCCGGCGGACGCGGGCTTCAGTGTGATCACGCTGCAGGAGTCGCTCGTGCGCCAGGCGCGTCCCACACTGCTCGTCGCGCTCGGCGCCGTCGGTTTCGTGCTGTTGATCGCGTGCGCGAACGTCGCGAACCTGCTGCTCGTCCGCGCCACGGGGCGGCGCCGCGAGCTGGCCGTTCGCGTTGCGCTCGGCGCAGGCCGCTGGCGCATCATGCGCCAGCTGCTAACAGAGAGCCTGATGCTATCCCTTGCGGGCGGCGCCCTTGGCCTCTTGGCAGGCTACCTCGGCATGCGCGCGCTGTTGACCGTGAACACGGCGGGCTTGCCGCGACTCGACCAGGGCGGCTCGCTGCTCGGCATGGATTGGAACATCGTGCTGTTCACCGTCGTGCTGTCGATCGTGACCGGCATTTTGTTCGGGCTCATTCCGGCGCTCGTCGCTTCGCGCGCCGATCTGAATGCCGTCATCAAAGACTCGAGCAGCCGGTCCGGCAGCGGTTTTCGTCAGAACAAGACGCGCTCCACGCTCGTGCTCGTCGAGGTCAGCCTCGCCGTTGTCTTGCTCGTCGGCGCCGCGCTGTTGATCCGCACCTCGCTAAAGCTCAGTGCAGTCGATCCCGGCTACACCACGGAAAACGTGCTCGTCATGAGCACGTCGCTGGCGGGGCCGCAGTACCAAACGTCCGGAGCCGTCGTTCAGATGGCGCGCCTGGCGCTCGAACGCATCCGGCAAGTTCCGGGCGTCGCCTCCGCATCGATGACGTGCTGCGTGCCGTTGCAGGGCGGCTACGGCTTGCCCTTCAACATCATCGGTCGAGCGAACGAAGGCCCGTTCACTGGCGGCGGCGCGGTCCACGCGAGTGTCGGGGCCTACTTCGACACCTTCGAGATCCCCGTCCTGCGCGGCCGCGCGTTCAACGACAGCGATACGGCTTCGGCTCCGCCCGTGGCGCTCATCAGCCAGGCGATGGCGAACCAATTTTGGCCGGACGGCGATCCGCTGGCGGATCAAATCAAGATCGGCATGGGCGCCGGCGACACTCGGCGCGCGAACGAGCCGGTGCGCCAGATTGTCGGCGTGGTGGGCGACGTGCGCGCGGGCAGCATCGCGCAGGATCCCGGACCGATGATGTACCTGCCGCTCGCCCAGATGCCGGACGAGTGGAACGCATTTCTGATGGCGACGGGCCCGATGCGTTGGGTGGTGCGCACGAACGTCGTCTCGGGGACCACCTTCGCCCAGATCGAAGACGCCGTTCGCGAGGCGACGGGCGTGCCCGTGACGAACGTGCAGAACATGGACGACATCGTCTCGGTGAGCACTTCGCGGCAGCGGTTGAACATGCTGTTGATGACGATCTTCGGCGGCTGCGCGCTCATGCTCGCGGCCATCGGCATCTACGGCCTCATGGCGTACTCGGTGCAGCATCGCACTCAGGAGATCGGCATCCGCTTGGCGCTCGGCGCCCAGCCAAGCCGCGTGCGATGGAGCGTCGTAGGCCAAGGCATGACGCTCGTCGGCATCGGCATCGCAGTCGGCGTGGTCGCGGCGTTCTTCTTGGCCACGTTCCTGGCGGCCGTTCTGTACGGCGTTCAGGCACGGGACGTCGCGGTCTTCGTGGGTGTACCGACGGTGCTCGCTGCGACGGGATTCGCCGCCGTATGGATCGCGGCACGACGCGCGAGCCATATCGATCCGCTCCAAGCGCTGCGTTACGAATAGCCGGAAGGCGGAAAAATTTAACCGACGGTTGGCTCACCGAACGCAATACGGTTGCCGTTGGGGTCGATCACTTCAAAGTCCCGCATCCCGTAAGGCCTGTTGCCGATCTCGCCTACCTCAATGTGCCGGCCTCTGAGCTCGGAGAAATATGCATCAATTCCGGTCAGCTGGACGTACGCCAAGGCCGTTCCGCAACGTTCGGACGGCAGGGCGATCAAGTCGAAGCTGATCGAATCACGGCACACGTTCGCATGAGTGGTGGGTGTGCCCCATTTCCAACCCAAGGCGAATCCGAGCTTGTCGACATAGAACATCAGCGCCTCATCGACGTCGCGAACGGGCAGTCGAGGTGTAACTGCTTGGAAGCTTGTAGCCGACTTCAGAGACGACGACATTTGGCCACTCCCGAACAACTGGGTGCGAGCGTTCGCACGCTCAAATCATAGCGCTAGGACCGTCTGCGGAGACTAGTGCGCCGATGATCCGCGCATACCAAGCGCAAACTCAGCGCCAGCCATGGACACGGTGGGCCATCGCACGCAAGCCGACTCCTCACTCGCTGCGTAAAACCGCGACGAGGTCCGTTCGCGCCGCGCGCCGCGCGGGAATCGCGCACGCCACAGCCGCGACGATGAGCAGGACCGCCACCGCGGCGAGCCAAGCCAAGGAGCTCGTGGCGGCGGAGTCGAACAGCAGCTGATCCACGAGCCTGAAAAGCGCAGCCGCAACGGCCAGTCCAAGCAGCATTCCCGATAGCACGGGCTTCAACCCCTGCAAGACGACCGCGATGGTGACGTCGGCCGCGCGCGCGCCGAGCGCCATGCGGATACCGACTTCGCGGACGCGTTGCTCCGTCAAGTAGGACAGCACGGAGTAGAGGCCTATCGCGACCAGCGCAACCGCCAATGCCGAAAAGCCGCCGAGCAGCAGCGCGCGGAAGCGATCCGCCGATAGCGTCGCTGCGAGCCGCTGCTCGAGCGTCGCGACGGCGTCGAGCGGCTGCTCGGGATCGATCGCTCGAAGGGCTCCGCGAATCGCCGGCAGGATCGCGAGCGGGTCGCCTTCGGTTCGCACGACGAACGGAGACGACCACGCCGGCCGCTGCGCGAACGGCATATAGACCAAGGGCTCGACGGTGGTGCGCAAACCGCGATGGAGCAGATCTTCGGCGACCCCAACGATCTGCGCCGAGCTTTCACCGCGCAGCGTCCAAGAGTCGAGCCGGACATTACGGCCGAGCGCGTCCTCGCCGGCGAGGTAGGCGCGCACGAACGCGCGATTCACGATCGCAACGGGCGGCTGACCGGCGCGATCGTCGGCACCGAAATCGCGGCCGCCGACGAGCGGAATACCGAGCGTCTCGAGGAAGCCCGGGTGCACCGCCAGAGTCGCGACGCGCGGGCGCTGCGCGAGCACGGGCAGCCCTTCAATCTCCGCGAACGGCGCCGTGTCGCTGAGCGCCAAGTCACCGCGCTGCGGCAGCTGAAGTCCCGCGCTGGCGGCGACGACGCCGGGAATCTCCAGCACGCGGGCCCGCAGCCGCTCGAAAACGTCGGCCGGGTTCGGATACTTGCCGCTAGGCAAGCTCAGCTCGAACGTCAGCACGTTGTGCGGATCGAAACCCGCATCCGGCCGATCGAGCTTCACGAAGCTGTCGATGAACAGAGCGGCTCCGGCAGTGAGCAGCATCGCGAGCGAGATCTGCGCCGCGACGAGCGCGGCCGCCAGCCGCGCTCCTCGCACACCGCGTGACGTGGCGTGCGCGCCCTGCTGCAACGCCGTTCCGAGGGCGATCCTCCATCCGCTCGCCACGGGCGCGAGGCCGAACAGCAAGGCGGCGCCGGCCGACAACGCGGCCGCAAGGCCGAAGACGCCGGCGCTCACTTCGGTCTCAGCGGCGCGCGGGACTGTGTCGGCGAGCAGCGCTCCGAGCGCGTCGACGCCCCATGCGGCAAGCAGCCCGCCCAGCAGCCCTCCGGCACCGGCCAGCACGAGACTCTCGAGAAAGAGCTGGCGGGCGATGTGCCAGCGCGAGGCTCCGAGCGC
>CAMPKU010000276.1 GCA_946887385.1 uncultured Gammaproteobacteria bacterium
GGTGTGGTGGTGGAGCGGCGGGTCCGCGATCCTGCGTCCCACATCGACGGCGCCGGCTCGGCAGCGGGCTCCGCCACAGCGGGCGCTCCCGCTGCCGCTCGAGGACTCCAGTCCTTCGGAGCCGCCCGCCGCCGAGAGTGCGCCGGGCGAGGCCGCCGCAGCGCCGGCCCCTGCGGCCGCCGCGGCTGTCGCTGCAGACGAGGCCGACGACGATGAGCGCGCCGCTCCCATCGTGGCGATTCCGCTCGAGCTCACGTTCGATCGCGAAAGCTGGGTCGAAATCACGGACGCGCGCGGCGAGCGTCTTTTGTTCGGCTTGAACGCCGCCGGGCGCCAGGTCACGGTTCGCGGCGAGCCGCCGATCGCGGTGGTGCTCGGCGACGCCGACGGCGTGCGGCTCACCGTGGCCGGCGAGCCGTACGCTATCCCGACCACGGGCCGCGAAGGAAACCTCGCTCGCTTCTCCGTGGACATCGCCGAGGAGTGATCGTGTCATGGGCGAGCTGATCCAGCCCGTCAAGGGCATGAACGACGTGTTGCCTGCGCAAGCGGCCCACTGGCGGCGGCTCGAGTCCGTGGCGTACGCGCTGTTCGCTCGCTACGGCTACGAGCGCGTTCGCTTGCCCGTGCTCGAGCGCACCGAGCTCTTCAGCCGCTCTATCGGCGAGCTCACCGACATCGTGTCGAAAGAGATGTTCACTTTCGACGACCACGGCGAGAGCTTGACGCTTCGGCCGGAAGCCACGGCCGGCGTGGTGCGTGCCGGCTTGAGCAACGGCCTACTGCACAACCAACAGCAGAAGCTTTGGTGCGCGGGGCCGATGTTCCGCCGCGAGAAGCCGCAGAAAGGCCGCTATCGGCAATTTCATCAGATGAGCGTCGAGGCGCTGGGTTTCGCAGAGCCCGAGATCGACGCCGAGCTCATTGCGCTCTCGGCGCGCTTGTGGCGCGAGCTCGGCCTTGCCAGCGTGCGGCTCGAGCTCAACACCATCGGCACGGCCGAGTCGCGCAAAGCATACAAGCAGGTCCTCGTCGACTACTTCTCGCAGTATCGCTCGCTGCTCGACGAGGACAGTCTGCGGCGGCTCGAGCGCAATCCGCTGCGCATCTTGGACAGCAAGAATCCCGCGTTGCGCGAGCTGATCGACGCGGCGCCGCTGATGTCCGCGCATCTCGACGACGAGTCGCGCGCCCACTTCGACCGAGTGCAAGCGTTGCTGGGCGACGTCGGCGTGCCGTTCACGTTGAACCCGCGGCTCGTTCGCGGCCTCGACTATTACGCGCGCACGGTGTTCGAGTGGCTGACGGACCGCCTAGGCGCGCAGAGCGCGATCTGCTCGGGCGGGCGCTACGACGGCCTCGTTGCGCAGCTCGGCGGGCGCGACACGCCGGCCGTAGGCTGGGCACTCGGCAGCGAGCGCATCGTCGAGCTCATGCAGGCCGAGGGCGTCGCGGCCGGCGACGCTCCGCCCGACGCGCACCTGGTGGCCGCCGGCGAAGCCGAGCGCCGCTTCGGCTTCAGCCTCGCCGAGCAGCTTCGCGACCGCTTGCCGGGCTTGAAGCTCGCGATCGGCGCCCCCGGGGCCGGTTTCAAGGCGCAGCTCCGCCGGGCCGACAAGAGCGGGGCGCGATTCGCGCTGATCGTCGGTGAGGCCGAGCTTGCGGCCCGTAAGGTCAGCGTCAAGCCGCTGCGCGAGGAACAACCTCAGCGGCTTTTGACGGTCGAAGAGTGCATCGACTTGCTCGGCCAAACGCCAAGCGTCGGCATAGAATAGCCCGCTCATTGCCCGCCGGAGGATCGTGTGGACGAGTATTTGTCTGATAAAGAACAAGTCGAGCGCTTGCGCCAATGGTGGCGGGAGAACGGCTGGTTCTTGATCGGCGGCGTGGCCCTCGGCCTTCTCGCGCTTTACGGCTACAACCAGTATTTCGCGTATCAGGATCGTCAGTCCGAGGCAGCCGCGGCCTTATACACGGCGGTGCAAGACGCCATCGACGACAGCGATACGACGGCTGCCGAAACGGTGCTCGCGCAGATGCGCGCCGAGTACCCTGACCAGGCCTACACCTTCCAGGCCGCCATGCTCGTTGCCAGCGCCGAAGTCGTCACGGCGCCCGACGGCGCCGTCGACAACCTGCGTTTCGTGCTGGAGGGAAGCGACGATCCGGACCTGGCCATGATCGCGCGGCTACGGCTCGCGCGGGTGTTGGCCTATCGCGAGCAGTATGCGGAAGCGCTTGCGCTGCTGGACGTGCCGGAGCCCGGAAGCTTCGCAGGGCGTATTGCCGAAATCCGCGGTGATATCCACGTGGCCCGCGGCGACATCGATGCCGCCCGTACCGCGTACCTCGAAGCAATGGTCACGCCGGGCGCGGAGCTGCTCGACCGCAATTTCTTGCAAATGAAGATGGCCGATTTGCCGGGCGGATCGCCGGCGCCCACGCCTGCCGTCTCCGGCGACGCCACCGAGGCGCCTCCCGAGGCCGCGCCGGCTCCCGTCGAAGGGCAACCGCCTGGGGCTGTCGAGACAGGAGAGGGCGCGTGAGGGCACCGCTGCGACTGGCCGCAACTGCCGTGCTGCTCGTGGCCTTGAGCGCCTGCGGCGGCCGCGGCAAGGAAGCGAGCGAGCCGCCGGCCGAGCTCACCGACTTCGACGCCACGCTCGACGTCGAACGACTGTGGAGCACCAAGGTGGGTGGTGCGTCGGAGCGGCTGCGTCTCGGCCTGCGGCCGGCCAGCGACGGCGCCCGCATCTACGCCGGCGCTTACGACGGCCAGATCGCGTCGTTCGATGCCGAAACCGGCGACAAGCTGTGGTCCGTGAAGACGGAGCTGGCGCTCACGGCGGGCCCCGGCCTCGGCGACGGTCTGCTCGCGTTCGGCACGGCCAACGGCGATCTCGTAACGTTCGACGCCGCGACTGGCGCGGAGCGCTGGCGGCAGGCTATCGGCAGCGAAGTGCTGGCTCCGCCCGCCATCGGCTCAGGTATCGTCGTGGTGCGCACCGTCGACGGCCGGCTGCGCGGGTTCTCGGTTGCGAACGGCGCCACGGCGTGGTCGGTGGAGCAATCGCTGCCTGCATTGACGCTGCGTGGTAACACGGCGCCGCGCGTGGCCGGTACTCTCGTGATCAGCGGTTTCGACAACGGCCGCGTCGGTGCTTACCAGGTCTTGAACGGCGAGCCCGCGTGGGAAGTCGCCATCGCGAATCCGGCCGGCCGCACCGAGCTCGAGCAGCTCGTGGACGTGAGCGCGGGCCTGGCAATCGTCGGCAACGACGTCTACGTGGGCGGCTATCAGGGGCGCGTCGTGGGCATCGATCTGCAAACCGGCGTGGTGCTGTGGCAGCAAGATCTGTCGTCGTACGCGGGCCTCGGCACGGACATCAACAACGTCTACATCACCACTGACTTCGACGCGGTGGTGGCGCTCGAGCGCGAGGCCGGCACGCAATTGTGGCGGCAGGAAGCGCTGCGATTGCGCGACGTCACCGCCCCCACGCGGTACGCGAACACGGTGGTGGTGGGCGACTTCGAAGGCTATTTGCACTGGCTGTCCCCCGACGACGGCTCGTTTTTGGCCCGCGAGCGGGCGGCCCGCGATCGCATCTCCGCCGCACCGCTGGTCGTGGGGCAGAACGTCTACGTGCAAGGCGACGACGGCACCGTAGCCGCGTTCTCTTTGCGCCGCGACGAAGAAGCGTAAGCGCGCGCCGTCATGTTGCCCGCCGTGGCGCTCGTCGGCCGACCGAACGTCGGCAAGTCGACGCTGTTCAATCGCTTGACGGCCACGCGCGATGCGCTCGTTGCCGACTATCCCGGCCTCACGCGCGACCGCCGCTACGGCGTGGGCCGCGCTGCCGATCGCAAGTTCATCGTCATCGACACGGGCGGGCTCGCGTCGAGCTCCAGCGATGCAATCACGGCGCTCGTTGCGGCGCAGGTTGAGATCGCGCTCGAAGAGGCCGACGTGGTCGTGCTCGTCGTCGATCACAAGAGCGGGCTCACGGACGAAGACACGCTGATTGCCGAGCGGCTGCGCCGCGTGGCGAAACCCGTCGTCATCGCCGTGAACAAGTCCGAAGGGCTCTTGAGCGAGCTGGCCGAGGCCGAATTTCACACGCTTGGGCTCGGCCTTCCCGTGGGCATCTCGGCCGTGCACGGGCACGGTGTCGACGCGCTGCTGCAGGCGGCGCTCGAGCCGTTTCCCGGCGCCGAAGACGAGGCGGGCGAGACCGAGCACGGGCCGAAAGTGGCCGTCATCGGCCGCCCCAACGTCGGCAAGTCCACGCTCATCAACCGCCTGCTCGGCGAGAATCGCTTGATCACCTCGCCCGAGCCCGGCACCACGCGCGACAGCATTCACGTGCCTGCCGAGCGCGACGGCAAGAAATTCGTGCTCGTCGACACGGCCGGTATTCGCCGGCGCGCACGTGTGAGCGAGACCGTCGAGAAGTACAGCGTGGTGCAAAGCTTGAAGGCCATCGAGGAAGCCGGTGCC
>CAMPKU010000277.1 GCA_946887385.1 uncultured Gammaproteobacteria bacterium
GGAACGATCGGGCTCGTGCGGTCGATGCTCGAGCGCTCGCCGCCCACCATGAGCTCGCCGGCGTAGTTGGCCTGCTGGCACGAATACTCGAACAGCTCCAGGCCGCGATCGAACTGCAGCTCGAACGCGCCCGTCCAGTCGCCGGTGTAGGCGCCGGGGTCGTGCACCGTGATCTCGTACGCGATGGTCTCCGCGTCTTTGCGCGTGAAGCGCTCCACGGTGTGCAGCTGCTCCGTGTGCGGCATGCCGCGCCGATCCATCCAGAAGCTCTCGTTGAAGCCCGTGCTGTCGATGACGAGCGTGTCGCCGTCCCACCAGCCGATCGAGTGGCCGTAGTAGCTCGGCTCGAAGTCGGCCGGATGCGAGCGGCCGTCCATGTACACGGTACGAAACGTGTGCGGACCGCCGATATCGAAAATATACAGGCGCTTCACGTCCGGCGCTTCGACGAACTCGACGCCGTATGGCGTGAGGAACTGCCGCGCCGTTCCGCTCGCTTTACAGCGCGCGTGCGGCTCGAGCTCGTGCACCTGCCGATCGTCGTAGAGCGCTTTGGCCCACGGCTGGAACGGCGTCTGCTCCACCGGATTGATGGGGTCTGTGATGCCGAACATCGGCGTCCACACGCCCTTCTCGTCGGGCGTTGCGCCCCACAGGATGGCGCGCCCGTCGGCATCGCGCGGTGCGGGACCCGGCGGCGGCGCATTGGGATTGCGGCCACGGCGTTGCGCCGCAGCGGGATCCGCAATGACGAGCGCCGTGAGCACCAAGGCAGACGCGAGCACAGTCAGCTTCATGACCTTCTCCGGAGCGGAGCCGCAGGCCCCGCGAATCGACTAGTTTCCTTGCCGGCTGCTCGAGTCGGCGTCGAGCGTTTGGCCGGGCCGCCCGCCGGTGGCGGTCAGGGTGACGGTGCGCGCGTTCATGCGGTTCTCGCCGTTGCGCGCCATGAAGCCGTCGACGCTCACGGACTCGCCGATCTTCAGCGTCTCGCGACGCCAGCCGCTGCGCTGCAAACCGTGCGGCGGGCCCATCTCGGCGCCCCAGTTCGTGACCTCGCCCGTCGCCTCGTCCTTCACGTTGATGTAGAACCAGACATGCGGGTTCGTCCACTCCACCTTCGTGACGATGCCCGTGAGCTGGATGGGCTTCGCTGCGTCGAACTCGGCCGAGAACGAGTGGTGCGCCCAGGCGGCCCCCGAGAGGAGCAGGCCGGAAATGACTGAAGCAGCCAGTGTGCGAACGTTCATGTTGCGATCCTCCAAATCAAACCGCGGCGAACGGGCGCCGCTTACGAGCGATTGTCCTGACAGAAATAGGCGGGCATCTCTTCGCCGCCGACCCAGCGCAGCTCCCAGCTGCTCGACCACGGCTGCGTGTAGGCGCCCGGGTCGTCAACGGTGACCTCATATCGTAGCGTGTCGTAGTTCACGCGCGTAAATCGCTCGAGGAGCGATAGCTGGTCGGTGTGCGGCAAGCCGCCGTTCGTGAACCAGAAGTCCTCGTTGAAGCCCGTCGTGCGCACGACCAGCGTGTCGCCTTCCCAATGCGCGACGGCGCGGCCGTAATACAGCGGATTGTCGTCGTCGCCGCGTACCTGCCCCTGTTGCTCGCGGCCGTCCATATAGATGATGCGATAGTTGCGGTTGCCGCTGCCGATGAGCACGAAGATGCGCTGGCGTGCCGGATCCTCGACGAACTGGACGCCGTACGGCGTCTGGAACTGCCGTACGGCACCGGGGTTCTTGCAGTTCAAGAAGCCGGGGTCGTCGGCGAGGTGCCGCTGCTGCCGATGCCGGTACAGCCCGAGCGCCCAAGGCTGGAACGGCGCCACGCGCGGCGCATCCGCGAGCCGCGCCAGCACGCCGTCGGCATTCATCTGCACGTTTGCACCGGCCTGCATCAGCACGGTGCTCGTTGGATACGCCCAATAGCCGCCCGTCTCGTCGGCCATGCCGAGCAGCGGCTTGCCGTCGTCGCCGCGCGGCGTGGGGCGCGGCGCCTGCGGCGCCAGCGGTCCCGTGTCCGTGACGTTATAAACCTGGCGATTCGTGGCGGTGGCGATCACGGTTTCGCCCCAAACTTGGCGGGAGCCGTCGCGCGCTGTGGGACCGCTGACGCTGATCGCATCGCCGGGCCGCAGCGAATCGCTTTGCCAGCCGCTGCGCTTGAGCAGCACGGTGCTCTCGAGCTCCACGGCCCAGTTTTCGAGCTCACCGTTCTCGCGGGCCACGTTCGTGAACACATGCACGTGCGGGTTGCGCCAATCGACGTACGTGACGATGCCGCGCAGCTCCGTGCGTTTCGTGTCGTCGAACTTCGCGACGATCGCGTGATGGGCGCCCGCGAGCGGCGCGCACAGCGCAGCGCACAGTGCGAGGCACCAGTTGAGCGGCGAGCGCACCTTCATTGCCGGCTCGCCGTGAACGCGCCGCGGCCCTTGTTGCTCGACCACGTGCCCGTGATCGATCGATTCGGCAGCTCGAGGTTCTCGAGCTTGCCTTCGATGACGTAGCGCACAGCGCTGCCGTCTTTGTCCTTGCCTTCGGCCTCGAAGCGCACCATCCAACCGTCCGGCTCGAGCGACGCACGGGTGAGCGGCATGTTATCGGTGCCGGGGTTGATCATGCCGGTGATGGCTTTGCCGTCCCAATCGAGAATCAGCAGCACGTCGTCGCCGTGCACCGAGTTGCCGGCCCATTCGCCGAGCCACGACCCCTTCAGAGGATGGCCTTCCTGCGCGCCGATGGTGCCGAGCACGCCGAACGCGAATACTGCCGCCGCAGCCGTCATGAGTCTTTTCATCGTTGCTCTCTCGACCGGAATCGCTTCAAGTTTACCGCGGGGCGCGGCGCCGGAATCAAAGAATTGTCGTGCCGATTAGCCGCACGAGACCCACGGACATTGCGGCCTGCGCATCGTCGGCGCAGCAGGGGGGACGCCATGCTGCGGCGGCTGCGACGGACTATTTCTGAGCGTGCGGTTAGTAACCGAGGCGCACCGTGCCCTGCGCCATGCCCTCTACGGTCCCCGCCGTGAGCCACTCGAGCGAGGCCCGAAATAGCAGCAGATGGTTCGTCTCCCACATGGCGTTGTGCGACGCGCAACCGAGGTCGAGCAGCACCTTATTCTCGGCGCCGAGATCGGCGAAGTAGTCGTGCACGCGCTCCGGCGCAATCTGCTTATCGTGGATGGCCGCTACCATCAGCGTCGGAGTGCGCATGCGCTCGACGGCGGCCCTGCCGAAGCCCCACGACGTGGTGTTCGGGGCGCGTCGCACGCCTTGGCCCCAGGTGGCGCCGACCGGATCCGATTCGAGCATCGCACGCCATACCGCGGTTGCCGTTTCGGGTTCGTATTGATTCGCGCAGCCGACTTGCCGCTCCCAGTTCGCCGTGAAGTCGGCGTGCGACTGCGCGTTGAACGCCACGCCCTGCGCCGGATTCGGTTGCGGCGGTTGCTGCGCCGAATCGCGCGAGTACGCGGGCGCGAGCAGCACGAGCTTGCCCACTTTGTTCGGATTGCGCGAGGCATAGCCGCCCGCGCGCGGACCGCCCAGCGACCAGCCGACGAGGTGCACGCTCGGCACGCCGCGCAACGCGCGCAGATATTCGACGACGGCGTCGATGTCGTCCCAGTCGGAGGCAATCGTCGTGAGCTGCGCGTTGTGCGTGGCTTCGCACGGCGTGCCGCCGAGCGCGGTCTGTTGCTCGGCCGACAGATTGCACACTTCGTTCATGAGATGCGGCCTGGTGGAGCGCCCGTAGCCCGTCATGTCCATCGAAAACACGTCGAAACCGGCCGCCGCGAGATACGCCATCCAGCTGTAGTCGGCGTACGGCACGTCGAACGCCACCTCGGCCGGAGTGCCCGCACCGTGCACGAACAGCACCACGCGATCGTCGCGCAGCGCGCCGCGCTGGATCGTGGCCGGCTTCACGCGCTCACGCACGTAAAGCTGCACGGTTTGCCCCGCGATCGTGGGCACCGTCGACCGATTCGCAACGTAGTGATCGACCGTGAGAATGTGCTGGCTGTCCTCACCCGTCGTGGGCTGCGCAGCAGCGCTGCCCGCCGCAGCAAAAGCAAACCAAAACACAATCGCGAACATGCGCACGTGATCCCCCCTTAAAAGGGGACGCTTTAAAAGGGGACGGATTTATTTTTGTGGGTCCGTCCCCTTTTCCCCTTTGCACGCATCGTCGCAGGTTTGGCGGCAAGCGCCTAGCTGCTGGGCGTCCGTTTTTTCCTCTCTTTCCATCAGCCGCGCGAGCGCCGCGTCTTCGTCGCGGCCGGTCGCGGCGAGCGCCGCGATCACGCCGGCGCGGTCGGCGGCCGAGCGGTTCTGGCCGAGCTTGAACTTGCCTTCGAGCTTGTCGATGCGAATCTCGATGCCGACGATGCCCAGGAGCTTGCGCTCGTCGTAGCGCGGCACCCAAGGCTTCGCGCGTCCGCGCTCGTGCTTCGCCGCGAGTGCTTCGA
>CAMPKU010000278.1 GCA_946887385.1 uncultured Gammaproteobacteria bacterium
ATAAATCCGTCCCCAAAGAAGGGCGAGCACGCACCACCACGACAGTGCGCCGCCGCCTCCGCCGCCGGCTTGCAGCGGCGCGCTCACGTTCACGGCGATGGCGAGCTGGTTGTCGGCGGGGGTGCGCTCGGCCTCGCCGGCGGCGGCCGTGAGCGCGAGCTGCTGGCTGCCGGCCACGATGCCGGTGGCCGCCACGACGAGCGCGACGTTCGTTCGCGCGGCCAGCGACTGCGTGGGGCAGGCGATCGACTGGCCCGTGATGGTGCAGGCGACGCCGCCGAGGGAGGCTTGGTCGGGCCTCAAGCCCGCCGTCAACGTGGCCGTGACGGCCACGGACGAGGCCGCGAAATCGGCGAGATTGTCGAGCAGCGCGTCGATCGTGGTTTGCGCATCGAGCGCCACGCCGGCCGACGAGCCCGACCAGGCGAGATCCACGAGCGGCACGGCCGTCACGGTCACCTCGGCGGTGTCGTCGCCGGGCTCGGAGTCGCTATCGGCCGCCACGGTTGCCGCGAGCACGAAGCTGCCGGGCTCGTCGGCGCGCAGCGTGAGCGTCACGGTGCGCGCTGCGCCGCCGCTCACGGTGCCGAGCGCGCACGACGCGGACTCAGGCGTCACGCTACAGGCGGACGCCCCGGCGTGCGCCGCCGTGATCGCGAGGCCGGGCTCGCTGCCGGCGTCGAACGTCACGTTCGTGGCCGCGTCCACGCCTTCGTTCAGCACGCTCACCGCGAGGTCGAACGGCACGCCGGCATGCGCGCTTTGCGCGAGCGGCGGCAGCGTCACGGCCATGTTCGCCGCGCCGATCGGCACGAGACAGGTGGCGCCCACCATCTCCGCCCGCATCTCGTCGAGGCTGCACGCCGAGAATTGGTCCGAGAAGTTGATCGTCGGCGCCATCAGGAACGTGGACGGCGTCGCCGCGCACGCGGCGTTCGCGTCGCCGTCGTGCGGCGCGCCGAAGTTGTGGCCGATCTCGTGCGCCGCGATGAGACTGTCGGTAACGGCGCCGCGGCGCGCCTCGCTCAAGCCGGCGCCGAAGCTGCGCGCGCCGAAGCGGCGCGTAGCGCACAGCGAGCCGAAGAACGCGATGCCGGCCGTCGTGCCGTCGAGGTTACGGCCGGTGAACAGATGCGTGAGCCCCTGCGCTTCCTGCGCCGGCGTGGCGCCGCGGTAGCGCGCGAGCTCGTCGAGCAATTCGTTCGCCGCCGTGGACGTGAAGGGGTCGTTGCTGCCCGTGAACACGCGCACCGCGCCCACCGTGATCTGCACGCCGAGCTGCTCGCTGAAGATGCCGTCCACGTTGTTGAAGCGCGTGAGCAGCGCACTTTCCGCGTCGGCGCCGAAGCGCTGCGCGAACTCGAAGTCCGCAACGGCGCCCAAATCGAGATTCAGCGTGGCGCCGGCTGCGGCGAGCGCCGTGAATTCCTGCGCCATGGCTTTGAGGGCCTGCTGCCCGTCGAGCGCGGCCACGCCGATCTCGCAGCCGAGCTCGCCGGGCGCGAAATACACGTCGTCGAGGCGAAACATCGCCGGCTCGTTGATCGCCGGCCCGCTCGCGCGGTCGCCGGCCGTCTCGATGCCGAAGAGCGTCTCGCCGTCGAACACCAGGCCGCTGGGGCCGGCGGCCGTCAACACCAGGCGAACCCACGAGCCGGCGCGGCCGGCCACCGTGCCGCGATAGGCGGTGGCAGCGCCGAGCGGCGTGTGCAGGGCCGCGAGCCGGCCGTTCGGCTCGAGCTCGAGCGCGAAGTCGCGGCTGAAGGCGTTGAAGGTCACGGTGGCGGGCGCCGCCCCGGCCGGCTTCGCATCCGCGCCGCCGGCGCGCGCGCCTACGCGAAAACCTCGCAGCGGCTCGGCGTGCTGCACCGTGGCCGCTTCGGCCGCACCCACCAGCAGCGGGCAGACGATGATCGCGAGCCGTACCAACCGATTCCGGACCATACGGGCCACCCGACAGTGAGGGAGCAGCGATCGTAAGAGGGCGCCGTGCTTTACGCACGTGAGGAAGTCGACGTTTGCGCTAAGGCTCTTGCTCTTCCTCGTCTTTGTCCACGTAACGGCGAACGTAGTGCGTCGAGCGCACGTTCGTCGTGGCAACAGGCCGGCCGTCGACGAGCCGCGGCCGGAAATGGGTCTCGCGCAGGCGGCGGCTGTAGCGCGATTGCAGCGCACTGGTCAGCGGGTCGCGCGTGACGACGCGCACGTCGGCCGGCAGGCCGTCGGCGGACACGTCGAACTCGAGCGAAATCTGCGCCCAGGTGTACGGGCGCGACCGCTCGTTGCGGTCGACGGGGGAGAGCGGCGCCACGAAATCGATCATCACGGGCTTGCTGAAATAGCCGCTCACGTCGAGCTCGGGATTCGCGCGCAGCGCCGTCCAGGCTTGCCGGTAATAGTCGTGGGCCGCGGCCGCGTCGCCGGCCACGAGCGCCCAGTCGCCGAGCAGCGCCAGCGATAGGCCGCGCTCCGCGGCGGGCGCCTGCACGTTTTGCTCGAGCAGCGCCGCGAGCCGATCGCGCCGTTGCGGGTCCGCGCCTTGCGTGACGAGCAAATCGAGCGACACCAGCTCGCGCAGCGGCGCCAGCAGCTCGGCATCCGCGGCGCCGAGCCGGCTCTCTTGCGCCTTCAGCACCTCTTCGTATTGCTCGCGCGCGCTGTCGGGCAGCCGCGATTGCTCGTAATACTTGCCGAGCGTGTAGCGATACGGGATCACGCGCGGATCGCCGGCGCCATATCGGCGAACGGCGTTCTCCAGCCGCTCGAGCTGCATGTTGCGCGCTTCCACCGTGTTGCCGAGCCCGAGATAGGCCGTGGTGATGTCGTCGAGGACGGGCGACTGCTCCACGTTGAACAGGCCGAGATTGCGCTGGCTGATGTGCTGCGCCTGCTCGAGGCTCACGATTGCCTGGGTGTACTGCCCGCTCTTGATGTACGTGCGCCCGAGGCCGCGGTAGTACTCGACGAGCGTGGCCGAGTAGGCGCCTTCCGCCTCTTCGACGAGCGCAATGGCGTCGAGGAGATTGGTGAGTGCGTCGTCGGTATTGCGCAGCTCGGCTTGCACGAGCCCGAGCGCCGCGAGGTCGGCCGGATACTGGGGCTCGCGCTGCTCGCTCTGCGCGCGCACCACGCTCTCGGCCGACTCGAGCGCCGCCTCGAGCTCGCGTACTTGCAGATAGGAATCGCGGCTGCGCCGCAGCTCGGCGAGCGGCGACGCGGAAGCCAGTTGCAACGGCTCGGCCGGCGCTTGGGCGTTCACGGGCAGCGTCCAGCACGACGCGCAAGCGACGAGTGCGGCCGTTACGGTGCCGTTAGCCCTCGTCGTCTTCATCGTCCGCGCCTTCCGGTAGATAGCGGAACGTGACTTGGATGCCGAGGCCCTGCGCCGGCACCACCTGGCCGTCGGCCATCAGCGGCCGAAAGCGCGAGCGGCGAATGTGCCGCAGAATGGCGTCGTCCTTGAGCCCTACGGGACTGGATTCGACGAGCGTGACGTTCCGGCTGTTGCCGGCCGCGTCGAGATCGAAGCGCACCGTGACGTGGCCGCTGGCCGCGCCGGGGTCCGTGCTCAAGCTGCGCGGGCTGATCGGCTCGTAGAGCACGTAGTTGGCGCCCGTGAACCACTGGCGGCGCAGCTCGCTGCCGTTCGGCGCGGCGCCCAGCAGCTGCCACGCGCGCTGATACTCGTCGCCGTCGTAGCCGCTCTTGCCGAAGGCCACGGCCCAATCGCCCATGTCGCGCAGCGTGGTGGCAATCGCCACTTCGTCGCGTTCGGGCTGCTCGAGCAGGATGGACAGCGCCTCCTCGAGCGACGACAACCCGAGGCCCGCGGGATTGCGTTCCTGGCGATAGGTGTTGCCGATGCCGAGCAGCGGCCGCACTTGGCGCACGTCGCGTTCGCCGTAGGTGCTGCGAATGATGCGGCGCGCGCGCTCGTACTGATCGCGCTGGCTTTGGTAGCGTGCCCGCTCGCCGAGCCACTCGGCATATTTATAGAGCGCTTCGAGCACGGCCTCGGAGCCCGGCGGATTGCTGCGCTGCACGAGGCGCAGGGCTTCGATCTGTTGCGCCTCGGCTTCGGTGATGTCGTTCAAATCGAGCAGCGACTCCGACATCCGGTCGAGCAACTCGATCTGGTCCATGTTGTGCAGGCCGTAGGCGCGCCGGCTGACGGTGCGCGCCTCGGAGTACGCGGCCACGGCATTCAGGTCGTCCTTGGCCTCGTGGTAGTTGTCGCCGAGGCTGGTGAGCGGGCGGATCGCCAGCGGCGTGAACGGCCCGTCGGCGGCGCGGTAAACCTCCACCGCGGCGAGATAGCTCTCGGCGGCCTGTTCGTACTGCTTGGCGGAGCGCTGCGCGTCGGCGAGATCGATGTAGGCCTCCGCAAGCTGCAAGCTCTTCGCGCCGAACTGCTGGCGCGTGCCGGCCACGAGCTGCTCGTTCTGCTCGATGGGGTTGGGCTCGACGAAGACCAG
>CAMPKU010000279.1 GCA_946887385.1 uncultured Gammaproteobacteria bacterium
TGGATGTCGTCGCTGAGCACGAGATAGTGCTCGAGACGTTGCAGCGGCATCGTGTCCCCCGATTTTTCCGAAGGAGTCTACCGTATCCCGCGCGGCGGCGGCGCAGAGCGGAGGACGATGGGGACGGATCTATTTTCTGGGCTTCGCAGAAAATAAATCCGTCCCCTTTTGGTAGTGGGCGAGGGCCACGTCCGGGTGCGAGCGCAGCCGGATCTTCAAGTAGTTGTCGCCGAAGGTGGCGAAGATCGGATCGTTCGGGTCCACGTTCTGCCCGCCGCGTGCCTTCGCGGCGAGCTCAGGCGGCAAGTCGATCGGGGCGAATACGGCATCGAGCCGCGGATGAAAAAAATACGCGACGGAGAGCCGCTCGCGGCCCGGCGGTGGGCTCTGCACGCGATGCTTCGTGGCGCGCAGGTAGCCGTTCGTCGCGGCTTGCAGCATCTCGCCCAAGTTCATGACGTAGGTGCCGGGCTTCGGGGCCGCGTCGACGAGCGTGCCGTCGAGCTCGACCTGCAAGCCGCCCACGTCGTCTTGCAGCACGAACGACACCAGCCCCGAGTCGTGGTGCATCCCCACGCCTTGATCCACCACGGCGGTGCGCGGCTGCGCAGGGTAGCGAATGATCTTCAAGTGCGGATCGCCGCGCGGCAGCACCACGCCGTCGAAGTGATTCAGCCCCAAGCCCAAGCCGAGCGCGAGCGTGCGCAGCACCGCGAGGCCCACGCGGTCCATCGCCTGCATCCACGCCAGCACGGTGGGCTGCATCGCGGGCAGGCGAGCGGGCCACTGATTCGGGCCGCGCAAGCGCCGCCAAGGCGGATCGCCTGGCGTCACCGCGGCCGCCGGTTCCTCGGGGCCGACATCGAGCTGCTCGCGCCAATCGCTCACACCCTTCGTGAGCTCGCCGCCGAGCACCGTGTAGCCGCGAAAGTGGGGCGAGCTCGCAATGGCGAGCGCGCGCCGCTCGGCTTCCGGCAGCGCGAAGAATTGGCGCGCGACGCTCATCACCGATTCGTCGAGCTCGGGCAGCACGCCGTGCCCGCTGAGGTAGCAGAAGCCGGGGCCGTGGCACGCGTCGCGCATCTGCGCGACCACATCGCGTGCCGCGGCGCTGTGCGGCGCCGCCATGAACGGCGCCAGGTCGATGCTGGGCAGGGTGCTCATCGTGACGCGCGCACGGCAGATTCGGCGGTCGTGTGACTTGCGTCCAAGGCCGGCGCGTAACGCATTCCTATACTGCTGCAACCAGATTCAGGGAACACATTATGTCTGCAACGCGCGTATTGTCTCTCGGGGCCGTTGCGTACTTGATCGCGGGCTGCTCGGGCATGAGCGAGCAAGCCTGCATGACGGCCGACTGGCGCACAGTCGGGTTCGAGGACGGCACGTTCGGCCGGTCGGAAGCGAACATCGGCCGGTATCGCCAGCAGTGCGGCGAGCACGGTGTGGCGCCCGACCTCGCGAGCTACCGCGCGGGTCATGCGGACGGCGTGCGCATCTATTGTCGCGAGAGCAACGGTTTTGCCGTGGGTCATAGCGGTGCCACCTATCAAGGCGTGTGCCCGGCCGATCTCGAGGCGGCGTTCGTCGCCGAGTACAACGCGGGCCGTCAGCTCAACGAGCTCGAGTCGGCGCTGCGCAGTGTTGACGCCCGCATCGCCGGCAATTACCGAGCGCAGGAAGGCATCAAAGAAGAGCTTACGGACATCGCCGCCACGATGATCGCGGCCGACACCACGCCCGAGCAGCGCGTCGCGATGGTCACGCGCAGCGCCGAGCTGGGTCGCCGTTACGGCGAGCTGACCAACGAGACTCGCGACCTCGAGCGCGACCGCGCGTTGGCCGAGCGCGATTTGCTCGACTATCGGGCCACGCTCGCCGCGACGTTCTGAGCGGCACGCCGCGCGTCAGCGCACGTACTTCTTCACGCTCTGCGAGTACACCTCGGCGCCGTAGATCGTGCCGGCTGAATCCGCGGCCAGGCCGTGCGCGCCCGTCTCCTGCGCTTGCGCCGGATCGAACTCGGGGTCCGGAATGAACGCGTGGACGGAGCCGTCCTTCGCGCTGCCCACGTAGAGGCCGCGCGGCCACCCGGGATGGCGCTCGTCGTTCGATTGATTGTCGGACACGTACAGCGTGTCGTCGGCGGAGATGTGAAGGCCGCTCGGCCGCCCGAACTGCGTCCATTCGCTTATGAAGTTGCCGTCCTGATCGAAGATCTGAATGCGATTGTTGTCGCGGTCGGCGACGAATAGCCGCCCCTGCGAGTCGAGCGCGAGCGCGTGCGGCACCAGGAACTGGCCGGGCTCGCTGCCGCTGCCGCCCCACTCCTTCACATAGCGGCCGTCCGCCGAGAATTTCACGATGCGGTTGTTCGACACCGGCTCGTGGCCGTCGCTGACGAAGACGTTGCCATTCGGCGCGACGACCACGTCGGTGGGGCCGTTGAAGTGCGTGGGCCCGTCGCCGGCGCGGGCCGACGCGCCGAGCCGCAGCAGTTCGCGGCCGTCCGGCGCAAACTTGATGACTTGATGACCGCGCGTGTCGCCGCCGCGCGCGTCCGTAACCCAGATGTTGCCGCCGGCGTCGACGTGGATGCCATGCGGCCACGCGAACACGTTCGCGCCGAAGGCGCCCAGCCATTGGCCGTCGGCACTCACGTGCAGGATCGGATCGACTTCGTCGTTGGCCACGCAATCGTTCGCGCCGCAGCGCTCCGCGATCCACAGCGTGCCGTCGGGCGCCACGTCGATCGTGCTCATCGAGCCCAGCGTTCGGCCGGCCGGAGCCGTCATCCAATCCGTGACCGTGCGATACGGATTGCCAAGCTGCTCGCTGCCGCAAGCCGCCACGAGCCCGAAGAATGCAACCGTCGCGAAGCGAGATGCGGACATGACGGCGGAGTCTGCGCGCAGAGATTGCCTCCGATCAAGGCTTCGCTGCGCGTTGGCCGTAGTCACCATCGTAATGCATAATGTATCACCTAACGTTACACGGAGCGCATCTCATGGGTGCCCTGAGCCTGCGGTTACCTCAAGATCTCGAGGCCCGGCTCGACGAGGAAGCCCGGCGGGAAGGCGTCGGGCGATCGGAAGTCGCGCGCACGGCCATCGCCGACTTCCTCGAGCGCCGCGAGCGCGAGCGATATCTCGCAGCGTTTGTCGCGGAAGCTCGCACGGCGTATGCCAACTTAGGCGTGCGAGCTGAAGCGCTCGCCTTGGCCGAAGAAGCTCTACCGCTCGACAACGAAGGTTTGCGCGTGGCGGAAGAGCGAGCGCGATACGGCGCCGCCCGCTCTGCTAGTCGCGCGAAGAAGAAGCGGCGATGAGGCGTGGCGAGATTTGGACAGCCAATCTGAATCCCGCTCGCGGCCGGGAGATCGGCAAGATTAGGCCCGTGCTGATCATGCAAGCAGACGAGCTCATCGGTGCCGGCGTGCCCATGGTCGTCGTGCTGCCTTTGACGACGCGGGTTTACCCTGAATTCAAGCTCTGGCGCATCAGTATCCCCATGAGAGACCGCCTCAAAGAGCCGTGCCAGGTTGTCGTCGACCAACCGCGCTCGCTCGATCGTATGCGCATCGGCGACGGTCCCCTTACCACGCTTACGCCCACTGAGCTCGACGCCGTCGAGCGGAGTTTGCGCGTGGTGCTCGGCATGTTCTAGCGCGGCGTGGTAAGCGTGAACTTGGCTACTCGGATGCCTTGATGTTCGCGACGGGATAGAGCCGCTGCGCGACGCGCGCGATGCCTTCGTCCTCGAGCACGCGCAGCACCGCGTCCAGATTCTTGTACACGTGGCCGCACTCGTCGAGCGGCGTGCGCGCCGTGTTCCCCACCACACCCCGGATCGGCACGCCGCCAAATGTGCGCGTGACCGAGCGCATCTCGGCATCGATCTCGGCCTGGCGCGGTGCGAGATCGCGCTTCGCCTGGCCGCGCGCCATCACGCGGCCGGCGCCGTGATTCACGGAGCAGCCGGAGCCGTACGCGCCCGGCAGCGGATAGAGGATCGCGGCGCCGTCGAGCATCGAGCCCGGAACCAGGCAGGGATGCCCCGTCGTCTGCCATTGGGTGCCGGCGAGGTCGGGGTGGCCCGCGGGTAACGCCCGAGTCGCGCCTTTGCGGTGCACGAAGCCGCGTTGCGTGGTTCCGTCCGGCAGCACGAGCGTCTCCTGCTGCACCAGATTGTGCGAGATCTCGTAGAACACCTCGCCCGACGCGGAGAAGACGTCCTCGAGCGCGCTCTGCACACCGCGCACGATGACGTGCCGATTCGCGACGGCATAATTCGCAGCCGAGTTGTGGTGCGCCCAGTATTCGCGGCCAAGCGGCTCGTCCGCATACAGCCACGCTTCCTCGCGGCGGTTCTTCGGCAGCCCGCGCAGCTCGGCGCCGGCATAGAAATAGTGGTTCGCCGTTTGCCAGCCGTAGCCGCGGCTGCCGCAGT
>CAMPKU010000280.1 GCA_946887385.1 uncultured Gammaproteobacteria bacterium
GAGGTAGGCGTCGGCTAGTGTCGTGCCGCCGCGCGCAACGAGCTTCGGCAGAGGCAGCACGCGGTGCGAGATCGACACTTGCGGGAAGCCGATCGAGCGCGCGACCTCGGCCGCCGCCAGCTCGTGCTCCGGGAAACGGTAGCCGTGCAGCAGCACGATCGCAACGCTGCGCAGGCCCGCGTCGTACGCAATCGTTAGATCGTTACGCAGCTTCGCCGCATCGAGCGGCACGAGCACTGTACCGTGCGCGTCGATGCGCTCGACGGCGCCGATGGCACGTGCGTAAAGCAGCTCCGGCAGCTCGATCGCGAGCGCAAAAATATCGGGCCGCTGCTGCCCGCCGATCCGCAGCGCGTCCTCGAGTCCCGCGGTGATCACGAGCACCGTGGGCTCGCCGCGCCGCTCGAGCAGCGCGTTCGTTGCCACCGTGGTGCCCATTTTCACGGCGGCGACGCGGCGCTCGCCCTCGGGCACGGCGGCCAGCAGCCGCTCGATGCCGGTAACGGCCGCGTCTTCGTAGCGGTTTGGGTCGACGGACAAAAGCTTCAGCGTCTTGAGCTCGCCGGTTGGTGTGCGTGCCACCACGTCGGTGAACGTGCCGCCGCGGTCGATCCAGAACTCCCAGCCGTCACTCGTCACGGGGCAAACGCGAAGCGGAAGACGGCGCCGACGCGATGGACCTGCGTCGCAGATTCCCCGCGCGGCGCGAGCCTCGGACGGGAAACTGCGAAGCTCGTCTCACAGCCTTTACGCGGGGAGTGATTAAGTTCAATGCCGGCAGAGTGCGACTGCGTGTCGCGCCCGGTTTCCGTGCGCTTCATGGATAGCGAGATTACAGAACGTGCGTAACCAATGGTTGGCGTATTTCACGCGCGGGCGCCGGTCCGGCAGCCAGATTGGCGTTTTCGCCACGGCGGAAGGCGTGGCCGCTGCCGAGGTTACGCCGCGCAGCACGGGCAAGCCGAGGCTCGAGCGCTGCGTGTACGAAGCGCACGGCACGCACGATCCGTTTCCCCGCGCGCTGAGCCGCATGCCGAACAAACGCGCAGCGACCGTGTGCGTGCTCGATCCCAGCGGTTACCGGTTGCTGCTCGTCGAAGCGCCCGACGTGCCGGCCGACGAGCTGCGCGCCGCCGTGCGGTGGCGCGTGAAGGACCTCATCGATTTCCACGTGGACGACGCCGTCATCGACGTGTTCGAGATGCCGCCGCACGCGCGCGGCGGCCCGCATCGCATGATGTATGCCGTCACGGCCAAGGCCGAGTCCGTGAGGCGCGAGATCGAGCGCATCGAGGCGGCCGGGCTCAAGCTCGACGTTGTCGACATTCCCGAGCTGAGTCTGCGCAACATCGCCACGTTGCTGGAAGCCGACCAGCGCGGCGCGGCGTTTCTTTATCTCAGCGAACGGCGCAGCACGCTGCTGCTCGTGCGCCAAGGCGTGCTCTACCTTGCCCGCTACATCGAGACGGGCGTAGCCACGCTCATGGAAGCCGGCGAGCTGCGGCCAGAGCTCGTGGCCGGCCTCGCGCTGGAGCTGCGGCGCTCGCTCGATTATTTCGAAAGCCATTACGAGCAGACCTCGATCCGCGAGCTCCACACGAGCGGCCTCGAGGCCGCGGATCGGGAAGCGATCGCCGCCGAGCTCGGAGTTGCCGTGCGGGAAGTCGATCTCACGACCCTGTTCGATACCGACGACGCGTTGTCCGCGGAGCTGCAGCGGCTGTGCATGCCGGCCATCGGCGCGGCGCTGCGTAAAGACCCGGTTGCGTTGTAGCCGTGTACCAGCAGATCAATCTTTACCAACCGATCTTCCGCAAGCAGCGGCAGATCTTTTCTGCCGTCACCATGGCGCAAGTGCTCGGTGTCGTGACCGCTGCTCTGCTGGGCATCTATGGTTACGGCATCGCGCAGGTGGGCGCGCTCGAGCGCGCGGTGGTGCAGCTCGAGGGCCGGGAGCAGGCGCTGGCGACGCAGCTCGTGCGCATCGATCCCGCCATGGGCGACAACCGCCGCACCGAGCTCGAGGCTGAGCTGAAGCGCTTGAATGCCACGCTGCTCGATCAGCAGCGGCTCATCGACGTGCTGCAGGAGCACCCGCTCGGCGACACGGCCGGCTTTTCTGCGCCGCTCGCCGCGCTCGCGCGGCAGCGCACTCCCGAGCTATGGCTCACGGAGCTCGCCATCAACGGCGGAACGGGAGCGATCGAGCTCGCCGGCCGTAGCCTCGAGCCCGAGCTGGTGCCCGCGTACATGCAGCGCTTGGGAACCGAAGGTGCGCTCGCGGGGCAGCGGTTCGACCATTTCGAGATCGGGCGTGACGAGCGCAACGGCGATACCACGTTCCGCGCCACGAGCCGCGCCGCGAGGCTGGCGCTCGGGCCTGCGACCGCCGGGAGCGCGCAATGAAGGAGCGGCTGCTGAAGCTCACGCAGAGCGTAGACCGGCTGAGCCTACGCGAGCGGCTGTTTTTGCTCGCGGCCGGCTTGTTCGCCATCGGCGGACTCTGGGAGGCCGCGCTGGCTGGGCCGCTGGCTGCGCGCGAACGGTTGGCAAACGACAAGGTCACGGCACTTCAGGGCCGGCTGGCCGAGCTCGACGAAGCGCTGAGCGTAGCCACCGCGGGAGTCAGCGAAGGCGTGCCCGATCAGCTGGAGCGCGTGCGCGCGCTGCGCGAGAGCGTGCGGCTTCGCGACGAAGAGATGCGCCTCTTCACGAGCGATCTCGTCGATCCGACCGCGATGCGGCGCGTGCTCGAGGAGCTGCTGCGCCGTCAAGACGGCCTCGAGCTCGTGAGCGCCGTGAATCGTCCGGCGCGCTCCGTGCTCGACGCCGAGGCCGAGGCGGATCCGGCAGCCGCAGGCGGCGTCGAAGCCGCCGCGCACTCCGACGCGCCGACTCTCTACCGCCACTCCCTCGTATTCACGCTGCGCGGCAGCTATCTCGACTGTCTGAGTTATCTCGAAGCGGTCGAGCGGCTGCCCTGGCACCTCTATTGGTCGCGGCTCGAGCTCAAGACCGACGAATACCCCGTCAACCAGATCACGATCGAGCTGACCACGTTGAGCCTCGACGAGGAGTGGATCGGTGTTTAAGCGCGCAGCCGCAACCGCGCTGGCGCTGGCCGTCTCTGCGGCGCTCGGCGCCGCGGAGCCGCCCGTGCGCGATCCGACGCAGCCGTTCGACCGCACGGTCGGAGGCGGGGGCTCGGCGCGCGCCGCCGCGCCGCGGTTCGCCGTGACGGCCGTGCTGATCTCGCCGACACGCCGAGTCGCCATCGTCAACGGTGCGCCCTATGTAGTGGGAGAAACGGTCGACGGCGCCGCCATCGTCGCGATCGATCCTGACTCCGTGCGCCTGCGTGAAAGCGGGGCAGAGATCGTCGTTTCACTGGGCCGGCCCGCGAGCGGGCGGTAGCGCGTGCAAGGAGTAATGCTTTCATGACGAACAGTCCGAACCGTTGCGCGCTGTGGCGCCGGTCACTCGCCGCGCTGGCGCTGGGCGCCGGCATCGGCCTCGCTGCCGGCTGCGCCAGCGAGCGCGGCGTTGCCACGCAAGAGGCGATCGCCACGGCGATGCAGCAGGCGACCGATTCGGCGCCGCAGGCCACGCGGCCGTTCGCCGTGCCGCCGAGGCCCGTCATCGCCGCGCCCGTCGAAGAGCGCTTCGACGTCAACGTCATGGGCGCCGAAGCTCGCGACTTCTTCGTGGGTCTCGTCACCGGCACGAGCCGCAACTTGATCGTGCACCCCGACGTCGAAGGTACCGTGACGTTGACCCTGAAGCAGGTCACGTTGCCGGAAGTGCTCGACACCGTGCGCGAGGTGTACGGATACGACTATCGCCGCACCGGCGGCACGTACATCGTGCTGCCCGCCACGTTGCAATCCCGCGTGTTCGAGGTGGACTACCTGAACTTGATCCGCGGCGGCACGTCGCGCACGCGCGTGAGCTCGGGACAAGTGACGCAGACGCGGTCGGACAGCGCGGCGAACAGCATCTTCAGCGGCGACGCAGGCGGCGCGAGCGGCGGCACCGAGCAGGGCGCGCAGACCACAGGATCCGTGATCGATACCGTCAACAACTCGGACTTCTGGGCGGAGCTGGAAGCCACCCTGGCCGCGATCATCGGCGCCGGCGAGGGCCGGCAGGTGGTCGTCAACGCGCAATCGGGCGTCGTCTTCGCACGCGGCATGCCCGAGGAGCTGCGGTCAGTGAGCGATTATCTGGAGCGGATTCACGACGCCTCGAAGCGGCAGGTGGTGCTCGAAGCGAAGATCATCGAGGTCACGCTCAGCGAGGGCTTTCAAGCGGGCGTGAACTGGGCCGCCGTGCAGCAGCAGGCGGACGGCGACGTGTTCTCGGGCGGCAACTTGTTGGGCGGAGGCCAGCTCGGCAGCACGCCGCCGTTGGCACCGCCGCTCGCGGGCCAGCCCCTCACAGT
>CAMPKU010000281.1 GCA_946887385.1 uncultured Gammaproteobacteria bacterium
TCGGCGCCATGGGCAAGTCGGCGCAGGTGCCGCTGCACGTCTGGCTGCCCGATTCGATGGAGGGCCCCACGCCGATCTCGGCGTTGATCCACGCCGCCACGATGGTCACGGCCGGCATCTTCATGGTGGCGCGCATGTCGCCGTTGTTCGAGATGAGCCAGACCGCGCTTTCGGTGGTGCTCATCATCGGCGCGATCACGGCGTTCTTTACCGGGTTGCTGGGCCTCGTGCAGCAAGACATCAAGCGCGTCATCGCGTATTCCACGCTCTCGCAGCTCGGCTACATGACGGTGGCGCTCGGCGCCTCGGCGTACGCGGCCGCCATCTTCCACTTGATGACGCACGCGTTCTTCAAAGCGCTGCTGTTCCTGGCCGCGGGCTCCGTGATCATTGCGATGCATCACGAGCAGGACATCCGCAAGATGGGCGGGTTGCGCAAGTACTTGCCTGTCACCTACTGGACGAGTGTGATCGGCACGCTCGCTTTGATCGGCTTCCCGGGGTTCTCGGGGTTCTTCTCGAAGGACGCGCTGATCGAGGCGGTGCACGCTTCGACCACGCCGGGCCACACGCTCGCGTACTGGGCCGTGGTGGCGGGCGTGTTCGTCACGTCGCTCTACAGCTTTCGGCTCCTGTTCGTGGTGTTCCACGGCCAGGAACGCATGGATCATCACACGAAGGAGCACTTGCACGAGACGCCGTGGGTGGTCACGGGCCCGTTGGTCGCGCTGGCGATTCCGTCGGCCGTCATCGGCTGGCTCACGATCGGCCCGGTGCTCTTCGGCGACTACTTCGGCGGCGCCATCGTGAATCTCGAAGGGCAGAATCCGCTCGAGATCGTGGGCGAGGAGTTCCACGGCTCGGCGGCGTTCGTGCAGCACGGCTTCAGCGGTCTGGCCGTGTACCTCGCGGCGGCCGGCGCGCTCGTCGCCTGGTTCCTGTACTTGAAACGGCCCGATATCCCGGCGCGGGTGATCGCTCGAGCGGGCGCGCTGCACTCGTTGCTCATGAACAAGTACTACTTCGACTGGTTCAACGAGACCGTCCTCGCGCGCGGCGCGCGCGGGCTCGGCTTTGGACTTTGGAAAGTCGGCGACGAAACGCTGATCGACGGCGCCGTCGTCAACGGCAGCGCGAAGGCTGTCGGCGCACTCGCCGTCGTCACCAGAGGGCTGCAGTCCGGCTACCTCTATCACTACGCGTTCGCGATGATCGTCGGGCTTGCGGCGCTCGTCGGCTGGCTCGTCTTCCGGCCGTAATCGAGTAATGCAATGAGTTGGCCGATCTTGAGCATCGTGGTGTGGCTGCCGATCTTGGCCGGCATCGCCGTCATGGCGCTCGGCGACAAGCACACGCAGCTCGCCAAGCAGCTCGCGCTCGGCACGTCGATCGTCACGTTTGCGCTCAGCATCCCGCTTTGGACCGGCTTCGACTTCGACTCGGCGGCCATGCAGTTCGTCGAGAACGTGCCGTGGATCGAGCGCTTCAACGCCGCCTATGGGCTCGGCGTGGACGGCATCTCGATGCCGCTGATCCTGCTCACCACGTTCTTGACGCCGTTCGTCGTGGTGGCGGGCTGGGAGGTCATCAAGACGCGGCCGTCGCAGTACTTCGCGGCGTTCCTGATTCTAGAGGGCCTGATGGTCGGCACGTTCGCGGCCACGGATGCGCTGCTGTTCTACGTGTTCTGGGAAGCGATGCTCGTGCCGATGTTCATCATCATCGGCGTGTGGGGCGGAGCGCGGCGCGTGTACGCCACCGTGAAGTTTTTCCTGTACACGTTCTTGGGCTCCGTGTTCATGCTCGTGGCGCTCATTTATATGTACGTGCAGACCGGCGACTACACGATCGCGTCGTTCCACGATCTGCGCCTGTCGATGAACGAGCAGATCCTGATCTTCCTTGCGTTCCTGCTCGCGTTCGCCGTGAAAGTGCCCATGTTCCCCGTTCACACCTGGCTGCCCGACGCGCACGTCGAGGCACCGACGGGCGGCTCCGTGATCCTGGCCGCGATCCTGCTGAAGATGGGCGGTTACGGGTTCATTCGTTTCAGTCTGCCCATCACGCCCGACGCGAGCCAGGAGCTGGCCTGGCTCATGATTACGCTCTCGCTGATCGCCGTGATCTACATCGGCTTCGTGGCGCTCGTGCAGGCCGACATGAAGAAGCTCATCGCGTACTCGTCGATTGCGCACATGGGATTCGTCACGCTGGGGTTCTTCGTGATCTTCGCGGCCACGGATGCGGCGCCGAACACCGACGGTGCAAGGCTGGCCCTTCAAGGCGGCATGATGCAGATGCTGTCGCACGGCCTGATCTCGGGCGCATTGTTCCTCTGCGTCGGCGTGCTCTACGACCGCATGCACAGCCGCGAGATCAGCGCTTACGGCGGCGTGATCAACACGATGCCCAAGTTCGCGGCCCTCATGGTGCTGTTCGGGTTGGCCAACGCCGGTCTGCCGGGCACATCGGGCTTCGTGGGAGAGTTCTTCGTGATCCTGGGCACCTTCCACGCGGACCCGTGGCTCGCATTCCTCGCGACGACAACGCTGATCACCGGCGCGGCGTACACGCTCTGGATGATCAAGCGCGTCGTGTTCGGCGAGGTGGCGAACGAGCACGTGGCGGCGCTCACGGACGTCGGCGCGCGCGAGTTCTGGATGCTGATGGTGCTCGCCGCCGCCGTGCTGCTCATCGGCATTTGGCCGGCGCCGCTCGTCGATGCCATGGACGCGTCGATCGGCCAGCTCCTGAACCACGTGAGCCAGCCGAAGCTCTAGGGAGGCACGGGCATGGATATGAACTACGCCGCCGCCGCTCCCGAGATTTTCCTCGGCCTCGCGATTTGTGTGGTGCTGCTCGTGGACGTGTTCTTGCGCGACGATCAGCGCGAGACGACGTACGTGCTTGCGATGCTCGCGTTGATCGGCACGGCCGCCTTCACGGCATACTTCGCCGTCGGCGACCGCGTGATTACCTTCAACGGCAGCTACGTCACCGATCCCGCGAGCGGCGTGCTCAAGATGTTTGCGTACGTGGCGCTCGGCATCACGTTCCTCTATTCGCGCGAATACCTACAGAACAACGATCTATTGAAGGGCGAGTTCTTCGTGCTCGGCCTCTTCGGGCTGCTCGGAATCATGATCATGATTT
Source organism: uncultured Gammaproteobacteria bacterium (assembly GCA_946887385.1). The sequence continues at coordinate 3,154 of CAMPKU010000281.1, forward strand.
CGGCGCACAGCCTGCTCACGCTGTACCTCGGCCTCGAGGTGCTGGCGCTATCGCAGTACACGCTCGTGGCGTTCAATCGCGATTCGTCCGTCTCGGCCGAATCGGCCATGAAGTACTTCGTGCTCGGCGCGATCGCGTCCGGCACGCTGCTGTACGGCATTTCGCTGTTGTACGGCATTACAGGCACGTTGCAGCTCGACGAGCTCGCGGCTCGCATCGGTACCGAGGAGCTCAACGTGCCGGCGCTGCTCGCGCTCGCGTTCATCGTGGTGGGCGTGGCGTTCAAGTTCGGCGCGGTACCGTTCCACATGTGGTTGCCCGACGTGTACCAAGGCGCGCCGACACCCGTCACGCTCTACATCGGCTCCGTGCCGAAGCTCGCGGCGTTCGCGCTGGTCTGGCGCGTGCTGGCCGAAGGCCTGGGGCCGCTGCACGAAGACGGTTGGCGCGACATGCTGATCGTGCTCTGCGTGCTGTCGCTCGGCATCGGCAATCTCGTCGCGATCGCTCAAGCAAACATCAAGCGAATGCTCGCGTACTCGACGATCTCGCACGTGGGCTTCATCTTCATGGGCTTCATCGCCGGCGACGGGCAGGGCCTCTCGGCGGCGCTGTTCTACACGTTCGCATATGTGCTCATGGCGGCCGCGGCCTTCGGTATGGTGATTCTCCTCTCCCGCCGCGGCTTCGAAGCCGAGCGCATCGAGGACTTCAAAGGCTTGAACGCGCGCAGCCCCTGGTTCGCGCTCGTCATGCTGATGATCATGTTCAGCATGGCCGGCGTGCCGCCGTTCATCGGCTTCTACGCCAAGCTGGTCGTGCTCGACGCCGTCTTGGACGCGGGCCTGGTATGGCTCGCCGTGGTCGGCGTGCTGTTTGCGGTGATCGGCGCGTACTACTACATCCGCGTGGTTTGGTACATGTATTTCGCGGAGCCCGTGGATTCGGCGCCGCTGGGGGCCGCCGCGGACATGCGCATCGTGATCAGCGCGAATGGCCTCGGACTGCTCGTTCTCGGCCTGTTTCCCGACGCTTTGTTGAATCTTTGCGCGCGGGTGCTCGGCGGCTGATTCCGCTCGCCTTGCGGGGCAGGGCGCCGGCTCTGTATGATGCCGGCCTCTCATCCGGTGCGGGGTGGAGCAGCCTGGTAGCTCGTCGGGCTCATAACCCGAAGGTCGCTGGTTCGAATCCAGCCCCCGCTACCAACTTCCCTT
>CAMPKU010000282.1 GCA_946887385.1 uncultured Gammaproteobacteria bacterium
GTCTGCGTAGGGGCCGCGAGCTTAGCGGCCGCCACTGTCGCGGCGCCCGTGCACTTCGAGCCGGTGATTCCGACGGCGCTCGTCGCGGTCGGCGCCGGCTTCGTGTTTCTCTCCGTGGTGCCTACCCGCCGGTATGCACGCGGACCCCCTCGCGTTTCCTTCACGTTCTGAGTCGTCGTCGTTCGGGGCTCCACCCGAGCGGTTCTCCGTTTTCAACGGATTGCTTCGATGAAGGAAATCGCCCATGACATTTCCATTCCGCGCGCGCCGCGTAGCGGCGGCGCATTCTTCGCTTAGTTTGCTTGCCGCGGCGCTCGCACCGACCGCCCACGCACAAAGTCACGAGCCGCTCGAAGAGATCGTGGTCACCGGCGTGCCGCGCGACCGCGCGGCCGGTGACCTCGCGCAATCGGTCACCGTAGTGGGCGGCGACGAGCTCGATCGCGTGCGTGCGAGCACGCTCGGCGAAACGCTGGCGAATCAGCTTGGCGTCAGCTCGTCGTATTTCGGCGCCGGTGCGTCGCGGCCAATCATCCGCGGCCTCGCGGGCCCGCGCGTGCAGATGCTCGAGGACGGCGTCGACGCGATGGATGTCGCTACTGTCAGCGACGACCACGCCGTGACGGTCGAACCGCTGGCGGCCGAACAGATCGAGATCTTTCGCGGGCCCACGGCGCTGCTCTACGGCAGCGGGGCGGTTGGCGGCGTCGTCAATACCGTGACCACGCGGATCCCGCATCGAGCGCCCGCCGGCGGCTTCGAAGGCGGATTCGAGCTGCGCGGCGACAGCGCTGCGGATGCGAGCGGCGCCGCCGTGCGCCTGGACGGGGGCGGAGCCCGCTTCGCGTGGCACGTCGACGCCGGCCGGCGTGACAGCGGCGACTACGATATCCCGAGATTCGCGCATGCCGACGTCAATGCCGGCACAGCCGATGCCGAGGACGCCTTCGGCATCCTTCCCAATAGCGCCGCCGAGAGCGAGTCCGCCGCCGTTGGAGCGTCGTGGTTAGCCGACGGCGGGTATCTCGGAGCCAGCTTCAACGCATTCGATACGCTGTACGGCATTCCCGGCCATCACCACGAGCACGAGGAGGGCGGCCTGGACGAAGAAGATCACGAGGCCGACGCCGTACGCGTCGATCTTCGTCAAAGGCGGTTCGACGTGCGCAGCGGCTGGAATGGCATGGCGGGCGCAATCCAGGGCGTGAACATTCGGCTCGGCGTCAACGACTACGAGCACGTCGAGCTCGAGGGCGACGCGGCGGGCACGCGGTTCGCGAACGATGCGACGGAGCTGCGCCTCGAGCTGCTGCACCGGACGGCCGGCCGATGGTCCGGCGCCTTCGGCGTGCAGCTCGGAGAGCGCGAGCTCGCCGCCGTCGGCGAAGAGGCGTTCGTGCCGCCCGTCGACAGCGAGACGCTTGGCGTGTTTCTCGTCGAAGACGTCGATCTCGACCCGTGGCAACTCTCGCTCGGCGGCCGCGTCGAGTCTGTCGAGCACGCCCCGGTGAGCGGCTTGTCTCGCTACTACGATACTGCCTCGAGCTTCTCGCTTGGAGCGGTTCGGCCGTTCGGCGACGGCTATGCGTTCGTGGCGACGCTGGCATCGTCGGAGCGGCTACCGGCCCCCGAGGAGCTGTATTCCGACGGGCCGCATCTCGCAACCGGCGTCGTCCAGATCGGCGACAGTTCTCTCAGGGCGGAGACGGCGGCGCACGTCGACGTTGGGTTGCGCGGCAGCAGAGAACGGCTCAACTGGAGCGTGACGACGTTCCACACGCAGTACGAGGACTTCATCTATCTCGCCGATACGGGGGCGCAAAATCCGATCGACTCGCTGCCGATCTTCGTCTTCGCGCAAGCCGATGCCGATTTCTCGGGGGTCGAGGCCGAGGTGTTCATACCGCTTTTGGCAGACGGCCGGAGCGAGATCGACGTGCGCTTTTTCGCCGACTACGTGCGCGGCGAGCTCGCGAGCGGCGAGCCGCTGCCGAGGCTGCCGCCGCTGCGCTATGGCGCGCGGCTCGAGCTTCACAACGAACGGCTGCTCGCGGGCCTCGAAGGCACGCGCTACGACGATCAAGACGACGTGGCGGCATTCGAGGAGCGGACCGCGGGGTATTTCATGCTGAACGCGGACTTGCGCTGGCGCTTCGTCGCCGTGACCGGCATGGAGCTGGAGCTGTTCGTCAACGCGAGCAACCTGGCCGACGAGGAGGCACGCAAGCACACGTCGTTCGTGAAGGACGTGGCGCCGCTTCCGGGCCGCAACTACGCGCTCGGTATTCGCAGCCGGTTCTAGCGCGGCCCGCGTTCGGGCTGCTTCCATGGCCCGCTGCGAAGCGGGCACGGCGTCCTGTAGACTATCGCCCCCTCGAGCGGCTCCCGCCCGAGCTCAAGCCTTGTTCCGAGGAACGCCAATGTCCGATATGCCAGCGCTGCGCGCCACCGATCCCGAGATTCACCGGCTGATCGAGCTCGAGACTCGACGGCAAAACGAGTTCATCCGGCTGATTCCTTCCGAGAATTACGCGTCGGCTGCCGTCATGGAGGCCACGGGCTCGATCCTGAACAACAAGTACTCGGAAGGCTATCCCGGCCGGCGCTACTACGAAGGCCAGGAGTACATCGATCAAGTGGAGACGCTCGCGATCGAGCGCGCGAAGAGCCTGTTCGGCATGCAGCACGCCAACGTGCAGCCGTACTCGGGCTCGCCGGCGAATCAGGCCGTTTATCTGGCGCTCGCGAAGCCCGGCGATGCCATCATGGGGCTTGGTTTGCCGTTCGGCGGACACTTGACGCACGGCTGGGGCGTGAACTTCTCCGGCATCGTCTATCACTCCTCGCAATACGAGGTCGATCCCGAGACGCACGTCGTCGATCTGAATCGTGTCGAGACGCTCGCCAAGGCCACGCGGCCGAAGCTGATCTTCTGCGGCGGCACCGCGTATCCGCGCACGTGGGACTACGCGGGCTTCGCCACCATCGCCAAGGCCGTCGGCGCCGTGCTCGTCGCCGACATCGCGCACATCGCGGGTCTCATCGTGGCCGGCGCGCATCCGCATCCTTACCCGCACGCGACGATCGTTACGACGACGACGCACAAGACGCTGCGCGGACCGCGCGGCGGCATGATTCTGTGCGACTCCGCCCACGCCAAGGACATCGATCGCGCCGTGTTCCCGGGATTGCAGGGCGGCCCGCACAACCACACGACGGCGGCGATCGCCGTCGCACTGAAGGAAGCTTCGACGAGCGATTTCCGCAACTACGGCCAGCAGATCGTCAAGAACGCGAAGGCGCTCGCAGCGGCGCTGCAAGCACGCGGTCTGCGCTTGATCTCGGGCGGCACCGACAATCATTTGATATTGATCGACGTAACGCCGCGCGGCATCACGGGCAAGCCCGCGGCCCGCGCGCTGCACGAGGCCGGCATCGAGTGCAACTACAACACGATCCCGTTCGATCCGCGCAAGCCGTTCGATCCTTCGGGGCTGCGCATCGGCACGCCGTCGATCACGTCGCGCGGCATGCGGGAGAAGGATATGGAGCCGATCGCAGTCTGGATCGACCGCGTGCTCAGCGTGGCCGACGACGCCGACAAGCTGCACAAGATCCGCGCCGAGATCGCGGAGTTCTGCAAGGCATTTCCCGCCCCAGGTATTCGCGTCTAGCGAAGATCCGTTTCCGAGCGGAGGCTCTACGAGCGAGCGCTTTCACAATCCTGTAGCCTAGACAGACACGTTGCAGGCAGCGGATGTCCAAGGCTCATTCTCCAACGCAAAACTACCTTCTAAGCGCGATGCCTGCGGCTGAGTTCGAGCGCCTGTCTTCTGACTTGGAGCTCGTTGAGATGCCGTTGGGCAAGGTGCTCTACGAGTCCGGTGCCCGGCTGGACCACGTATATTTCCCGACTACGTGCATCGTCTCTCTGCTCTACGTTCTGGAGAACGGCGCGTCGGCGGAGATCGCCGTGGTGGGCAACGAGGGAATTTTAGGCATCTCGCTATTCATGGGCGGTGAGACCACACCAAGCCGCGCGGTAGTGCAAAGCGCAGGCTTCGGCTATCGTCTGAAGGCGCCGTTGCTGAAACAGGAATTCAACCGCGCTGGCCCGGTGCTTCGGTTGCTGTTGCGCTACACGCAGGCGCTCATCACTCAGATGACGCAGACCGCAGTGTGCAATCGTCACCATTCCGTCGAGCAGCAGTTGTGCCGCTGGTTGCTGTTGAGTATCGATCGGCTGTCCTCGAGCTCATTGAACATGACACAAGAGCTGATCGCTAACATGCTCGGCGTGCGCCGCGAAGGGGTTAC
>CAMPKU010000283.1 GCA_946887385.1 uncultured Gammaproteobacteria bacterium
TCGACTACCCGGGCTATTTCCTGACGGTGTGGGACATCGTCCGCTTCGCCCGGACGCGCCGGATCCTGTGTCAGGGGCGGGGCAGCGCGGCGAACTCGATCGTCTGTTACGCGCTCGGGATCACGAGCATCGACCCGGTGCGGATGAAGCTCATGTTCGAGCGGTTCATCTCGCGCGAGCGCAACGAGCCGCCGGACATCGACGTGGACTTCGAGCACGAGCGGCGCGAGGAGGTCATTCAATACATCTATCGCAAATACTCGCGCGAGCGAGCCGCGTTGGCGGCCACCGTCATCACGTATCGCGGCCGCAGCGCCATTCGCGACGTGGGCAAGGCGCTCGGCGTGGAGGAGCTGCGCGTGGCCGCGCTCGCGCGGTCGCTGCAGTGGTGGGAGAACGGCGTCATCGATGAGCAGCGCATTCGCGAAGCGGGGCTCGATCCCGAGAGTCCGAAAGTATGGCGGTGGATCAAGCTGGCCGAGTCGCTGCTCGGCTTTCCGCGCCATCTTTCACAGCACGTGGGCGGCTTCGTCATCGCCGAGCGGCCGATCCACGAGCTCGTGCCCATCGAGAACGCCTCGATGCCGGAGCGCACCGTCATCCAATGGGACAAGGACGATCTCGAGGAGCTCGGCCTCATGAAGGTGGACGTGCTCGGGCTCGGCATGCTGAGCGCGATTCGGCGCAGCTTCGAGCTCATCGAGCGGTTCGACGGCCGCAGGCTCACGATGGCGGAAGTACCTGCCGAAGATCCCGCCGTCTATCGCATGATCCAGAAGGCCGACACGATCGGCGTCTTTCAAATCGAGTCGCGCGCGCAGATGGCCATGCTGCCACGCCTCAAGCCGAAGGAATATTACGACCTCGTGATCGAAGTTGCGCTCGTTCGACCGGGGCCGATTCAGGGTGACATGGTGCACCCTTATCTGCGGCGCCGGGCCGGCGAGGAAAAAGTCGATTATCCGAGCCTCGAGGTCAAGAACGTCCTGAAGCGGACGCTCGGCGTACCGATTTTCCAAGAGCAGGTTATGCATCTCGCCATCGTCGCCGCGGATTTCACGCCGGGCGAAGCCGATCAGCTGCGGCGCGCAATGGCGGCGTGGAAGCATCGCGGCGGGCTCGAGCCATTCGAGGAGAAGCTCAAGAGCCGCATGCTCGCAAAGGGATACAGCGAGGAATTCGCGAACCGTATCTTCCAGCAGATCTTAGGTTTCGGCGATTACGGTTTTCCGGAAAGTCATGCCGCAAGCTTCGCGCTGTTGGCCTACGTTTCGGCTTGGCTCAAGCATCACGAGCCCGCGGCATTCTGCTGTGCGCTGCTGAACAGCCAGCCGATGGGATTCTACGCGCCGCAGCAACTCGTGCGGTCCGCGCGTGATCACGGTGTCGAGGTGCGGCCTATCGACGTCAATCACAGCCACTTCGAGTGCACGCTCGAACGCAGCGCCGACAGCACGGCTGCGGTGCGTCTCGGCCTGCGGCTCGTGAAGGGGCTTTCGCGCGAGGGCGGAGCGCGCGTGCAGGAGGCGCGCGCCGCGGCGGTTCGGTTCACGAGTGTGCAGCAGCTTGCCGAGCAAGCGCGGCTCAATGCCAAGGATCTGGGCGCGCTGGCCTCGGCGGGCGCGCTTGCGACGCTCTCGAGCCATCGCCACCGCGCCCGCTGGGACGTTGCCGGCGTCGAGCAGCCGACGGAGCTATTCCCGCGCGTGAGCTTCGCCGAGGCGCTGCCGATGTTGCGCAAGCCCACGGAAGGCGACGACATCGCGGCCGACTATCGCAACAGCGGCGTAAGCCTCGGCCGCCATCCGCTCGCTCTCCTCCGGCAGCGGCTCGACGCCGCGGGCTTGCGCACAGCTCGCGCCGTCGCCGAGCTGCCGCCCGGCGCGCGGGTGCGGACGGCGGGCCTCGTCATCACTCGGCAGCGGCCTTCGAGCGCGTCCGGCGTCACGTTCGTCACGCTCGAGGACGAGACGGGCTACCTGAATCTAGTGGTATGGGAGCGGCTCGCGGAACGCGCGCGGCGGCCATTGCTCGGAGCACGATTACTCGGCGTCATCGGGGTCGTGCAGAAAGAGAGCGGCGTGCTGCACGTGATCGCGGAAGAGCTCGTCGATCATAGCGAGCTCTTGGGCAAGCTCGACGCGCGTTCGCGGGATTTTCACTGACGGTGCAAGAACGCCGACGGCCCCCGTTTTGTCAAACTCGCCGAACCGAATCGCGTCTCGCCCGTGTAGTGACAGTGGCAAACCCACCGAAAGGTGGGGACGCAAAGCTTCCGGTCTAAGGGTCAGTGCCTAGGACAGCGGGGTTGCCGGCCGCGTGCGCGGCTGTTTCTACGCCTGCCGTTCGCGTGCTCCTTGCGCCGGAGTTCGATTCGTTCCGCAAAGGAGGGATCCGCAATGGCAAAGCTATGGATGGCCTTGGCGCTCGCCGTGCTCGCGACACCGGCTGCTCACGCGCAAAGCACGAACAACAACGGCGCCCGAGTCGGCAAGACAGGCTACTTGTTGAACGTCATTGCGTTCGACAAGTGCCCGCGCGGCTACTTCGCGGGCTCCAACCGGCGCACGATCGCGGTCGAGGCGGACTACACCGGCGTCGCCGCAGACCGCACCTCGAGCGTCAACAAGATCGTCGTGCACTCGGGGCCCGACGTTCGAGTGCTGGACGGCAACGCTTGCGACGCAAACGGCGCGACGTTGCAGCTGCCCATCGATGCCGCGAACTGTCGGAATTGCTCGAGCACCACGCTGCCGGCGCCGACGTTCAGACAGTACGAGGTGCGAGCGCGCGTGCTCGGGAAGCCGGCCGGCGCCGCTACGATCACGGGTTGCGTCGAGATGCCGGTGATCGATCCTGTCACTCAGGCGCAAACGCCGACGTCGTTCTGCGCCGTCGGGCAAGACGAGATCTGGGTCGGCGCGGGGCGCGAGTGGCAGAACGTGAGCCGGCAATTACTCACGGTGTGCGTCGATACGAGCGGCGACGCCGTTTGCGACGAGCGTATCGGGCTCTTCGATAGCCGCGGCAGGGATTACTGGTGGAGCGCCGACAACGCCGGGCGGCCGCACGTGCAGCTCGTGCTCTTTGCCGCGCCGCAGCTCATAGGCGGCAACTAGGCAGCTGTTCCCGCCAACGAGTAGGGCGAGCGCACGGCGTTCCGGCGCCGTGCGGCTCGCCGTGCCTCGTCAATCCTCGAGCTGGAACACGATCTTCGTCTGCACGCCGACGCGCTCGACGGCTACGCCGTTCTCGACCTTCGGGTTGTAGCGCCAGCGGGCGATCGCCTTCAGCGCCGCGTCGTCGAAGGAAGTTTTCGGCTCCGCGTCGATGACGATTGCGTCTTTCACTGTGCCTATCGCCGTGATCGTGAACTGCACCAGAACCCATCCCTCGGTGCCGCGCGTCAGCTCGCGCGGCGGATAGTCCGGGTTGACGCGCACAAGCGGGATCACGTCGCGATCGGAGCCGGCCGTCAGCCCGGTGCGCGTTACCGCGCCGTTCGTGTCGACGATCGGAGTGAGCCGGGCGACGGTCCTTTCGACGCCGCCGCTCGTGAGCGCAATGCGAGGCGTCTCCGGCGTCGGCGGCGGGCGCTCGCGCTCGACCTTCTCCGCGCGCTTCGTCACGACCTCGGTGTCGGGAACGATCCGGGTGAACTCGATCATGGTCGCCTCGGCGGGCCGCTCGCCTTCGAACGACGTGCTCACGAGGCTCCACAGCAAATAGAACATGGCCGTCGTGAACGCGCCTCCGACGACGACCGCTAATGGGATTCTGACTGTATGCATGGGCGTATCCTCCTTCGTCGAATTATTGCGGTACGGTCCTGACCGTCGTGGTGAACGTGATGTTGTCGATGCCGCCGAGACGAATTGCGTCGGCGACCCCGACGATGACGCCCATCGGCGCTTCGGGATTCGCAACCACTGCGACACTGCCGCGGTCTGGATTTGCGGCGCGGAACTGCTCGATATGGGCGCGCACGGCTCTGAAATCGATCGTCTTGCCGTCGACGGAGATTGCGCCGTCGGCGTCGATGACGAAGCTCTTCGACGGTGTGTCGGTCGTAAGCTCCACGCCGCTCGGTCTGCCAACCTCGAGGCCGGCCTGCTTGACGAAGACGGCCGTGACGATGAAAAAGATGAGCAGGTTGACGGCAAAGTCGAGCATCGGCGCCAGATCAATGCCGTGCGACGATGCGGCGGTGGGCGCGTGCGACAGTGTGCGCATGGCTCGAGTTCCTTTGCCAATACATACCCGTTAAAGGCATGCTAGCCTCGCCGTTAAAGGTACGTCAATCGGC
>CAMPKU010000284.1 GCA_946887385.1 uncultured Gammaproteobacteria bacterium
CGCTCGCGAAGCGCTGCGAGCCCGCGATGCGCGGGCGTGCCGGGGCGCTGCTCACGATGAGCTACTTGGGTGCGGTTCGGACGTTGCCGAACTACAACGTGATGGGGCTCGCGAAGGCGAGCCTCGAGGCGAACGTGCGGTTTCTTGCGACCGATCTCGGCCTCAACGGCATTCGGATCAATGCGATCTCGGCGGGGCCGATTCGCACGCTGGCGGCGTCGGGAGTGAAAGGAATTCGCGACATGATTGCGCACGTGGGGGCTACTTCGCCGCTCCGGCGCAATGTGACCATTGAAGATGTCGGGAATGCTGCGGCGTTTTTGTGCTCGGACTTGGCTGCCGGGATTACTGGGCAGGTCGTCTATGTTGACGCCGGGTTCAACATCGTCGGCATGGCGTTTGCCGAGAAAGAGTCTTCGCCGGCCCTCTAGAAGAGCGGCGGGTTGAGAATGTCGTCGGGAATGGTGACCGACGCCGCGTCACTCACGTTCAACGCGTAACTATTGATCTCCGCCCGCGCCGCCTGCTGCGCGAGCTGGTCCTGCCGCTGATCGCGCTCCTCTTGCGACAGCGACCCGGGCTGCCCGGGCTCGACGTTCGTGAGCACCACCACGGCTTGCCCGCCGCTCGACAGCGCCACGAGCTCGCGTTGCGGGTCCGCGGGCGTTGTGGCCTTCGACATGCCGAACGCGGCCGACAGCACCTCGGTGGGCAGCGTGGCGTCGGTGCGCATGGCCCACATCGGCGCATTCCATTGGCCGCCGCGGGCCATCGCGCTCTCGGCCGCGGCGGCGCCGCCCTCGAGATCGGCCAGGAACGCTTGCGCGGCCTGCTCGGCGAGCTCGCTCGCGCGCTCGCGCGTGAGCTCCTCGCGGATCTGCTCGCGCACCTCGTCCAGCGGCTTCGTCGTCGGCACTTGGTGCGCGGTCACGCGCAGCACGAGCACGTGATCTTCGGACAGCTCGACGAGCTCGCTGTTGCGGCCGCTGTCGACGATCTCGTCGGCGAACGCCGCCTGCACGACGGCCGCGCTGTTTTCGAAGACCTCGCTGTCACCGGTGCGCGGAAAGCCCATCACGGTCTTCAGCGGCAGCTCCGTGGCGGCGGCCACGCTCGCGAGCTCATCGAACGCGTCGAAGGCCGCGTCGCCGAGCTGATTGGCGCGGTCGTAGAACTCGTTTTCGGCCAAGCGCGTGCGCGTTTCGGCGGCGAGCTCCTCGCGCACGGCTTCGAAAGGTTGCAAGTCGCCGGCGCGCAGCTCGTCCAAGCGGATCACGTGGAAGCCGAACTCCGTGCGCACGGGGTCGCTGATCTCGCCCACGTCCATCGCGAACAGCGCATCCTCGAACGGCCCCTGTAACGTGCCGCGCCCGATCCAGCCGAGATCGCCGCCCTGGGTATTCGTGCCGGCGTCGTCCGACACCTCGGCGGCCACGGCCGCGAAGTCCTCGCCGCCGCGCACCCGCGCCGCGGCGCTCTCGGCGGCCGCGCGTGCGGCGTCTTCGCCGCCGTCGGCCACTTCGATCAAGATGTGCGACGCGCGCCGCTCTTCGGCGGTCTCGAAGCGTTCCCGCTCCTCTTCGTAAGCGGCACGCAACTCTTCTTCGGTGAGCTCGACGTTGGCGGCGACGTCGGCGAGCGCGAGCTCGATGTACTCCAAGTCCACCGTCTCGGCCGTCTGATAGCTCGCTTGATTGCTTTCGTAGCGTTCGGCGATCGCGGCGTCGTCGATGGTGACGTTGGCCGTGAACGCTTCGACCTCGAACAGCGCGTAGCCCACCTCGCGCCGCTGATTGTAGAGCTCGATGTAACGGCGAAACTCGGCCGGCGTGAGAAACGTGGACGCGGCGATGCCGTTGGTGAGATCGGTGAGCGCCAAATTTTCGCGCTGCAGCGTTTCGAACCCCGTGGGCGTCAAGCCCGCGTTCGCCAACTGCCCGCGGTACACGTCGAGCGAGAACTCGCCGCCGACTTGGAACGCCGGGATCTCGCGGATGGATTGCGTCACGCGCTCGTCGGAGGCGCGATACCCTTGTTCCTCGACACGCTGCGAGAGCGCCGTCGCGCGCACCAGGTCGTCGACCACGGCGCGGCGCAACTCGCGGCGCACGTCGTCGGGCAAGTCCGTGCGGTAGATCGTTTGATACTGGTTCTGGCGCTCTTGCAGCTCGCGATCGAAATCGACGAGCGGCACTTCCTCGCCGTTGACCTTGGCGGCGAATCTCGCGGTGCCCGTGAGGCCGAAGTCCACGCCCCAGAAGATGAAGCTAAACGCGATGAGGCCGAGGACGCCGACGACGACCCACTTGCCGAGGGAATCGCGCATTCTCTGCAACATGTCGAGGCCTCAAAGAAGAGGGGACGGATTTATTTATCCGCCCCCATTTGAAACTGCCAACTCGGGCAGTCGCGGGGCGGATAAAAAAATCCGTCCCCTTTAGTCACCAAAATGGCGGAGTGGACGGGACTCGAACCCGCGACCCCCGGCGTGACAGGCCGGTATTCTAACCAGCTGAACTACCACTCCGGCTCATCTCTGGTGGGTGCTGAGGGGATCGAACCCCCGACCTTCGCCTTGTAAGGGCGACGCTCTCCCAGCTGAGCTAAGCACCCTGGGACAGAGCGCGCTAGTTTACGGCGTCCTTCAGGGCCTTACCAGCTTTGAACCCGGGCACGTTGCTGGCGGCGATGCTGATCGTCTCACCCGTGCGTGGATTGCGTCCGCTGCGGGCGGCGCGATGCTTTACACCGAACGTGCCAAAGCCGACAACCGATACTTGTTGTCCTTTTTTCAACGCCGCCGTAATGCTGTTCACCACCGCGTCCACTGCCCGACCTGCATCCGCTTTGGAGAGGTTGGCCGCAGCCGCTACCGCATCGACGAGTTCCGCTTTGTTCATTCGAATCCCTTACACGAGTGTGCACAAAAGTTTTTGTTAAAAGGACGTGCGGAAGTGTGCACGCCTACCCCAGGAAGTTTTGTCTCGAAAAAAAGGCCGCCGCTTCGAAACAGCGGCCACCATATACCGCGCGATTTTCGTGTGTCAACTGAAGCGGCGGGCGCTAGTGCGCCAGCGCCGCTTCACTCGTTTCGTCGTCGTCGACGGCAGTGTCTCTTTCTGGCGTCACTACCACGTCGCTGCGCAGCGGACGCGGCGTTTGCTGCAACGCCAGCTCGAACACCTCGTCGATCCACTTGACGGGAACAATGTTCAACTTGTCCTTGATGTTCTTTGGTATTTCAACGAGGTCTTTTTCGTTGTCTGCGGGGATCAACACCGTCTCGATGCCGCCGCGATGCGCAGCCAACAATTTTTCCTTGAGTCCCCCGATCGGCAAGACCTCGCCACGTAACGTAATCTCGCCCGTCATCGCCACGCTCGAGCGCGCGGGGATCTTCGTGAGCGCCGAGACGAGCGCAGCGCACATGCCGATGCCGGCCGACGGGCCGTCCTTCGGCGTGGCGCCTTCGGGCACGTGAATGTGCACGTCGGACTTCACGTGAAAGCCTTCGTCGAGACCGAGCACGGCGGCGCGGCTGCGCACCACCGTCATGGCCGCTTGAATCGACTCTTGCATCACGTCGCCGAGCTGGCCCGTGTGAATGAGCTTGCCCTTGCCGGGCACGATCGCAGCTTCGATGGTCAAGAGCTCGCCGCCGACCTCGGTCCACGCAAGCCCCGTAACCTGACCGACTTGATCGTTCTCCTCGGCGCGGCCGTAGCGGAACTTGCGCACGCCAAGCAGCTTGTCGAGATTCTCGGCGTCGACCTTCACGGTGCCCTTGCGCGGTTTCAGCAGTAGCTGCTTCACCACCTTGCGGCAGATGTTGGCGATCTCGCGCTCGAGGCTGCGTACACCGGCCTCGCGCGTGTAGTAGCGCACGATGTCGAGAATGGCGGAGTCCGACACTTTGAGCTCGTCGTCCTTCAAGCCGTTCTGGCGCATCTGTTTCGGAATCAGATAGCGCCGCGCGATGTTGAGCTTCTCGTCCTCCGTGTAGCCCGGCAGGCGAATCACTTCCATGCGGTCGAGCAGCGGCGCCGGAATGTTCAGGCTGTTCGCCGTGCAGACGAACATCACTTCCGACAGATCGAAATCCACCTCGAGATAGTGATCGTTGAACGTCGAGTTCTGCTCGGGATCGAGCACCTCGAGCAGCGCCGACGAGGGATCGCCGCGGAAGTCCATCGACATCTTGTCGACCTCGTCGAGCAAGAACAAAGGATTCCGGACTTTCACTTTGCCCAAATTCTGCACGATCTTGCCGGGCATCGAGCCGATGTACGTGCGCCGGTG
>CAMPKU010000285.1 GCA_946887385.1 uncultured Gammaproteobacteria bacterium
GGATCGACGCCGGCCGGCAGGCGGTGCACACGCCGTTCGGCGCGGAGGCCGGCGCGGATGCGCTGGGTACGGGGCCGATCGAGCTCACGGCGCTCGAGCACGCTGCGTTGACCCGCGAGCTGGCGATCGACGGCGATGGCACCGCGGGCGACTTCGAGCTGTCGCTGGCGGTGCAGCACGCCGCGGCCGGCGAGCTGCTCGTCACGCTGCAAGCTCCGAGCGGTGCCGCGGCTGCGGTGACGGTGCCGCGCAGCGACGCGGCGGCCGTCGAGATCTTTCGATTCTCCGCCGCGCAAGGATCGTCGCTTGCGCAGCTCGCCGACGAAGGCATCCGCGGCGCGTGGCGGCTCACGGTCGTCGATCGAGAAGAGGGCAACACGGGCCTCTTCGGCGGCTGGGGGCTGACGTTCGGCGATCAACTGTCGAGCGACGATCTTGCGGAGCCCGTCGCGATACCCGATCCGCTGCGCACCGCTGCCGTCAACGTGCAAGCGGTGGCCGAGCGGGCGCTGGCGTGGCCGGTGTCGCCCGGCGCCATAGGAACGCTCGCGCTCTGGAATCTCGCCACCGGCCGGCTCGAGCACGACTTCACGTTGCCCGGCGCGCCGCGCGAAGCCGCGCTCGATGCGAGCGGCGCGCGCGTGCTCGCGGCCACGGAGCGCGAGCTCATGTTGTGGAATGCCGAGGACGGTGCGCTCGTCGCGCGCATCGCCACCGGAACGCAGTTCGTGCTGCCGCCCGTGTTCTCCGCCGATGGCGCCTATGTGGCAATCGCCGAGCGCGTGGACGGCGCCAGCCCTTTGTACAGCGTGCTGCGCAGCGCGGACGCATCGCTCGTCGCTACCATCGAAGGCGCGGCCGACGCCGAAGGCTGGGAGCTCGGCCCCGGCGGGCGCTATATCGTCCTGCAAGGTCCACAGACCGTGGTGCGCGTAATCGAGACGCGCCGCGGCGGCGAGCTCAGACGGCTGGCGCACGCCCACGCCGTGGATCGCGTGCTGCATGCGCGCGACGGCACGGCGCTGCTCACGGTGGATCGCGCCGGCGCGATCGCCGCCTGGCCGCTGGCAGCCACCGACGCCGACCTGGGCCGCCCGCTCGGGCGCACGGCGGCGCCGGCGAGCGTGAGCGCATCGGCCGACACTCGGCGGCTCGCGTTCACGCGCTTCGACGGGGCGGTGTCGGTGATCGATGTGGCCGCGGGCGCAGAGCTGTATCGCCTACGGCTGCCGCGCTCGCTGCCCGTCACGGGCACGCAACTGTCGGCGGACGGCACGGAGCTCGTCACTCAAAGCGGCGCGCTGCTCAAGCGGTGGCGCTTGCCGCCGCAGGCGGTCGTGCCGCGCGCACAGCCGGTCGGCGGGCTGCCGTCGGCCGTGGCGCTCGACCGCACCAGCGACGTCATGGCCGTGGGCTTGGCGAGCGGCCAGCTGCACCTTGGGCCGGTGACCGGAGGAGGGGACGCACGCGCGTCGCTCGCGTTCTTCGGGCACCGCGGCGCGGTCGCCGCTGTGGCGCTGAACGGCAGCCGCGGGCTCGCTGCTACCGGCGGCGACGACGGCATCGTGCGGCTGTGGGATGTGACGACGGGCGCGCCGACGGGCGTGGTGGAACAGCCGGCGGATGCGCCGATCGCGCTCGTCGCGCTCAGCCGCGACGGCCGGCGCGTGGCGAGCGCCGCGGCGCGGACCATCCGCGTGGCCGACGTGGCCGACGGCCGCGTCACCGACGAGCTGCAAAGCGAGGGCGCCGTCACCGCGCTCGCGTTCGCGCCGGACGGCTCGCTCTTCGCCGCCGGCGATGCCGCCGGTGTCGTGCATGTTGCGATGCTCGCGCCGGCGCGCGAGCCCGCGATCGCGCGGCTCGACGCCGCGGTCACGTGGCTTGCGTTCGCGCCGGACGGCTCGCGCCTGGCCGCGGCCGATGCCGACGGTGCCATCACACTGATCGCGCTGCCGAGCGCCGCAGTGGAACGCACCGTGCGCCGCTGGGCGCAGCCGATCGCGTGGCTCGAGTGGAGCCCCGAGGGCGACGCGCTGCTCGCAGCCACCGACGCGTGGCTGCATTCGCTCGAGGCCACGCCGGAGCTTACGCCCGCGTACAGCAAGCTCGCCGTGTGGCCGGCCTCGAGCACCGCGCTCGTGGCAATTTCGAATCGCGCGGTTGGTTTCGCCGGTGTAAGCGACGGCGCGATTATGTCCGGAACGATCGATTTAGCCGCGGCCGACAACGTTAGCGTTGACGTTGCGGCGCTCGTCGCACGCGATTGGCAGTCGGCGTTCGCGCTGCGGCTTAACGATAATGGCGAGCCGCTGCCGTTCGATCCTTAGCGAGCGCGCGCAGCACAATTTTTCGTCGAATCTGTGAACTGAGCGGCGGGCGAAACGCCCGCCAAGGCGCTATCGTGCGCACGCTTTACGTAAGCTCAACTTATCGAGCGCAAACGTGTTCTCACCGGTCGCAATTCAAAGACAACGAGCGTCGGGATCGACGTGCCGCGCAGGTGTAGCGCTGCTTCTTGCAGCCGCGCTCGCCGCGTGCGCGCCGGAGCCCGAGCCGCGTACCGTTCTCGACTTCATGGAAGACGGCATCGCCAGGGAAGGCGTTCTCTCCCGTTGCAACCGGAATCGCGACGAGACGTTAGCGGACGAGGAGTGCGCGAATGCGCGCCGCGCTGCGGCCGCGATTGCGCTCGAGGCGGAGCGCGCCCGCGCGCCGGTGCTCGAGCAAGCGTCTGCGGACAAGCTGGTTGCGCTGCGCAATAGTCAGGCGCGAGCCACAGCGGCCGAGCAGGATGCGGCGACTGCGGCGCGGGAAGCGGCAGAAGCGGCGTACGAGGCTCGGTGGAGAGACCCGTCGGGCCCGCGGCCCGCCGCCGGCGCCGCCGCCGACGAGAATGTGGGGCCCACGTTCGGGGCGCCCGTGGGCCCCGTGCTGCCGTCGATGACGGACTCGACGCTGTTCGATGTGTACGCCGACGGCGCCGATCCGCTCGGCCGGCGACCTCTCGAGATCGCGGCGGCCGAGCCGCCCGCGAGCGACGTGGTGTTCGCGCCGCCGCAGATCGAGCTAACAGGGCTCGAGATCGTGCCGCGGCCGTTCCGCAACGACGAACCTCGTCAAGCCAACCCGTAGCGCCGCCGCGTCGCGGCGCTCATTCCAGAGGAAACGTTACCGCGCCCTCATCGCTCGGCGCAGGGTTGCTGCCGTTCGGCGTCACCGCTGACGGCGTGCCCGGCAAAACGGCGGCCGTGCGCAGCGCATCCAAGAAGGGCAGCGCCGCAGCCGGTGTCTCGGGCGTCTGAGCGCCGAGCGGCAAGCCCCGCGTGTTGCGATAGAACGCCTCGCTCGCATCTTCGTCCACGTCGAGCCGCGTGCCCTCGAACGCCGCGCCGGCGAACAGTCCGCGCGAATGCATGTACACGTAAACCTCGGCACGACCCGTGACCGCCGTTTGCGTGCGCCGGCCGAGCGGGCCCGCGATCGCCGTGGCATCGCCGCCGAGCGTGAACTTGCCGCTTGCGATGTTGCGCACCGAACGGTCGTTGGCGAACACGAGCACGACGTCGGCGCTCTCGGCGCCGAACTGCGCGCCGAAGCTGCCGCCCGTGAGCGTGACGAAGGCGGGATTGCTCCACTCGCCGTTCGGCGAACGGATTGCGAGCACGCCGCGGCCGCGGCGCCCGCCGAACACGAATCCGCCGCGAATCAGGTTCGGGATCACGGCAATGCCGCGCGCTCGCTGCAGAATGTCTGCGGGAATGCCGTGCTGCTCGTCGGTGGTGAACAGCTCCAGCACCTTAGCCGCGTCCACGAACCGCTCGGTGTCGTTACGCTGCGCGCTGGCAGAGGCGAGCGGCAACATGCCGAGGGCGGCAACCGAGGCCAGTAGCGCAGTGCGGACGGGCTGAATGGTGCGCATGGTGCTCTCTGATCCCAAGTTCACGCATTCTTAACGAAATGCGCCACGCGCGCCACCGGCGCGTCAGAGCACGATGTCGGGCGGCAGCGGGCAGTCGAGCACGATGGCGATGAGGCGAAAGAGCTCGCGCTCTTCGGTGGCGGTGACGGCGTC
Source organism: uncultured Gammaproteobacteria bacterium (assembly GCA_946887385.1). The sequence goes on from CAMPKU010000285.1 coordinate 4,076, forward strand.
GGCACGGATCGCGGCCAGCACGGCGCGCAATACGCGCTCTTTATCGCGCGGGCGGACGGCAGCCAGAACGCCGAGCGCGTGATCGAGCTGCTCGAGGCTGCGTGCGGCCGCCGGAGGATCGAACGCCGGATCGGTGGGCGCGCGTCGCCAGCCGACCGATTTCAAGCCGGCTTCGTACGCAGCACGAGCACCGCTTAAGTGCTCGTTGCCGAACGC
>CAMPKU010000286.1 GCA_946887385.1 uncultured Gammaproteobacteria bacterium
CGTGGATCAGCTGCGCCAGATCCTCGATCGAGTAGATGTCGTGGTGCGGCGGCGGGCTGATCAAGCCCACGCCCGGCGTCGAGTACCGGATCCGCGCGATGTTGTCGTCCACCTTCTTGCCGGGCAGCTCGCCGCCCTCGCCGGGCTTCGCGCCCTGCGCCATCTTGATCTGCAGCTCGTCTGCGTTGGCGAGGTACCAAATCGTGACGCCGAAGCGGCCCGACGCGATCTGCTTGATCGCCGAGCGGCGCGAGTCGCCGTTCGGCAGCGGCAGGAACCGTGCCGGATCCTCGCCGCCTTCGCCGGTATTGCTCTTGCCGCCGAGCCGGTTCATGGCGACGGCGAGCGTCTCGTGCGCTTCCGCCGACAGCGAGCCGAAGCTCATCGCGCCCGTGCAAAAGCGCTTGACGATCTCGCCGGCGGGCTCCACCGCGTCGAGCGGCACCGGCTTCTTCGCAACGTTGAAGTCGAGCAACCCGCGTAGCGCGCCCGTTTTGCGCGCTTGCTCGTTGATGTGCGCGGCGAACTCTTTGTAAGCGGCTTGGTCGCCGCGCCGAGCTGCAACCTGGAGCGAGGCGATCGCTTGCGGGTCCCAAGCATGGCGCTCGCCGGCGCTGCGCCAGTGGAACTCGCCCGGGTTCGGCAACGACTCGACGCGGTCGGTGGAGTCGAGCGGATAGCCGAGCGCATGGCGCCGCAGCGCTTCCTCTTCGAGCACGGCGAAGCTCACGCCTTGCAGGCGGCTCACCGTGCCGCGGAAGCAGCGCTCGACGACCTCGTCGGCCAGGCCGAGCGCCTCGAAAATCTGCCCGCCCTTGTAGGATTGCAGCGTCGAGATACCCATCTTCGCCATGACCTTGAGCATGCCCTTGGCCACGGCTTGCCGATAATCGCCGACGAGATCGGTGTTGCCGTCGAGCAGCCCGTCGTCGCGCGACTGCGCAAGAGCTTCGAATGCGAGATACGGGTTGATGCCGTCGGCGCCATAGCCGATCAGCAAGCAGTGATGATGAACCTCGCGTGCCTCGCCGGTCTCGATGATGATGCCGATCCGTGTGCGCTTCGCGCGATTCACGAGGTGGTGGTGCACCGCGCCGCACGCGAGCAGCGCGCTCACGGGCACGCGCTGCGGGCCGATGGCGCGATCGGAGAGCACGACCAAGCTGTAGCCTTCGTCGATGGCGCGCTCCGCTTCGGCACAGATGCGGTCGATGGCGCGGCGCAGCGCACCCGGCGAGCCCTTGCGCTCGAACGTGATGTCCACCGTCAAGGATTTCCAGCCGCGGTGGTGAAGCTTTTGGATGCCGGCGAGCTCGTCGTTCGTGAGAATCGGTTGGCGCAAGCGCAAGCGCTCCGCATGCTTCGGCGTGCTCTCGAGCAGGTTGCCCTCGGGACCGATGTAGCACTCGAGCGACATGATGACCTCTTCGCGGATCGAGTCGATCGGCGGGTTAGTCACCTGCGCGAAGAGCTGCCGGAAGTAGTCGTACAGCATGCGCGGCTTGTCGCTGAGCACGGCCAGCGCGCTGTCGTTGCCCATCGAGCCGACGGGATCGCGGTGCTCGCGCACCATCGGCTGGAGCATGAACTGCAGCGTTTCGCTCGTGTAGCCGAACGCCTGAAGCCGCTGCAGCAGCGTGTCGCGCTCGATCTCCGGCACGTCGGCCGCCGCGATCACGTCGCGCAGCGCGATGCGGTTCGCGTCGAGCCACTCGCCGTAGGGCTTACGGTTCGCGAACTCGTTCTTCAGCTCGTCGTCGGGCACGAGCCGGCCGAGCTCGAAGTCCACGAGGAACATGCGGCCGGGCTCGAGCCGGCCCTTGGCCTTCACGTTCTTCGGATCGATCGGCACCACGCCAACCTCGCTCGCCATGATCACGCGGTCGTCGTGCGTCAAGTAATAGCGGCTCGGCCGGAGGCCGTTGCGATCGAGCACGGCGCCGATGTACTTGCCGTCGGTGAAGGCGATCGAGGCGGGGCCGTCCCACGGCTCCATGAGGCACGAGTGGTACTCGTAGAACGCGCGCTTCGCCTCGGGCATGAGCTCGTTCTTCTGCCACGCCTCGGGAATCATCATCATCACGGATTCCTGCAGGGTGCGGCCCGTCATCAGCAGGAACTCGAGCACGTTGTCGAACACGCCGGAGTCGGAGCAGTCGGGCTCCGAGATGGGAAACAGCTTCTTGAGGTCGTCGCCGAACAGCGGGCTCGCCACGACGCCTTGGCGGGCGCGCATCCAGTTTTCGTTGCCGCGCAGCGTGTTGATCTCGCCGTTGTGCGACATGAAACGGTTCGGCTGCGCGCGATCCCAGCTCGGGAAGGTGTTCGTCGAAAAGCGCGAGTGCACCATTGCAAGGTGCGTGACGTAGTCGGGGGCGCGCAGATCCGGATAGAACGTGAGCAACTGCCCCGGCGTAAGCATGCCCTTGTAGATGAGCACCTTGGTGGACAGACTGCAGACGTAGAACTGCTTCGCCCGCGTTAGCGTGGCGTCGCCGCGAATGAGGTGACTCGCGCGCTTGCGAATGAGGTACAGCTTGCGCTCGAACGCTTCGCCCTCGCAGCCAACGCCCGCGGCCACGAAGAGCTGCTCGATGTGCGGTGCCGCGTCGCGTGCCCCCGCGCCTAGATCCGCGCCGTCCGCGTCGACGGGCACCACGCGCCAGCCGACGAGCACTTGGCCTTCTTCGGCGCAAAGGGCCGCGATCGTGGCCTTGCAGCGTTCGCGCTCGGCCTCGTCGCTCGGCAAGAAGACGACGCCGGCCGCGAACTGGCCGGGCGGCGGCAACGTGGCGTTAAAGGCTTCCTTGGCCACCCGCGCCAAAAACTCGTACGGCAGCGCCGTGACCATGCCGGCGCCGTCGCCGGTATTGGGCTCGGCGCCGCGCGCGCCGCGATGATCCATGCGGCAGAGCAGGTGATCGGCGTCTTCGATGATCTGATGGCTGCGCTTGCCCTTGATATGGGCTACGAAGCCGACGCCGCAGCTGTCGTGCTCGAACTCGGGCCGATACAACCCTCGCGCCGGCGGTAGGCCGGTGGTATTTGGTTTGCGCATGCTTGCCGTCCTCATGCCGCAAGAGCGGCTACGACGCATACGCCGGTGCGCGCCCGTTTGGGCGGGCTGCCTCGATGCAGTTTCGTGTCGGTCGCTCTTGCAGTCATGGTTCTAACAGCGGTCAGCCGTCAAGCTCCGCTGGCTCGTGATTTTTTTTGCTGGCAGGCAGTTTGCGATGCTAGGCCTGTCATGCCGCCGGCCATTCGATCTGCCGCGGAGAGGCCCCAACATTCAGGACCGGAGCAGGCCTTGTGCCAGCGATAGACTATAGGGAACGGTCCAACGCCACGTCAATCGCGGCGTGTCAGTGGGACTGCCAGCGGTAACCCATCCCGTACACCGTCTGAATGGCGTCGAAGTCAGGATCGGCGCCGACGAACTTGGCTCGGATGCGCTTCACCTGCGAGGTTACCGTCCCGTCGTCGAGCACGACGTTCGCGGCCGCCATGAGCTGCTCGCGGCTGCGCACGTGCCCCGGATGCAGGGCCAGCGCGTGCACCACCCAGAACTCCGTGACGGTGAGCGGTACGAGTGCCCCCTTCCAGTGCGCGCTCATGCGGTCGCGGTCGAGTGTGAGCGAGCCTTGCTCGAGACGCTCGCCGGGGGCTGCCCCCGCGCGCAGAGCCTCCACGCGGCGGAACAGCGCGGCCACACGGGCCAGTAAGTGCTCGATGCTGGTGCGCTTCGTGAGGTAGTCGTCCGCACCCAGGCGTAAGCCCGACACGGCATCGAGCTCGCTCTCGCGCGCCGTGAGGAAGATGATCGGCAGCTGTGCCGACTGCGCGCGCAGCTCCCGGCACAGATCGAACCCACCCTCGGCTTCCGTGCCCAGGCTCACGTCGATGATCACGAGGTCCGGAAAGCGGCTCGCGAAGCCGGCCAGGGCGTCCTTGCGGCTGCCATACCCTACGACGCGATAGCCGAGGCGGCGCAAACCCGCGAGATAGTTGTCGCGGATCGCGACGTCATCTTCCACGACGGCTACCAGCTTGGCGGTTGACATACGGGTGTTAGGGGCCGCGCCCCGAGAGCCGCTGCGGGGCTCCGCCGTTCGCGGTATCGTGTTCGGAAGCCAGGTCACATTCCGTTCAGGTTGGGCTTGGCATGATACCCGCCGCCTAAAGGATAGAGGTACCCATCCATGCGGATTCAACGTACGGCCAAGCTCGGTGTATTCGTGATCGGCTTCGCGGTCGCGGCGTCGGCTTGCACCACGCTCGACCCCTA
>CAMPKU010000287.1 GCA_946887385.1 uncultured Gammaproteobacteria bacterium
GCGGCCGGCGCCCGAAACCGTCGTGCATGGGCGGCCTGCGGCGGCCGAGGACGAATCGCCCGTGCCGCTCGTCTTCGACGTAGACGTGCGGTTGGGAGACGTGCGCTTCGAAGGCCTGGGCATCTCCGCCGAGCTCGACGGTTCACTCGATATCGAGCAAACGCTCGACGGTCCGCTGCTCGTGAACGGCACGGCGTCGATCGAGGAAGGCACATTCAGCGCCTATTCTCAGGAGCTAATTATTGAGCGCGGCGACCTTATTTTCACGGGGCCATCCGACAATCCGGCGCTCGACGTGCGGGCAACGCGCGAAGTCGACGGCGCGACCGTCGGGCTGCTTCTGACCGGCACTCTGCGAGACCCCCAAAGCGAAATCTTTTCGATGCCCACGCTAACGGAAAGCGAGGCGCTCGCACGGCTCGTCACGGGCCGCTCGCTCGAAAGCGCCGGCACGGCCGATGCGCAGGCGATCGAGCGCGCGGCGCTCGGCCTCGGCATTCGCCGCGCGCTGCCGGCACTCGAGCGCATCGGCGAAAACTTAGGGCTGGATGAGCTCGGCGTCGACTCAGGCAGCGGCGGCGACGATAGCGCGCTCGTCGCCGGCCGGCAGCTCGGCGAGGACGTGTATCTGCGCTACAAGCAGGGCCTGTTCGACGACTTCGCGGGGCTCGAGCTGATTTACCGGATCACGGAGCGGTTTCGACTGCGTACGGAAACCGGCACGTCGCAGTCGATCGACCTTCTGTACGAGCGCAATTCGCGCGAGGACACACCGCTCGCGGAGACCGAGACAGCGTTCGAGGACGATGAGCCGGCGGCTTCGCCAGAGCCGCAGTAGCGTGGCCGCCACCACGGCGGCACGCCATTTGAATGTCAAAGCAGAACGTCATGACATCGCTAGCCGCAACCGGCGATCAGGCGCCGCCCGGCCTCGAGGTCCGCGAGACGCCAGGCGGACGCACGGCCGTGCTGCAAGGCTATTGGACCCTGCGCGGCCTGCGCGGAGCGCTCGGTCGCGTCCGCGGGCTGCTCGAGCAGGGGATGGCTGAGCCGTCCATAGCCTGGGATCTGCGCACGATCGAGCTCGACACGACGGGCGCACTGATCCTGTGGCGCGCCTGGCGGCGCCGGCTACCTCCAAACTGCCGGATGTCGGAAGGTCAGCGGCGGCTGTTCGACTATTGGATTCAGCAAGACGAGGCTACTGTGCCGGCGGCACCGCCCACGGCACAGCGTCTCGATCGAGCTGCCGCCGCCCTCGCACGCCCCACCCGCGCGGCGCTGGCATCCCTCGTCGATTCGCTGCAGCTCGTCGGCAACTTGCTGCTCGACACTCTCGCGGTGCTGCGGCATCCCCTTGCGGCGCCGTGGCGCGAAATATCCGCCACGATCTACGTAGCGGGGGCACGTGCCTTACCGATCACGGGGCTCGTCGGCTTCATGGTCGGCATCGTCGTCGCCTATCTGTCTGCGCTGCAACTGCGCACCTTCGGTGCCGATCAGCTCATCGTCGACATGCTCGGCTACGCCGTGATCCGTGAGCTCGGGCCGCTGCTCGGCGCGATCGTCGTCGCGGGCCGCTCCGGGTCTGCGATGACGGCGCAGATTGGCGTCATGCGGCTCGCGCAGGAGCTCGACGCGATGACCGCGCTCGGCATTTCGATCAGCCGCCGGCTGATCTGGCCGCGCGTCGCAGCGCTCGTGCTCGTCATGCCGCTCGTGGTGTTGTGGACCGTGCTCGCGGGACTCGCGGGCGGCATCGCGGCCACGGAGCTGACGCTCGGGCTCGGCTTCGACCACTTCCTGATCGCCATGCCGGTGCGAGTGCCCGTCACGAATCTGTGGATCGCCGTCGGTAAGGGCCTGGTGTTCGGCGCCGCCGTGGGCCTCACGGCATCGCACTTCGGGCTGCGCATCAAACCGAACACGCGCGATCTCGGCCTGCAGACGACGCGCGCGGTCGTCGTCGCGATCACGCTCGTCATCTTGATCGATGCGGTATTCGCGGTGCTGCTCGAGGAGGTCGGCTATTGAGCGCCGCAGCGCACAACGACGTCGTGCGACTGGAGCACATCTATACTCGCTACGGCGCCAAGGTCGTTCACGAGGACGTGAGCCTCTCGATCGGCCGCGGCGAGCGGCTCGGGGTCGTCGGCGGCTCGGGCAGCGGCAAATCCACGCTGTTGCGGGAAATGATCGGGCTCCAGCGGCCCTCGGCGGGCCGCGTGACCGTGTTCGGCGCCGCGCTCTACGAGAGCACGGGCCGCGCAGCGCTGCAGCTGCGCGAGCGCTGCGGCGTGCTCTTCCAGGCTGGGGCACTCTTCACCGACTTGACCGTTTACGACAACATTGCACTGCCGCTGCGCGAGCTGCGCACGCTCGACGAAGCGCTGATCCGCGAGCTCGTGCTACTGAAGCTGCGCCTCGTCGGACTCGACGGCTCGGTGGCGCCGTTGCTGCCGTATCAACTGTCGGGCGGCATGGTGAAGCGAGTCGGACTCGCTCGCGCGCTGGCTCCCGAGCCCGAGCTGCTGTTCCTCGACGAGCCCACCTCGGGGCTCGACCCTGTCGGCAGCGAGAACTTCATTCGCGTGCTCGGCCGGCTGCACGGCGATCTCGGCTTCACGATGGTGCTCGTCACGCACGACTTGCTGACGCTCGAGTCGCTGTGCGATCGAGTCGCGGTGCTCGCCGAGCGGCGCCTCGCGGCAGTCGGCACGCTCGCAGAGGTCATGGCTTCCGAGCACCCTGGCGTGCGCGCGCTTTTTCACGGCGAACGCGGCCGGCGGCTCCTGGCCAATCATCCGGAGAACGCAGATGTATGATCGAGCGTACGCGATCGCAACGGGCGTCTTCCTCGTCGCGGCCTTGGCCGCCTTGCTCGTCACGGCCTATTGGCTCACCGGCGCGGATCCCGATCGGCGTGCCTACGTCATCGTTTCCCCGTACAGCGTGGCGGGTCTATCGGTGGGCTCCGAGGTTCTCTATCGCGGCGTGCCGGCGGGCCGCGTCGAGCAGATTCGCATCGACCCGCGCGACTCCGCTCAAGTTCTGATTCGGATCGCCGTCGAGCCGCAAGTGCCCGTGCTGCGGAGCACCTTTGCGCGGCTGCATCAGCGCGGCTTGACGGGCGTTTCCCAGGTCGAGCTCGAGCACCGCGAAGGCGTGGAGCCGCTGCCGACGACGGCCGAGCATCCGGCGCGAATTCCGATGGCGCCCGGGCTGATCCAACAAGCGGCCGATATTGGCACGCAGACGCTCGAGATCTTGAACAGCGTCGCCGAAACGGTCGAGCAAGTGCTGAGCTCGGAAAGCGGCGCCCAGCTGCAATCGCTGGCCGCGCGGCTCGACCGGCTGCTCCTGTCGGCGGAGCGTGTAGCCGATTCTCTCGAGACGGAGCTGCCGGCGGCCCTAAACGGCGCGACCCGCGCTGCCGAGTCCGTCACCGAGCTCGCGGAGCGAACGACCGCGAGCATGGACGACATCGACGCGCTGATTGCCGAGCTGCTCGCCACCGCGGCCGTAGCTCGAGAAGTCGGAGAAAACGTATCGGCGGAAGGTATGCCGGCGCTCGATCGCGCGCTCGTGGCCATGGAAGAAGCTGCGCGGGAGCTCGGGCGGCTCGCGCAGACGCTGTCGGCCAATCCATCGCAGCTGCTTCGCGGCCGCCAAACGCCGCCCGGCCCGGGCGAGGAATAGCCGTGCCAATGCGAAAGCTCCGGCGTCTCGCGCCCGTCGCCCTCGCTCTTCCGGTGCTCGCGACGGGCTGCCTCTCGCAGGTGCTGCCGGAGCCTGCCCCGCCGCCCGTCACTTTCGACTTCGGCCCGCCGCCCGATACGCCGTCCGCTGCGCTGCCGGCACCGTTCCGCCTCGATGCCGTGACGGCACCGAGTTGGCTCCGCTCGCCGAACATCTATTACCGCCGCCTCGACGAGCAGCGGACGGCGCTCGTGCCGTATGCGCAAAACGTCTGGATCGCTTCCGCGGCGGAGCTGTTCGCCGAGCGCCTGGCGTCTCGCCTCGCGCGCGCCGGCGCCGAGCAAGCTTCCGAGCCCCTGGCGCTCGAGCTTGAGCTCGAGAGCTTCGAGCACGTCTACACGGCGCCCGATCGAGCCTATGTCGTCGCGCGGCTGCGCGCGGCCTACCGAGGCCGCGACGGACAAACGCGCGAGCGCGTGCTGGAGGTGCGCCGGCCGGCGGCCGCCACGGT
>CAMPKU010000288.1 GCA_946887385.1 uncultured Gammaproteobacteria bacterium
GGTTCGTCGTGGAATCGATTCCGTGAGAAGGGGACATCCGAAGAGGGGACAGATTTGTTTTCGCTTAACGCGAAATAAAATCTGTCCCCAGGGCCGCGACGAGCTCGGCGGCCGACTGGTAGCGGTCGAAGCGGTCCACGGCGAGCAGCCGGTCGAGCACGGGTTGAAAGTGCGTGAGCTCCCGATGCAAGCGCGGCCGCGGTGCGTGCGCGTGGCGATAGATCACGCCCATCGGCGAGCTGGCCGTGAACGGGCGTTCGCCGGTGAGCATCTCGTAGAAGATGCAACCCAGGCTGTAGAGATCGCTGCGCTCGTCCGTCGGCTCGGCGTGCCCCTGCTCCGGGCTCATGTAATAGGGCGTGCCGAAGATCTGCCCCGTGCCCGTGATCGCCGCGTGCAGCCGCATCTGCTTCGCGAGACCAAAGTCGATCAGCGCCAGGCTGCCGTCGTCGCGAAACATGATGTTCGCGGGCTTCAAATCGCGATGCAGAATGCCGGCGTCGTGGATGGCCGCTAGCGCGCCGCCCACTTGCCGCACGTAGTCGGCGGCCGTGCCGGGCTCGAGCGGCCGCGTGAGCCGATCGGCGAGGCTGCCGGCGCTCAAGTACTCCATCGCGATATAGGCATGGTCGTCGGCGATGCCGAGATCGAAGATGCGCACCACGTTGTCGTGGTGCACGCGCGCGATGACCTCGTACTCTTGCAGGAATCGATCGAAGAGGCGGCCGCCGCCCGTATCGGGCACGTGGCGCAGCACCTTGAGCGCGACGCGCTCGTCGCCGTCCTCCGACTCCGCGAGATACACCGACGACAAATCGCCGGCATACAGCTTCGCCACGAGCCGGCGCTTGCGCGCACCGTTCAACGCCTTGTGCCCCACGAGGAGCTCGCCGGTGGGATCCAGGCGCTCGACCCGCAGCTCGCCGCGCACGACGTCGATGAGCCGGCGGTGCTTGACGCGGTCCTTCGGAAAAAAGTTCGCCGCGCCGGCTTTCAGCGCGTCGACGGCCAGGAACTCGTCGCTGTCGCTGGCGAACAGCAGCACGGGCGGGCAGTCGCGGCGGCGGCGTAGGAGCCGCAAGTAGTCGAACCCCTCGCCGGACGCCACGGGATGGCCGAGCAGCACGAGATCTACGTCGCAAAGATCCACCGTCGCGGCGATCGGGCCCGCGGAGCTCGGCTGATGCTCCTCGACCACGGCATCCGGCCACTCGACCTCGAGGTGATAGCGAAGGAGCTGCCGGTACGCCGAGTCGTCGTCGATGATCAGGAAGCGCAAGGCACTGGCGCTACAAGCCGCTCGCCACTTGCATCGTATCGTCTTCGGATTCGGACTCTTCGGCGCGCACTCGCGCGTCGCGGCGCGCCTTCGCCGAGTTCGAGCGCACGATCTCGAGCGCGTCCAAGTACGCGCGGCTCACGTCGCCCGTCACGTACTCGCCGGAGAAGCACGACGTGTCGAAGCCGTCGATGTCGGCTTTCTCGTGCTGCACGGCCGCCACGAGGTCCTCGAGATCTTGATACACGAGCCAATCGGCGCCGATCTTGCGCTGCACCTGCTCCACGGTGCGGCCCGCGGCCACGAGCTCGCCCGCGGCCGGCATGTCGATGCCGTAGACGTTGGGATAGCGGACCGGCGGCGCGGCCGAAGCGAAGTAGACTTTTTTCGCGCCGGCTTCGCGCGCCATGTCGATGATCTGCTGCGACGTGGTGCCGCGCACCACGGAGTCGTCGACGAGCAGCACGTTCTTGCCGGCGAACTCGAGGCTGATGGCATTCAGCTTCTTGCGCACCGACGCCTTGCGCGCGGCCTGCTCCGGCATGATGAACGTGCGGCCGATGTAGCGGTTCTTGATGAACCCTTCGCGGTATTTCACGCCGAGCCCGTGTGACACCTGCATGGCCGCCGTGCGCGACGTGTCGGGAATCGGGATCACCACGTCGATGTCGTGATCGGGACGCTCGCGCAGAATCTTCTCGGCCAGCTTCTCGCCCATGCGCAGCCGCGCCTTGTACACGGACAAGTTGTCGATGATCGAGTCGGGCCGCGCGAAGTACACGAACTCGAAGATGCACGGCTTGTAGCCGCGCCGCGCCGCCGTCTGCCGGCTGTGCAGATAACCGCGCTTGTCGATGAAGATGGCCTCGCCGGGCAGAACGTCGCGCTCCACCTCGAAACCGACGGCGTCGAGCGCCACGCTCTCCGACGCCACCATGTGCTCCACGCCGTTCGGCGTCTCGCGAATGCCGAGCACGAGCGGCCGAATGCCGTGCGGATCGCGGAACGCCACGATGCCGTAACCGATGATCATCGCGACGACGGCATAGCCGCCCGAGCAGCGCTTGTAGAGCGCCTCCACGGCGTCGAGGATTTGCTGCGGGTTCAAGCCGTTCGTGGTGTGCCTGCTGAGCTCGTGCGCGAACACGTTCAGCAGCACTTCGGAGTCGGAGCTCGTGTTCAAGTGGCGATGATCCTGCTGCTCGACGAGACGCTTCAGCTCGTCGGCGTTCACGAGATTGCCGTTGTGCGCGAGGCAAATGCCGTACGGCGAGTTCACGTAAAACGGCTGCGCTTCGGAGAGGCTGGCACTGCCGGCCGTCGGATAGCGCACGTGCCCTAGCCCCACGTTGCCGGCGAGCTTGAGCATGTGGCGCTCCAAGAACACGTCGCGGACCAGGCCGTTGCCCTTGCGAACGCGGAGGCGGCCGCCATGATCCGTCATGATGCCCGCGGCATCCTGGCCGCGATGCTGGAGCACCGTCAACGCGTCGTAGAGCGACTGATTGACGGGCTCTTGCCCAACCATTCCGACCAATCCGCACATTGCGTAAGCCCCTACGCTAAGGACGCCACAACGCCAATCGACGCGAGCCCCGCACTCTGCACGGCGGGCTGGTCCCGCAAGTACCGCGTACCGAGCTCTGCATAATACTTCACGGCTGCCGCGGCCCGCTCGGCATACGGCCGCAGCCTCGCCTCCTGCCACCACACTTCCTGATCGAGCTCGGCGAACTGCAGCACGATGACGGCCAAGCCCACGAGCACGGCGGCCCGCAGCACGCCGAACGCCCCACCCAGCGTTCGATCGAGGCCCGTGAGGCCCGTATGCCTTACCAATTTTCGCGCAAGCCACGACACGAGGCCACCAATCACGAGCACGACGACAAAAATAATGAGTCGCGCCGTCCACAGTCTGACCTCGGCCGCCGACGCCCAGCTCCCCAAGCTCGGCGCGAGGCTATCGGCCAGCGTCCAGGCCAGGCCGATCGCCACCAGCAACGTGAGCAGCGACAACGCTTCGCTGGTGAAGCCGCGCCAAACGCCGACGAGGGCCGAGACGAGCGTCAGAAACAAGATGACGTAATCGACCGGCGTCATTCAGTGCTCAGCGGGCCGCGACCACGCTGGCAGGAAGACCGTGCGCCTTCAGCGCAGACGCCGCGGCATCGGCCTCGGCGCGCGTGCGCTGCGGGCCCACGCGCACCCGGTACAGCGTGCGGCCGCCGCTGCGCGTCGTCGTCACCTCGGGCTTGTAGCCGAAGGTGCTGGCGCGCTGCGCGAGGCGGCGCGCGTTGGCTTCCTCGCCGAAGCTGCCGAGCTGCACGGTCCAGTCGCCTGCGGCCGCGCTGGCCGCGGGCTTCGGCGCCGTCGCGGCGGCCGTAGCCGGTCGAGCTTCCGCGCGCGCCTCGGGAGGCGGCGTGCGCGTGGGCTCCGGAGCAGCCGCGGCGACCGCGGGCGTGTCGCTGGGCGCGGCGCTCTCGTCCTCGCCGGCCGGCGATTCCGCTTCGCTTGCGGGCGGCGGCGGCGCGACGGCGGCAGCCGCGGGCGCAGGCGACGCCTCGGGCTGCGCCTCAAGCTCGGGATCGCCCAAGCGCAGCGTTTGCGTGCGCATGGGCATCGGCTCCTCGGCCGCGGGCAGCTGCAACGAGCTGCCGTCCGTGTCGAGCGGCGCTTCCGGGCCGTCGAGCACCCAAGGAACCAGCCACACCGCGATCGCGATCAGCACGGCCGCCCCGAGGAGTCGTTCCTTCAAACCCTGATCCATGTGGCGGGTCGGTCAACCAATGGGGAGGCTGCGCAGTATAGCCGAAGCGAATCGAGCGCGGCGCTCACGGTATGGAACGATCCGTAAACGACGACGCGGTCGCCGATGACCACGGGCTTGCCGCGCCGCACGATGCCCGCTTTCTCGCG
>CAMPKU010000289.1 GCA_946887385.1 uncultured Gammaproteobacteria bacterium
TCGCCCTGGATCGAGAAAAAGATCTCCGTGATCTTTAGCCGCGACGCGGCGAATTCATGCTCCGCCGCCGCGGCCATGGCACCGACCGGGCTCCTACTGGAGCTGGCCCAGCCGCTGCGATGCGAGCCGCGCGGCGGTGGTGTCCGGGAACTGGCGCATCACTTCCTGCAGCGAGCTGCGGGCGGCGTTGCGATCGCCGAGCTCCTGCTGGCAATAGCCGAGCTTCAGCAGCGCGTCGGGCAGCTTCGCCGATTGCGGGTACTCGTCGATGACCTTGCGGAACGCGGGCAGCGCGTCTTGGTACTGACCGCGCACGTAGTAAGTCTCGGCCAGCCAGTACTGCGCGTTGTCGGCGAGCGGGCTCGTGGGAAACTGCTGGAGGAACGTCTCGAATGCCGTGCCCGCCTCGGCATAGCGGCGCGCCGAGATCATGTCGAATGCCGCCTGATAGTTCTGCTGGTCGCTGCCGGCCGGGCGCTGCGCGGCCACGGCGGGCGGCGTCTCGGACGGCGCGCCGAACGACGGCGGCGACGCGGGCGGCTCCGAGGGAGCCGGCGTGAACGCGCGGGGCGCCGTCTCCAGCGTCTGCAACCGCCGGTCCACGTCCACATAGAGCTCGCGTTGGCGGCTGTCGCTGTTTTCCGTTTCGAAGCGCAGCGTCTCGAGCTCGCCGCGCAAGGCGGTGGCCTCAGCGCGGAGACGATCGAGCTCGGTGGCAAGCTGCACGAGGCTCTGGTTCTCGACGACGCGCTCGATGCGAATCACGCGTGCCTCGAGATCTTGCATGCGCAGCGCGACGGGATCCTCTGTCGGGCTGAGCGTGCTGCACCCCGTGGCGAGTATCGCAGCCGCAGCCGGCAAATAAACCTTGTTCACGTGCGTGTACCTCTCGATCGGGGCGCGACGAGCGAAACGCCCGCCGCGCGGAGCCATCGACTAGCGATAAACGAGCTCGACGCGCCGATTCAGGCGCCAAGACTCTTCGTCGCTCCCTGTTTGGGCGGGCCGCTCTTCACCGTAGCTCACCGTGGTGAGCTGCGAAGCCGACGCACCTTGCAACATCAGAATGCGGCGCACGGACTGCGCCCGCAGCTCGCCCAAGCCGATGTTGTACTCGCGGCTGCCGCGCTCGTCGGCGTGGCCTTCGAGCCGAATCTGGGTATTCGGGTTCTGCGCCAGAAACTGGCCGTGCGCTTGTAAGAGCGCGTTGAACTCCGGAAGGATGTCGGCCGCGTCGTAATCGAAATAGACGACGAGTTGCTGCATCAGCCGTTGCCGCTCAGCCTCGAGCGGCGACACGGAGATTCCGCCGCCGCCCGCCGAATTGTTCGTGGAAAACCCGCCGTCGCTGCCGGCGCCGTTCGTATCCACGGGCCCTTCGTCGGGCAACGTGTTTCCTCGATTGCAGCCGGCAACGACCAGAGTGGCCGCGGCAAGCAATATCAGCACTGAGCTTCGCATGTGGGTAATCCTCGAAAGGTCAAGTTTATGGGCGATAGAATACTGTAAGCGTGCCGCTTATGTTACGGGCGCGGGAACGGCCCCCACACAGGCTCTTGCACGTCGCCCGCCACGGACGCGATCTGCGTCTGGATGCGGCCATCCGTGCTCACCGACGCGAGCACGCCGCGGCCATTCTCGCGCGTGGCGTAGATGATCTGCGCGCCGTTCGGCGCGAAGCTCGGCGACTCGTCGAGGCGGCCGTTCGTCAAAATCTGCAGCTCGCCGTTCTCGGGGTTCACGATACCGATGCGGTACGTGTTGTTCTGCCCGTACACCACGGCGAGTTGGTTGCCGTCCGGCGACAGCCGCGGGCGCGCGTTATAGATGCCCTCGTACGTCACGCGCTGCGCGCGCGCTCCGGGCTCCGTGCCCACGCGATACACCTGCGGGCCGCCGCTGCGGCTCGAGGTGAAGTAGATACTGCGGCCGTCGGGCGCCCAGGTGGGCTCGGTGTCGATAGAGGAATCGGTGGTGAGTTGGCGCAGCACCTGCGTCGACAGATCGAGCGTATGGATATCGAGATTGCCCGAGTCGCGCGACAGCACGAGTGCGAGCGTGCGGCCGTCCGGCGAGAACGACGGCGAGCTGTTCACGCCGGCGCGCGCGGACACTCGCTCGCGCGTGCCGGTGCGCAGCGTTTGGATGTAGACACCCGACACGCCGCCTTCGAACGACACGTAGGCGAGCCGCCGCGCATCGGGCGACCACGACGGCGACACCAGCGGCTGCGTGGACTCGGCGACGCGCTGCGCGTTCTCGCCGTCGGCGTCGGACACGATCAAGCGGAACAGCTTCGAGCCGTCCGGCTGCCGATCCTGGCTGATGTATGCGATCTGCGTGCTGAAGACGCCCGGAATGCCGGTGAGCTCCTCGAAGATCATGTCGGCGATGCGGTGCGCCGCTTTGCGCAGATCGGCGCGGCCGGCCTGAAGCCTGAAGCCCGTGAGCGCCTCGCCGCGCAGCACGTCGAAGAGCTGAAACGTGGCCGTGAAATTCTCGGGCGTATCTTGAGTCAACGTGCCGATCACCAAATAGTCGGCATCGAGCACGCGCCACTCCGGAAAATTGACCTGCGACGCCTGCGTGGGCCTCGACACCAGGTCGCTGGTGGCAAGCGGCGCGAAGCGCCCGCTGCTGCCCAAGTCAGAGCCGATGACCCCGGCCATGTCGTAAGCGGGCGCGCCGGAGCCCTGCCAGCCGAACGGCACCACTGCAATCGGCACGGCGCGCTCGCTGCCTTCCGTGATCGTGATGTTGAGCTGCGCTTGCGCTACGGTGGCGCACCAGGCGCACGCGGCGGCCACGCAACCCAGCAGCGACAACTTGGCGCCGCGGGACGCACGCGTTGCGATCGACTCTAGAGCTCTAAGCATTACGACTCCCTTCAAAAATCCATCCAGGTCGAACCACCAGCCGCTCACTCGTCCGGCTGAAAACTAACGTTCAAATTGCGCTCGAACAGCGCCGGATTCGGCGGCCTCGGTAACGGCGATGCGTCCATCACGGCACGCTCGATCGAGCGGCGCACGGCCTCGTCGCCGTTGCAGCGCGCGACTCTCGCGCTGACGACGTCGCCCGTGGGCAACTGCACCACCGCGACCACGCAGTCGATGCCGGGTCGCGCGGACAGCGGCCGATCCCAGTGCTGCTTGATCTTGTTCTCGAGCATGCGCGTGTACTGATCGAGCAGCCCCGCGTCGCGCGCGGCGTTGCGCTCCGCTTCGAGCGCGAGCTGCTGTTGCAGCTCCGATTCGGCCTGCTGCCGGCGGCGCTGCTCGGCTTGCTCGCGCGCTTGCCGCTCGGCGGCTTCGCGCTCGCGTTGCGCCTGCTCTTCGCGTTCGCGCTGTGCTTGCGCTTCGCGCTCGCGCTGTGCCTGGGCTTCGCGTTCGCGCTGCGCCTGCGCTTCACGCTCGCGGCGCTGCTGCTCGGCCCTCTCGGCCGCGACGCGATCGCGTTCCTGCTGCTCTGCCTGTTCGCGCGCGCGCGTTGTGGCGGCGACGCGCTGCTCCTCGCGCTCGGCGGCCTCGCGCTTCTGCCGCTCCTCGCGCTGCACGCGTTGCTGCGCCTGGCGCGCGGCCTCGGCCTGCGCCGCTCGCTCTTTGTCGATGGCGGCTTGATCGATGATCACGCCTTGAATCGGCGCCGCAGCGGCCACGGGCACGCGCTGCCGCTCGATCCGCCAGGGAAGCCCAATGACGACGGCCGCCGCCACTGCGATATGCAGGGCAAGCGACCACACCACGGCTCCTTTGTGCTGGCGAATGAAGCTCATGGCGCCTCGCCTCAACGGCCCCTATCGCGCTCGGTGCCGCCGGGATCGGTTTGGAAGCCGATCTTCGACGCACCGGCCTGCTGAAGCAACACGGCGCCCGTGACCACGCGGCCGTACGGCACCGTCTCGTCGGCCTGCACGAGCACGGGCGTTTGCGCGTTGCGCCGCAACACGGCCGACGCGCGCTCGACGATGGTGGCGTCGTCGACGGGTTGGTCCTCGTCGTCGCCCACGTTCAAGAAATAGCGGCCCTCGCGGTCCACGCTCAACACGAGCGGCTCGTTGTCGCGCAGGAGCTCGGGATCGAGCTGCGACGCCGGCGCGTTCGGCAGATCCACGCTGATGCCCTGGGTGAGAAGCGGCGCCGTGATCATGAAGATGATGAGCAGCACGAGCATCACGTCGATGTAC
>CAMPKU010000290.1 GCA_946887385.1 uncultured Gammaproteobacteria bacterium
AATCCGTCCCCTTTTCAGCACGCCCCCGTTTCAGCCGCCCCGCGGCAATACGCGGATCTTCACGTCGGCCACCCCGAGTGAGCTGACGCAATAGCGCACGCGCGCAGCCCACGCCGGCGTATCCATCACGAGCACGAGCTCGCCCGTTTCGCTGGTGACGGCGCTGACGAGATGCGTGGCTTCCTCGCGCGGCAGTAGCTTGCGCACGCGCGCTGTCTCCATTCGGCGACGCTCGGCTTCGCGCAGCACACGCTTTAGCGGGCCCTCGGTCAGGAGTTCTGACAAATGCCGCGGCGAGTCGCTCATGGTTGTGAGACCGGCGTCAACGTTTGGGGTCAAGTTGCTTGAGATTCACGGTTTGCATCGGCATCCTGGCGTTGCTCGCTGAAAGGCAAACCGTTCGAAAGAACGGGACGCAAAGCCACCGATCTGCCGGGATCTCTCCCATGATAGCGGGGTTGCCGAGTGACATTTGACGAATCGTGCCTCTATACTCGCGGTGCATGCCGGCGCCTGCCTTGGCGCTGGATCAAAGAATTAGAAGCCAGGAGCTGAGGCACCGCATGCAGTTGATACTCCTGTCGAAGGATCGGGGGCATCTCGGCCACGTACGCTTGACCTCGGGTCGCGTGTGGGGCGGGATCGTCGTCGCCGCCTTGTTGGTCTGCGCGGCAGCGTTCTACGGCGGCATCACGGCGGCGCAAGTCTTCGGCATCAGCAACCCCAAGGCGCAAGTGTCCACGTGGCGCCTCGAGCTCGAGCAGCAGCAGGCGATCGTCGACAGCACGCGGCGCACGCTTCAACAAAATCTCGATGCCTTGGCGCTGCGCATCGGCCAGATGAACGCTCATGTCGTGCGGCTCGACGCCCTCGGCACGCGACTCACGCAGATGGCCGGTCTTAAAGACGGCGAGTTCGATTTCACGCGCGCGCCCTCCCTGGGCGGCCCTGAAGAGCCGCTGGCCGTGACCGAGGCCATGCAGATCAACGGCGTCGTGGGCGCGCTCGAGGTGCTCGACGAGCAGCTCGCCGACCGCAACGTCCAGCTCACCGTGCTCGAAGACCTGCTGTTGAACCGCAAGCTGCGCGACGAGGTGCATCCCGAGGGGCGGCCTGTCACGTCGGGCTACGTCTCCTCGCAGTTCGGCAGCCGCACCGATCCCTTCACGGGGCGCCGCGCGTTCCACAAGGGCGTGGATTTCGCCGGCCGCGAGGGCGCCGAGGTGGTGGCCGTGGCGTCCGGCGTCGTGATCTGGTCCGGCGAGCGCTACGGCTACGGCCAGCTCGTCGAAATCAATCACGGCAACGGCTACGTCACGCGCTATGCGCATAACGTCGACAATCTCGTTGCCGTCGGCGACACGGTGCGCCGCGGCCAGGTCATCGCGCGCATGGGCGACACGGGCCGGGCCACGGGCCCGAACCTGCATTTCGAGGTGCTGCTGAACGACCAGCCCGTCGATCCGCTGACCTACGTCGGCCGCTAATTCCCCCCGCCAAGCTTAAGCGCCGGCGCGCCGGTGCCCAAAACCGGCCAAGGTCCTTAGAATAGGCGGCTTTACCGCGCCCCCAAGGATCCCCGTGCTCAGCTCCGTCTCCAATTTCATGGTCGGCCTGTTCGGCAGCCGCAACCAACGGCTGCTCAAACGCTACGGCGTGCTCGTAGCGGCCGCCAATGCCCTCGAGCCCGGCCTTAGCGCACTCGCCGACGATGCGCTGCGTGCGAAGACCGTCGAGCTCAAGGAGCGCTACGCGGCGGCGCCCGACCTCGAGGCGCTGTTGCCCGAGGCGTTCGCGCTCGTGCGCGAAGCCGCGCGGCGCACCCTCGGGATGCGCCATTTCGACGTGCAGCTCATCGGCGGTATCGCGTTGCACCAGGGCAAGATTGCGGAGATGCGCACGGGCGAAGGCAAAACGCTCGTCGCCACGCTCACGGCCTATTTGAATGCGCTGTCGGGCAAAGGGGTGCACGTCGTCACCGTCAACGACTACCTGGCCCAGCGCGACGCCGATTGGATGGCGCCGATCTACCAGTTCCTTGGGCTCACGGTAGGCGTGATCAAGGGTAACCAGCCGGTCGAAGAGAAGCGTGCGGCTTACGCCGCCGACATCACGTACGGCACCAACAACGAGTTCGGCTTCGACTATCTGCGCGACAACCTCGCGTTCCGCCCCGAGGATCGCGTTCAGCGCACGCTGAACTACGCGATCGTCGACGAGGTGGACTCGATTCTCATCGACGAAGCGCGCACGCCGCTGATCATCTCCGGCCGCTCCGAGGAGAGCACCGAGCTCTACGTCCGCATCAATCAGCTCATTCCCTCGCTGAAGGTGCACAAGCCGCCGCCAGGCAAGGCCAACGACGACATCGAGTCGCCGCAGGTGGAGCTGCTCGGCGTCACGGGCAACTCGCTCGGCAAGATGTCGACGGGCGCGGCGCTCGCGAAGGCCAAGGAAGGCGGCCATCACCTGATCGAGATCGATCCCGAGGCGAACCCGCCGAAGGCGCAACTCTTCGTGCCGGGCGACTACACGATCGACGAAAAGGCGAAGCAGGCGCACCTCACCGAGGAAGGCCACGAGTACGTCGAGCGGCTGCTGCTGAAGGCCGGGCTCTTGTCCGAGGGCGAGAGCCTGTACGATCCGGCGAACATTCGTCTCATGCATCACCTGACCGCGGCGCTGCGCGCGCACGGCTTGTTCAAGCGCGAGGTGGACTACATCGTCAAGGACGGCGAAGTCATCATCGTCGACGAGTTCACGGGGCGCACCATGACCGGCCGGCGCTGGTCCGACGGCCTGCACCAAGCCGTCGAAGCCAAGGAAGGCGTGCGCGTCAAGGAAGAGAATCAGACCGTCGCGTCGATCACCTTCCAGAACTACTTCCGCATGTACAACAAGCTGGCCGGTATGACGGGCACGGCAGACACGGAAGCGTACGAGTTCCAGCAGATTTACGGCCTCGAGGTGGTCGTGATTCCCACGCACATGCCGATGATTCGCGACGACGCCTCGGACCTCGTATATCTCACGCAGACGGACAAGTTCGACGCCATCATCGAAGACATCAAGGACTGCAACACGCGCGGCCAGCCGGTGCTCGTCGGCACCACGTCGATCGAGACGTCGGAATTTCTCTCGGGGCTGCTCAAGAAGAGCAAGATTCCGCATCAGGTGCTGAACGCGAAATTTCACGAGCGTGAGGCCGAGATCATCATGCAGGCCGGCCGCCCCGGCACCGTGACGATCGCCACCAACATGGCCGGCCGAGGCACCGACATCAAGCTCGGCGGCAACCTCGAGGCCGAGCGCGCGAAGCTGTCTTCGCCGACGGAAGCCGACCTGGCGGCGCTCGAGGCCGATTGGAAGCAGCGCAACGCGAAGGTGCTCGAGATGGGCGGCCTGCACATCATCGGCACCGAGCGCCACGAGTCGCGGCGTATCGACAACCAGCTCCGCGGCCGCTCGGGCCGGCAGGGCGATCCGGGCTCCAGCCGGTTCTATCTGTCGCTCGAAGACAACCTCATGCGCATCTTCGGCGACCCGGAGCGCATCAAGCGCATGCTGTCGCGCGCCGGCATGAAGGCCGGGGAGGCCATCGAAAGCAAGCTCTTGTCGCGGCAGATCGAGCGCGCGCAGCGCAAGGTGGAGGCGCACAACTTCGATATTCGCAAGCAGCTGCTCGAGTACGACGACGTGGCCAACGACCAGCGTCGCGTGGTCTACCAGCAGCGCCAGGAGCTGATGGAGGCCACCGACATCGCCGAGGCCGTTCGCGCAATTCGCACCGAAGTGGTGAACGCCACGATCAGCGAGCACGTAGCGCCCGAGAGCGTTGAGGAAGAGTGGGACAAAGACGGGCTCAGCAAAGCGCTCGATCGCGACTTCGGCGTGCGCATGGACGTTGCGGCGCTGCTCGAGAGCGACCACACGATCGAAGAGAAGCGCCTGCGCGAGCTCATCGTCGAGGCCGTAGGGCAAGCCTACGACCGCAAGGTGCAGGAGATCGGCCCGAACGTGATGCACGAGATCGAGAAGCAGATCATGCTGCGCCAGCTCGACTCGCACTGGAAGGAGCACATCGGCGCGCTCGACTACTTGCGGCAAGGCATCCACCTGCGCGGCTATGCGCAGCGCAATCCGAAGCAGGAGTACAAGCGCGAGGCGTTCGAGA
>CAMPKU010000291.1 GCA_946887385.1 uncultured Gammaproteobacteria bacterium
CGAAGTCGACGGGCCGGCCGTCGTATTGCACGCCCTTCGAGTAGAGGGGCCAACCGTAATTGCCGCCTCGCCGCAGCAAATTGACCTCATCGCCGCCGCGCTGGCCCATCTCGGTGCCCCAGAGCCGCCCCGTCTCGCGATCGTGCTCGAGACCCTGAGGGCTTCGGTGCCCGTAAGTCCACACGCTCGCAAGCGCGTTCGGCACCGCGACGAAGGGATTGTCGTTAGGGATGCTGCCGTCGTCGTTCATGCGGTGGATTTTTCCGTACGGCTGGCTCAAGTCCTGCACGCCCGCGATCTCCGAGCCGCCTTTGATCCCGACGGTCAGGAATACGTGGTTGGCATCGTCGAAGGCGATACGTCCGCCGGCCGCCATGTCGGGCATCGCGGTGTAGCGCTCGATTCCGGCGCGCCAGATCGACTCTTCGTCGACCCAAGCGCCGTCTCGGATGCGGCCTCGAATCAACGCAACCATCGACACGGGCCGCTTCGTGGCGCGGCTCGCGGCATTGCACTCGCTGCACCGCTCCGTGTAGCTCAAGTAGATCCAGCCGTTATCGGCGTAGTTGGGATGCAGCGCCACGTCGAGCAGGTAGCCTGTGCCGTACACGAGCAAGATGCCGGGCACCTTGAAGCCGTCGTCGAACGTGCGCGGCGTGCCGCGAATCGGCGCGGACAGGGTGCCGTCCGGCGACACGATGCGCAGCCCCGCGGTCTTCTCGGTGACCAGGATGCGCCCATCCGGCAACGGTGCCATCGCATACGGCAAAGGATCGAGGCCTTCGGCCACCGTCTCGATCCGAAACGCATGCAGCTCGCTCGCGATGGCGCCTGCAGGCACTGAAGGCGGCGCCGCGACGTTGAAGTCCGCATAGCTGAGCGCGGCGCGCTGCTCGGCAATGAAGATCGCGAGCCGTTTGATCGCGGCGGCGTCGAGCGTCTTCGACCATGCCGGCATGCCGGCGCTTGGAGAACCGTCGGCGATGCTCTTGGCGAGGGCGTCGATCGAGTCGCCGTGCTTCAGCTCGACGCCGGCCAGCGGCGGGCCCTGCGCCGCACCCTCGAGGCTTAAGCCATGGCACACGCTGCAAAGCTCGCCGTACGGCCCGCCGAACGGATCCGCGGGTGCGCTCGCGGGCGCGGCGTTGGCAGCACTCGTCGCTTGCGCAGCGCCGCCGCCGGGCACGGCGAAGATCGCGTCGTCGACGGCCGTATTTGCAACCGTGCGGTCGAGCTTCAGGCGCGTGATCGAGATGCCTTCCGTTTCGATCGTCAACGTGGTCGGCAACATCACGCCCGCGACGGCCGCGTAGCCGCCAACGTCGGTGACCGTGGCCGTAGGGCCGAGGCCCGGCACGTTGGTGACCGACGTGCTGCGGGAGAGAAGATGGGTCTCGCGATCGAGATACATCGTTGCCGGCGGCGCCCCGTCGCTGCTCACTCGCAACACATGGTGCAGCCGGCCGTTCACTTCTGCGTCCTCGAGCCGCTCGATCGTCAAACCGGCGGGCGCAAGCTGGCGCAGCGCGAGGAACGTGGTCGGGAACGATTGCGTCGCAAGCGCGCCGGCCTCGGCCCCCTCGAGCATCCGCAAACCCGTGGGTCCCTGCTCCCAAGCTTGCTCGCCGTCCCAGCCTTTCTGCTGCTTGATGGCGCCAAGATCCACCGACTCGAAGTACGCGCGGCCCGGAATGCGGACGGCTTCCAGCGTGCCTTCGAGCTTGCCGAACAGGGGGCTCTCGATGTTGACCGTGCCGCTCGAGGTGAAATTTTCGAGGCGCGCAAGCGCGTTCTCGCCGCCCGTGGCGGCGATGTTCGCCGTCACGATCTCCGCCGCGGTTTGCGCGCTTGCGGTGTGCGCAAGCGCGAGTGCCAGCACAGCGGCGCACGCCGGAGCTGCGACGAGCCGCAGCGCGCCGCGAAAGGTGTATCGGTCATTGCGTGTCATGACGCATCTCCTCAAATGAAATCTCGTTGACGGGAGCGGACGTAAACGGCGAGCCCGAGCGCCGCCACGCCGAAAGCGATTTCCGTGCCGAGCACGGTCAGAACCTCGGGCGTCCAGATGGCTCCGGCGAAACCTGGATCGCTGCTCACGCCCGGCAGGCGGAACAGCGCCGGAATCCCGAAAGCAGGCACGGTGTTGCCGATGATGATGACGAGCGTGCTCCAGATGACGGAATCCGTGACGAGCGCAACCGCGAGATACGCCGCGTAGTAGCACAGCGAATACAAGAACAGCGCCGCCAGAAACGGCATGAGCCCGTTGGGTATGGGCGTTGCGGCCACCATGGTGAGCGCCGCAGCGAGCAGGATCCCCCAAGGCGTCAGGAACGCGATCGCGCTCGCGGCCAGCTTGGCGGCCGTGTACTGCGCCGGCGAGGTCGGCAGCGTGAGCACGAAGAGATGCACACGATCCTTGCGCTCGGTCACTAGCCCCACCGCAGTGGTGAAGATGCCGAGCAGCACCGTCGCGATGAGGAGCAGAATCCAGCCGACGAAGAACGCGGTCTCGCCGAGCGGCAAGAGCGCAACGCCGATACCGCCGACGATCAGCGCACCGACGATCATCGGCCGCAACAAGAAGAGATCCTTCAAGATCAGGTGACGGACGATCGACGCGCTCATTCGCCTTGCTCCTTGCGGCTCGCCATCACGGTCGCGACGAAGATTTCCTCGAGCGTCATCCGCTGCACTTCGCAGACGCGCGCGCCGGCACGCTCGTAAGCGGCGGGAATGTCGGGCGTGTAGTCGTTCACGGTGGCCAGCGCGAGGTGTCCCGTTGCTTGGAAGTCGATGACGCCGGGAACACTGGGCGGAGCGGCGTGGCCGGGCAGCTCGAGCTGAATGCGCCGCCAGCGGTCGAGAAAGACCTCCTTGTCGCTCGAGTCGATGATGTGACCGCGATCGATGAACGCGATGCGATCGGAGATCTGCTCCACGTCCTGGGTGTTGTGCGACGAGAACAGGATGCCGCGCCGCTCATCCTCGATCACGGCCATGAGCTCGGCGAGCACTTCGTGGCGCGCAACCGGGTCGAGGCCGGACGTGGGCTCGTCGAGCACGAGCAGCCGCGGGCGGCGTGCGAGCGCGAGCGTGAGCAACACCTTCACGCGCTCGCCGTGCGAGAGGCCCTTCACCCGCTTCTGCGGATGCAAATTGAAGCGGCGCAGCAGCACGTTCGCATATGCCGCGTCCCAAGACGGAAAGATCGAGGCGACCCACTTCAAGTGCCAGCCGACGGTGGCGTAGGAGTAGAGGCCGACGTCGTCGGACACGAACGCGACCTCCTGCTTCGCTTTGATCTGATCGCCGGGCATGGCATGTCCCAGTAACCGGACGGCTCCGCGGTCGTGGCTGATGAGCCCCATGGCGATGCGAATGGTCGTGGACTTGCCCGCGCCGTTCGCGCCTACGAAGCCCATGATTTGGCCCGGTTCCAGGCGCAGGCTGGCGTCGCGCAGCGTGAACAGCGGATAGGTCTTATCGACTTGTTCGAGCTCGAGGAGTGCGGTCATCTCTGGTTCTCGTCCTTTCGTTCGGCGATCTCGCGCAAGCGGTCCGCGAGCGTTGCGGAATCGAGCCCGAGCTCGCGGCCGACGCGCGCGGCGGCGGCCAAATGCGCGTCGAGCTCGCGTCCGCGCAAGTCGCGGCCGAGCTCGACGTTGTCGGCCACGAACGTGCCCCGGCCCTGGCGCGTGACGATCACGCCCTCACGCTCGAGCTCGAGAAACGCACGCTTGATCGTGATGACGCTCACGCGCGTGCTCGCCGCGAGCGCGCGAATCGACGGGATTTCCTCGCCCGGCAGCCAGTCTCCGACCGCGATGCGGCGCCGGATCTGCTCCATGAGCTGCAGATACATCGGCCGCCGGTCGGCCTGGGAAATCGCGAGCGCGGTGAGCTTACTGTGCATATTGAGATGCACAGTATGCACAGAACGAAGATCGACGCAAGCGGCTACGGCGTAAAGGGCGAAAAGGCGCTTACGACCGGGCGCTATTTGACGCGAACGGCCTAGCGCGGCACCGGGGCTAGAACGCGAGCTCCCCGCGCGCACGCCGCTCGAGCGGCAGCAGCGACGCATAGAGATAAGCGTGAAGCGGCGTCGGCACGCCGGCGCGCGCGCCGAGCCGCACGACGGCGCCGCTCCAATCGTCGAGCTC
>CAMPKU010000292.1 GCA_946887385.1 uncultured Gammaproteobacteria bacterium
GCCGCTGGTCGACGTGCTCTTCGGCAGTTACCGCCGGCACATCTTGGCGCTGTTGCTATTGCGCCCGGGCGAGAGCTTTTATGTGCGCGAAATCGCTCGGCTCACAGGGGTGCCGGCCGGTTCCCTGCATCGCGAGTTGAAGCTGCTGACTTCGGCCGGTCTCCTCGAGCGCTCTACGGCTGGCAACCAAGTCCGCTACCAGGTCGACCGGAAGTGCCCCATCCACGAGGAGCTCGCCGGCACTTTCGCAAGACGGTTGGGCTAGCAGAGCGCGGCAAGTGCCGCATGACTCTAGGTCGAGTCAGCCACCAGCTCTATTTCGGGTACCAGAGATTCACCGATCCGGGCGCATCGGACCGCTCCATGCGCTCGGCCGGCCTCGGTCGATAGACCTTGGCGATCAGCGGTGCTTTGTGTCTAGCGAGAAACTCCGTAATCCGCGGCAACGTGGCAACGAAGTTCTCGGCAAGTTCTTTGAGCGGCGCCTTGCCCACGACCACCAGTAGTGCAACTCGGTGTCGGATGACGGCGTCCCGCTCGTTGGGGATATAGCGGATACGGGCGTTATGCGTGATGGCGATCCAGCCGGACTCCCCGGTGTGTGCCAGCCAGTGCTCATCGGGGCAGTCCGGCGGAACAAGTCGTCGTGCCGTTTTACCGAGAGGCCGGCAGAGGCCAGGATCTCTGGGAAGCGCTTGCCGAGGTCGCGGTCGGTGAAAAAGACAAGGTTCAAGCCGCCCGCTCGTACAACACGGCCTGCTCAATGTCGCGCGTTGCGAGGCCGTAGTCGTTAGCGATCTCGTCAACCGCCTCGCCGGCGTCGATCCTGTCGGCTATCGCCTGCGTCGTAACTCCGGCGCTCACCACGATGGGCCGGCCAAATGCAATTGCTGGATCGATAGCGATGGGTTTCTCTGGCGTCTCCGCGCTGCTCGCGATGAACGGATAAAGCCGAATCGGGAAGGTGACGTCGGCCCACTCGATGCGCTTGAGATGCTCGTCGAACATCCTGCGCATCGCCAGCTGCCCGGACGCCGAGAGGTTGATCAGCTGCCCATAGCGGTCGAGAAACAACTTGCCGGCGTCGGTGCACAGTCGCTTGTCGAGCAGCAGACGCTCGATCTTTAGGTGTCGTTCGGCATAGCGAAGTGCTTCACGGAGGTCCTTAAGCGAAATTCCGTGCTCGGTCCTCAAAGAACGCAAAACATGCGCTTCGACGAGATTCCAGAAGGATAGTAACGGCGGCCGAGCAGACGACGGCCGAATCAGTGGCTGAAAGTGTGCGACGCCTTCGCCACGAGGATACGGGCGGCCGATCACCCACGACCGCAAGGTTGCCGCCGGAACTTTCAGGTAGCGGGCAGCCTCAGTCAGTGGGTATGCCGGCGTGTCCTGCGGATTGAATGGTTTCGCTCTCGTTACGCGTCCGGTGGACATGCGCAGATTCTGACTCGTAACACGGTTCAGAAAAAGTGCCTTGAACGCACTGCGACGAGAAGCGGTTGACTCACGCGGCTGCGGATACGCATTCGGTCAATCAGCGCCGCGCCCGCCAACCGGCACGGCGCGCGTCTTCCTCCGTGCAGAACCATCGCTCGCCGTTTGCCTCGTCGATCCTCGTCTCGTCGTAGCTGCTCGATCCGGGCACGTGGTAGATCCGCTCGCCGCTGTTGCGGCTGATGTTGCCTTTGATGCCGGTGCCGCGGCAGCCGCTCGCCGCGCTGCCGTCGTCGCTGCGCGGTTCACGCTGTTGCGTGTCGCTGCGGCGGCGCGCATCCCAGGGCGCGGTGAACTCACCGGCCCACGCGCCGCGGCGCGCCGCTCGCGCCTCGTTCTCTTCGTCGACGTAGTCGTCGCTGAACTCGCGGTACGCGAGCGCTAGGCCGGCGCGTGCCAGCTCCGCTGCCACGTCCACGTCGCCGTTGCTGCACACCGCGACGGTGCGGCCGTACGAGTCGGTGTCGCGCTCGTCGCAGGTGATCGCGCGTCCGGTTGTCAGCTCGCGTAACTCGTTCGCGGCCGCTTCGCCGCAGCGCCAAGGGTTGCCGTCCCGCACGCAAACCTGACGGCCTTCGAATGCATCCACGCCGAACAAGCGAACCTCGGTGGCGCCCACGTGCAGCGAGTCGCCGTCGACGACGCGGACGGTGCCAGTGATGGCCTCGCCGGCAGGGAAGTAGCCCGATGCGAACGCCACCAGCAGGCCGGCGGCCACGAGCCAACCGAGAATTTCGCGGCCTTTCATCGCGCAAATGTACCGAGATTGAGATGGCAGAAGGAACCGAGCGGGTCACAGTCGAAGGTGACACCCGTCGGCCGCGACCGCACACTGGTAGCGTGCCATGAGTGAAGACGCTCCTCCGTACCGCGTCGATATTCCCGGCTGTGCGTTCTGCGCCGTCGATCCGCGGCGCATCGCCTGGGCCTCGCCGCTGGCGATCGCGCTATGGGACGCCTACCCGGTCTCGCCCGGCCACGCCCTCATCCTGCCGCGCCGCCACGCAGCGTTATGGACCGCGCTCACCGACGACGAGAAAGCCGCCCTCACGGCCGGCATCGACGCCGTCCGCGCCCTGATCGACGAGCGCCACCACCCCGACGGCTACAACGTGGGCTTCAACGACGGCGCCGCCGCCGGGCAAACCGTCAGGCACTTCCACCTGCACGTGATTCCGCGCTACGCGGGCGACGTGAGCGACCCGCGCGGCGGCGTGCGCTGGGTGCTGCCCGACAAGGCCGCGTACTGGCCGAGCGGCGAGTCGTGAGCGACGCGCCGATCGACGAGCTCAAGTTTCTGCGGAAACTCCAGCGCCTGCTCGCGGAAGGCGACTTCAGCGCCACGTACAAGTTCGCGCTGCTGAACGCGCTCGCGGACTTGAGCCTGGAGCTCACGCCCGCGGCCGACGGCTCGCTGCGCGTGCCGGTGAGCGTGATCGCCGAGAAGTTCATCGAGTACTACTGGCCGCAGGCACGGCCCTATCGCGCGGTCGACGGCACCGGCGTGGTGCTGCTGCAGAACACCGGCCGGCAAGCCACGGTGATCAGCGCGCTCGCGGCCGCGCAAGTTGCGCACCCCACGCTGCCCGCCGTGCGCGCCGCGACGCTGCGCTGGCACACGCTCGTCACGAAGGTGGCGGGCACCATCGAGGGCATGCCGCTGTGGAAGCTCCAAACCGTCGCCGGCGAGCGCGACGAGTTCCTCTACCGCGAAGCGGAGTTCGCCGGGGACGCGATTCGGCTGCTGCCCGGCGTGCCGGCGGCCTTCCGCGCGCTCTATGGCTTAGTACTCGACGCCGTGCGCGGCGCATGGTTGCGGCAAGTCTCGAGCATCGGCGCCAACCGGCCGCTCATCGGCGGGTCCGACCTCGCGTCGTTTCTGTTCGGCAGCGAGCGCGCGAGCCTCGAGGGCTTTCGCGCCGTGCTGCGCGATCACCAAGGTGGCCGCTGCCTGTATTGCCGCAAGGAGCTGCGCGGCGGGGGTTGCGTCGACCACTTCATCGCGTGGTCGCGCTATCCCGTGGATCTCGGCCACAACCTGGTGCTCGCGCACGACGCCTGCAACGCGAAGAAGCGCGACTTCCTCGCGTATCCCACGCACCTCGAGCGCTGGCAGACAAGCCACTTGGAGCGCGCGAGCGAGCTCGCGCAGCGCTTCGCCTCCCTGGCGCTGCCGCACGATGGGGAGCGCTCGCGCGCCGTCGCCTGGTGGGCGTACGAGCAGGGCGAAGCCGCGGGCGCGCACGCGTGGATCGACGCGGATCGCTTCATGCGGTTGGACGGAAGCTGGCGCGACGTGCTCGGCGGCGGGTTGCTGCGTGTCGCCGAGCCTCCGCCGCCGGCATACGACTGACGATTTTCTCGCGATTTCGCGACAGGACAATCCTGACGCAGCGTTTTTCACGGAGCGCTAGAAATCAGTCGCTACTCTCTGTAGGTCGAGCAGATCGTCAACATGCTTAACGTTTCGCCGAAATTGACAAGTGACGTGACGATCGCAGGGGACCCTACGCACCTTCGCCCTGCCGGAGGCACGTAAGGACTTCGCGCGGATCCGTAAGCGCCATATCCGTCACCAACGAATAGCTCGTGCTTCTGCCGCCGCCCTCCTTGCGGAGTGCGCCGCGCTCCACGAGGTCCGCGATGTCGCGGTTCGCCGTGT
>CAMPKU010000293.1 GCA_946887385.1 uncultured Gammaproteobacteria bacterium
GGGACGGATTTATTTTATGGGCGTGGCGGCGTTGGTAAGAGGGGACGGATTAATTTATGGACGCTCGGGCCTCGTCGCCTCGGGGGCGCAGGCGTGAGGCGTCCATAAATAAATCCGTCCCCAAATTACTTTTCCAGTGCCTCGAGCAGGACGGCTTCGGCTTGCGGGAACTCGCGCGACGCGTTGGCGAGGAACACGCCGCGCGCCATCATCAACGGCGTCCAGCCGAGGGCATTCTTCGCGTCGACTTGGGCGCCTTGCTCCACGAGGTAACGCGTGATCGAAGGTTGCCCCGAGATGATCGAGCCGTGCAGCGCGGTGCAGTCGTCCCAGCGCGGATCGCCGACGCCTAGATTCACGAGCTCGTCGATGTTGTGCGGGTAATAGAGCAAGGTGTAGTCGGGCTCGCCCGTCATGTCGAGATCGCCGAAGTCCGCGCGCGCGTTGACGTCGTTGCCGAGCGCCACCGCGAGCTTCACGGCCTCGAGCCGCTCCTCTTCCGTGACGCCCGTGTGCGGGCCCGGCGTCTCGCCTTCCCACGTATCGAGCCCGGCGGCCACCATCAGCGGCGTCACGCCGAAGCGATTCGGGAGCGTGGCATCGGCGCCGCTGGCTGCGAGCACGCGCATCAGCGCCGCGTCGCCGTTCTTCGCCGCCACATAGAACGCCGTTGCGCCGTTGTAGGTGATGAGATGCCGGCCCATGGTGAGCCCGGGCGGATTCTTGGCGGTGCCGCCCACCTTGCTGAAGCGCGGCTCGTCCCACTCGATGCGCACGTTCGGATCGGCGCCGGCCGTAAGAAGCTGCTGCGCAAGCTCGATGCTCGTGACGCGGCCGATCGGGCGCGGCGGCGCGTCGGCTTCGTCGCCGACCGCGGCTTGGCCGGTGGCGCCGGGCTCGCGCAGCCACGCGAGGATGTGCAGCGTTGAGCCGCGCGCGTCCGGCAGGTTCGGATCGGCACCCGCCGCAAGCACCATCGACGCGATCTCGTAATAAGCGTTCACCACTGCCAGGTTGAGGGCGCTCGTGCCGTCCGGCGCAACCGCATTCACATCGGCGCCGCGCGCGATCAACGCCTGCACGGCGGGGAGCCGCGCTTCGCGGATCGCGAACAGCAGCGCGGTAAAACCGGCCGTCGAGCGCAGCTCGAGCACGGCCCCGTGCTCCACCAAGAGCTCGAGCGCCGCGACGTTCCCTTCGCCGGCAGCCCACATCAGCGCCGTCTGCCCGCGAAAGGGTTCCACGGCGTTCACGTCGGCGCCGCGCGCAAGCAGCGCACGCACGGCCTCCGGACGGCCGTTGCGCGCGGCGAGCATCAGCGCAGTTTGCCCTTCTTGGGAACGCTCGTTGGGATCGGCGCCCGCGTCGAGCAGGCGGCCCACGAGCTCGGGATTGCCCAGGAGAGCCGCGAGCGCGAGCGGCGTGACGCCGTTGCGCGTGGCGATGTCGGGGCTTGCGCCCGCCTCGAGCAAAGCAGCGACGACCTCGGCCTCGCCGTGCTGCACGGCCCAGTGCAGCGCAGTGGCGCCGTCGGCACCTTGCGCATCGAGCTCTGCGCCTTCGGCGAGCTGCGCGCGAACGCCGGCAAAGTCGCCGGCCTTCGCCGCGGTCACCAGGTCGGCCGCCGAGCCGATGGCCGGTGCGATGAGCCCGACTGCGGCGATGAGCGGGAACGCGCGGCGCATCGTCACACCGATAGCGGGTCGGGCGACAGCGGCCCGGTGCTGTCGCCGAACGAGTCGAGGTGCACGTCGACTTTGTCGAGCACCGTCAATAGCAAATTGGTCATGGGCGTGTCGTTCGGAAAACGCACGTGCTGGCCCGTCTTGATCTTGCCGCCGAGCCCGCCCACCAGCAGGCACGGCAGGTCCGCGTGCCGATGCAAGTTGCCGTCGCCCATCCCGCTGCCGTAGACGAGCAGGCTTGCGTCGAGCAAATCGCCGTCGCCTTCGGGCGTTGCGGCGAGCTTTTGCGCGAATTCCGCGAAGAGCTGCACGTGATACGTATCGATACGCGTTTTCTGCTCGATCAGCGTGGGGTCGTCGCGATGGTGCGAAACGTTATGGTGCCCTTCCGGCACGCCGATGTTGGGATAGCTCAAACCCGACAGCTCGCGCGCCACGATCATGCTGAACACGCGCGTAACGTCGGCGCGAAACGCCAGCGCCGCAAGGTCGAACATGAGGCGCGTGTGCTCCTCGTACGTATCGGGGATGCCGGTGGGCCGCT
The DNA here is from genome assembly GCA_946887385.1 of uncultured Gammaproteobacteria bacterium. Next base: position 2,230 of record CAMPKU010000293.1, read on the forward strand.
CGGGCAGGGCGAGCTCGTCGCCGCTGCGCGCTTCGGCCGCTTGAATGCGGCGCTCGATTTCCCGCACCGAGTCCAAGTATTCGTCGAGCTTGCGGTGATCGCCCTTGCCTAAGCTGCGGGCGAGCCATGCGGCCTCGTGCCGCACCGAGTCCAAGATGCTGCCCGTGACTTGGGCACGCGCGAGGCGGTCGGCGCTCGAGCCGCCGTCGCCGAACAGACGCTCGAACACGATGCGCGGATGCACCTCGGCCAGGTTCGGCGTGGTCTCGTTGCGCCAGGACACGGTATTCACGTAGAAGCAGTCGCCGGAGTCGCACGAGCCTTGCATCGGCGGATCCACACTGAGCTCGAGCGACGCCACCGGCGACTCGGCACCGATCTTGCCGGCAGCGATCTGATCCGCGGTCATCGCGAGCTTCACCTCGACGCCCGGGCGCGTGCGGTCGTAAGCGTGCACGCCGGTGAGCCAGGCGGCCGAGGAGCGCGGGTGATCGCCGGTGCCGTCCCCTTTCGTGTCCGCTTCACGGTGCGCCAGGCCCGTGAGCACGTTCAAGCGATCGCGCACCGGCGCCAGCGGCTGCAAGTTGCGCGGCAGATCGAAGCTCTTGCCCTCCGCTGTCGGGTTCCAGTTGGCGTGCACGATGCCGTTGCCGGCGTAAACGAAACCGAGCCGCGGAACCGCGGGCGTGGTCGCCGCGAAGGCAGGCACCATGGCATCGAGCAGCGGCAGAGCAATACCGGCACCCGCGCCGCGCAGGAACGTGCGCCGGGCAATGGTTCTCTTCGTCACGAACATGGCTCAACCCTCGATCGGTGGCGCTTGCCGCATGCGGAACGGCACGCTTTTGACGATGCCGCGCACGAGCGCGGCGAACGTATAGTCCTCGGCCTGCGCGGCCCGCACGATCTCCCGCACCGCCGGCTTGTCGTAATACTGCACGTTGCGGCCGAGCGCGTACATCATGAGCTTCTCGGTGACGGCACCCACGAACCGCTCCGGGTCGGCAAGCAGCAGCGCCTTCACGCCCTCCACGCCGTCGATCTTCGTGCCGTCGGGTAACAGGCTCGCGTCCTCGATGGGCAAGCCGCCCTCGGCCTCGCGCCAGCGGCCCGTGGCATCGAAATGCTCGAACGCGAAGCCGATCGGATCCATGCGCGCATGACAGCCGGCGCACTCGGGGCTCGCACGGTGCGCCGCCATGGAGTCGCGCAGCGTCGTGGTCGCCACCTCGCCCGGCGGCTCCGCGTCGAGCGACGGCACGTCGGGCGGCGGCGGGGCCGGCGGCGAGGCGAGCAAGTTGTCGAGCACGTACTTGCCGCGCAGCACGGGCGAAGTGCGCGTGGGATAGGAAGTGAGCGTGAGTATGCTGCCCTGCCCCAGCAGCCCGCCGCGAGGGCTGCCCGGCGGCAATGTCACACGCCGGAACTCGGCGCCTTTGACGAACGGCACTCCGTAGTGCTCCGCGAGCCGCTCGTTCAGGAATGTGTAGTCGGCGGTGATGAGCTCGAGCACGCTGTGCTCGCCGCGCAGAACGCTGGCCACGAACAGCTTCGTTTCCTCGGCGAATGCGGCGCGAAGGCCGTCGTCGTAGTCCCGGAACAGGAACACGTCCGGTTCTTTGAGCTTCAGATCGCGTAGGAACAGCCACTGCGCTGCGAAGTTATCGACGAGCGAGTCGGCACGCGGGTCGGCGAGCATGCGCTGTACTTGCGCGTCGAGCACGGCATCTTCGGTGAGCCGCCCCGACGCGGCGAGATCGAGCAACTCCTCATCCGGCAAGCTGCTCCAGAGAAAGAACGACAAGCGGGACGCGAGCTCGAGTGCGGTGACGGCGAACGCTTCGCCCGGAGCCGCCTGCTCG
>CAMPKU010000294.1 GCA_946887385.1 uncultured Gammaproteobacteria bacterium
GCGCGAGAGAAGGTCGCGGCCGAGATTGTCGGTGCCGCAGATCTTCATCGATGGCCGCCATGTGGGCGGCTACGACGACCTGAGCGCCCTCGACAAGGCCGGCGAGCTCGATCGACTGCTCGCGACGCCGGCTCCCTAGTTTCACCACCCTAACGACTGGACGAACGATGGCCGAAGAACAACCGACCCCTGCTCCGCAGAAACAGCTTTTCCTTCAAAAGATCTACGTGAAGGACTTGTCGTTCGAATCGCCGAAGGCGCCGATGGTCTTCACGACCAACGTGTCGCCGCAGACCCAATTGAACGTGCGCTCAAGCGCGCAGCAAGTGGCGCCCGACACCGAAGAGGTCACGCTCACGATCACCGTCGAGGCCAAGGACAAGGACTCCACGTTGTTCCTGGCCGAGGTGGCCCAATCGGGCATCTTCGTAATCCAAGGCTATACGGCCGAAGAGCGCTCGATGCTGATCGGCAGCTTCTGCCCGAATACGCTGTACCCGTTTGCGCGCGAGGCGATCAGCGAGCTCGTCACCAAGGGCGGATTCCCGCCGTTGCTGCTGCAGCCGCTGAATTTCGACGCCATCTATGCGCAGGCCATGCAGGAGCGCGCCGCGCGCGGCAACGCACCTGCGGCGCAAGCGGCGCCTGCCGCCGCAGGCGGCGAGACGCATTAGCACGGCCGGCCGCATCGCGATCGTCGGTGCCGGGTCGTGGGGCACGGCGCGCGCGAACTGTACCGCGAGCGCCGGCCACCCCGCTGCGCTGTGGGCGCGTAATGCCGGCCACGCGCAGGCCATGCAGCGCGAGCGGCGCAATGCGCGCTATCTCGCCGACACGGCGTTTCCCGAGCTCGTCGCGCCCACGGCGGATCTAGGCGCTGCCGTCGCCGCGGCCGACGACGTCTTGGTGGCCGTGCCGAGCCATGCGCTGCGTGAAACGCTCACGGCCCTCGCGGCGCTGCCGCTGCGCCGGCTGGCCTGGGCCACGAAGGGCTTCGAGCTCGAGACGGGCCTCCTGCCGTACCAGGTCGCGGGCCAGCTGTTGCCGGCCAGCTTGCCGACGGCGGTGCTGTCGGGGCCTACGTTCGCGCGCGAGGTAGGCGCGGGGCTGCCCACGGCCATGACCATCGCGTCGACGGATGCCGCCTACGCGCAGCGGCTCGCGGAGCGCATCAGCAGCGAGACGTTTCGTGCCTACACCTCCACGGACATGATCGGCGTCGAGGTGGGCGGCGCCACGAAGAACGTGTATGCGATCGGCGCCGGAATCTGCGATGGCCTCGGCTTCGGCGCGAACACGCGCATTGCATTGATCGCGCGCGGGCTCGCCGAGATGACGCGCTTGGGCGTGGCGCTCGGCGGGCGCAAGGAAACGTTCATGGGCTTGGCCGGCATGGGCGATCTGGTGCTCACCTGCACCGACGACAAATCGCGCAACCGGCGCTTCGGCCTTGCGCTGGCCGCGGGCGTTGCCCCGCGCGACGCGCTCGCGTCGATCGGCCAGGTGGTCGAAGGCTACAACGGCGCGCGCGCCGTCGCGCGCGTGGCCGAGCAGCACAACGTGCCGATGCCGATCGTGGTGGAGCTGAACAAGGTGCTGCACGAAGGCGCCGATCCGCGCGCGGCGGTGGCGGCGCTGATGCGCCGGCCGATCAGCTCCGAGCCGGGGTAGCGCTGCCCGGGAAGCCGAGCTGGCGCCACGCTTCGTAGACGGTGACGGCCGCCGCGTTCGAGAGATTCAAGCTGCGATTGCCGGAGCGCATCGGGATCTTCAGGCGCATCGCCGGCGCGAAGGTGTCGAGCACGTCTTGCGGCAAGCCGCTGGTCTCCGGGCCGAACAAAAACGCGTCGCCGTCGCGAAACGCGGCGTCGTAAACCGACCGCGTGGCTTTCGTCGTGAGCGCGAACACGCGCCCCGGCGCCACGGCGGCCAGACTGGCGGGAAGGTCCGCGTGCTCGCGCACGCTCGCCATCTCGTGATAGTCGAGGCCCGCGCGGCGCACCTGCGCGTCGCTCAAGTCAAAGCCGAGCGGATGCACGAGGTGCAGCGTTGCGCCTGCGTTCGCGCAGAGCCGGATCAGGTTGCCGGTGTTCGGCGGAATCTCCGGCTGAAACAAGATCACGTGCAACATCGCGCGCCAATGATAGATAATTGCGCCTTGATGAGTCGCCTCAAGCTCGACTTCTGCGGTCTGAAGCTGAACTCGCCGATCGTGCTGCTATCGGGCTGCGTCGGCTTTGGCGAGGAATACACGCGCATCGAGGGTTTCAGCAACGCCGCGGTCGGGGCGATCGTGCTGAAGGGCACCACGCTGGCGCCGCGGCTCGGCAACCCGCCGCACCGAATCTGGGAGACGCCGGCCGGCATGCTGAACGCCATCGGCTTGCAGAATCCGGGCGTGGATTACGTGGTCCAGAAAATCCTTCCGACGCTCGATTTCAGCGAAACGCGGTTCATCGCGAATGTTTGCGGCTCGACGATCGAGGAATATGCCGAGGTTGCACGGCGGTTCGACGATTCCCCCATCGACGCCTTGGAGATCAACATCTCCTGCCCGAACGTGAAGGAGGGCGGTGTGGCGTTCGGCAACTACCCCGACATGTCGGCGCGCGTCGTGGCGGCGTGCCGCGCCGTGACGAACAAGCCGTTGATCACGAAGCTGTCGCCGAATCAAACCGACATTCGCCTGAACGCGCGCGCGTGCATCGACGCCGGCACCGACGCGTTTGCCGTCATCAACACGCTGATGGGCATGGCCATCGACGTGGAGACGCGGCAACCGATCATCGGCAACATCCAAGGCGGCCTGTCGGGGCCCGCGATTCGCCCGATCGCGCTGCTCAAGGTTCATCAGGTGTACCAGGAGTGCCGCGAGCGCGGCATTCCGATCATCGGCCAGGGCGGCATCGAGACCGCGCACGACGCGCTCGAGTTCGTGCTCGCAGGTGCCGCCACGGTGGGCCTGGGCACGGCGCTGTTCTACGACCCGCTGGCGCCGATGAAGGTAAATGCCGGGCTCGAAGAGTATTTGCGCGTACATCGCTTCACGAGCATCACGGATCTCGTGGGCGGCATCGACCCCGCCAAGGCGCTGAATCAGGCCGCGAGCGGCTGAACGCGCCGCGAGGGGTAGGGCCGCCGTTGAGCATTCATCCCACCGCTATCCTGAGCGACCGCGCCACGATCTCGCCCGACGCCGAGATCGGGCCGTATTGCGTCATCGACGGCGAAGTGGAGATCGGCCCCGGCACGGTTGTGGAGTCGCATGCGCGCATCGGCAGCCGTTACGGCCGCGTGACGATCGGTGCGAACAATCGCATCCAGCACGGCGCCGTGCTCGGCGGGCCGCCGCAGGACTTGGGCTACGAAGGCGGCAGCTACACGGCGCTTCAGATCGGCTCGGACAACCGCATCGGCGAGTTCGTGAGCATCAACGTGGGCACGGAGAAGGGCGGCGGCGTGACGCACGTCGGCAGCCACAACTTCATCATGGCGTATACGCACATCGGCCATGACTGCCGCGTGGCGGATCACGTCGTGATCGTCAACGGCGCGCAGCTCGCGGGTCACGTCACGATCGAGCATCACGCGCTCGTGAGCGGGCTCACCGGTTTCACTCAGTTCACGCGCGTCGGCGCGTACTCGTTCATGGCCGCCGGCGCGTTCGCGAACAAAGACATCGTGCCGTTCGCCATCGCCGAAGGGCATTGGGCCGTGCCGCGCGCCGTCAATCGCGTGGGACTGAAACGCGCCGGCTTCGATGCCGGCGAGCGGCGCAACATCGACAACGCGCTGCGCTTTGTGCTCGATCGCGCGCTCACGATCGACGAGGTGACGGCGCGCATCGGCGCCGAATGCCGCTCGAGCCCGCAAATCGAGCATCTGCTTTCGTTCATCCGCAGCTCCGAGCGCGGGATCGCACGCGGGTGAGCACTGTTCGCACGGCCGTCGTCGGCGTGGGCTACCTCGGGCGGTTTCACGCGCAAAAGCACCGCGCGCTCGCCGCCCCCGAGCGCCTCGCCCGGTGCGACCTCGACGCCGGCCGCCGCCGCGCCCAGGCGGCCGTCGGGGGCCCGGAGGACGAGCTG
>CAMPKU010000295.1 GCA_946887385.1 uncultured Gammaproteobacteria bacterium
TGCCGTCGGTGCTGAAGCTCATGATCGACCGCTTGGTGTGCGCCGACGGCGGCAACCCGGACCCCACGGCCACGCACGGCAAGAACGCGGCCGAGGCGAAAGCGATCGAGCTCAAAGGCTGGGACTATCCGAAGCACTTGGCCGGACGCGCGTTTGCCGTCGTCGTGCACGGCGACGTGGCGGGCACCGATAACGTGAAGTACGCGCTCTGCGACTGGCTCGAGTGGATGGGGCTCATTCGCGCCGGGTCGAGCGGCGCGCTCGACCGCTACATCGGCTACTACGAGCCGTACGCGACGAGCCACGACGCGCTCGATCGCGACCAAGCCGTGCAAGCCGAAACCCGCAATGCGGCGCTCAGCCTGGTCGAGCGCGTGCGCCAAATCCGCAGCGGCCGCTACGTGCCGCCGGATGCGCAGCTCGAAGCCCCCCGCAAGAAGTAAGGTGCTTTTAACTCACAGCAGCGCGAGGGAGAGCCACGGCACGTAGGTCACAACGATCAGCGCCGCGAGCAGCACAATGAACCACGGCAACGCCGCGCGAATCACCTTCGTGACGGGCAGCTGCGCAACGCCGGAGGTCACGAACAGGTTCAGGCCTACCGGCGGCGTGATCATGCCGATCTCCATGTTCACCGTCATGACGATGCCCAAGTGCACGGGATGAATGCCGAGCGCCGTGGCGATCGGGAACATGATCGGCGCGAAGATCAGCACCACCGACGTCGCTTCCATGAAGCTGCCGGCGACGATGAGCAGCAGATTCAGCATCACCAGGAAGGCCCATGGCGGCGCACCTACGTCCGTGATCCACTGCGAGATCGTCTGCGGCACCTGCTCGGTCGTGAGCACGAAGGCGAACAAATACGCGTTGCCGATGATGAACATCAGCATCGACGTGACTTTGGCGGCCTCGGCAACCACCTTCGGCACTTCACGCAGCCGCACGTCGCGGTAAACGAACACTGCGATGAAGAACGCGTAGAGGGCGGAAACCGCCGCGGCTTCCGTCGGCGTGAAGACGCCGCTGTAAATGCCGCCCAGAATGATCACGATCAGCAGCAGGCCCCAGATCGCGTCGCGGCCCGTTCGAAGCACCGTGCGCAGATCCGCGCGCGGCTGGCGCGGCAAATCGAGCCGGCGCGCGAGAACTGCCACGGCGATCATCAGCATCGCCGTTAGCATCAGCCCAGGCACAACGCCGGCGATGAACAGATCGCCGATCGAGGTTTCGGTCACGGCGCCGTACACCACCATCACGATCGACGGCGGAATCAGAATGCCGAGCGTGCCGGCGTTGCAGATCAAGCCGGCCGCGAACTCCCTCGTGTAGCCCGAGCGCGCCATGCCGGCAATCATGATGGAGCCCACCGCCACCACGGTGGCCGGTGACGAGCCCGACACCGCTGCGAACAGCGCGCACGCAAGCAGCGCGGCCATCGCAAGACCGCCGCGGAAATGGCCGACGAGCGAGTTCGCGAACGCGATCATGCGCTTCGCCACGCCGCCCGTCGTCATCAGCGCGCCGGCCAAGATGAAGAACGGGATCGCGAGCAGCGGATAGACTTGCAGCGCGCTGAAGAACCGCTGCGCGAGCGCCACGAGGGACTGCTCGGCGAACAACAGCATCGTTAGAATCGCCGACAGCCCGAGCGCGATCGCGATCGGCACTCGCAAGAACAGCAACACGAACAGCGCGCCGGCGAGGAACCCCGCCGTCATTGCACGTCGCTCGCTTCGGGCGGCCGTCGCAATAGCGGCCGCGCCGCCTGCACCAGCCGCAACGCCAGCAAGCCGAACGCGATCGGCATGATGCCCGTGAGCAGCCAGCGCGGCAGCGGGATGTCGCGCGCGTTCGAGCCGAGCGTCATCAAGCGGTCCACGAACTGCGAGCTGCCGTAGATCATCAGCGCGCAGTACGCGAGGGCGCAGGCGAGCGCGATGGCGGCAGCGATGCGCGCGCCGCTCGGGCCAAGCCGGCTCGTTAGCAAGTCCACGGCGATGTGCGCCTCGGTGCGCACGCCGTACGACATGCCGATCAGCACGAGCCACGCGAACGTGTACGTGGTGACCTCGAGCGACCACACGAACCCGGTGCCGAATCCGTAGCGCAGCACCACTTGCACCACGGTGAGCACCGTCATGAACGTGAGCGCCACGATCATGAACGTCTCTTCGAGGCGGTCGGCAGCCTTCAGCACGCGCTGCACGAGCGGCGACGACATGCGCGATTACGAGCTTACCGCGCCGCTGCTTGCGCAGCTTCGATGAGCTCGGCGCCGATGCGGCCGCCGAACTCGTCCCAGACGGGACGCATGGCCGCCTGCCAAACGACGAGTTGCTCCGGCGTGAGCACAGTAACTTCGGAGCGGCCGGACGCGACGATGCGCTGTCGGTCTTCTTGATTGATGGCCTCGGAGCGCGCGTTGCCCCACTGCGTGACCTCGGCGAGCACTTCTTCGAGCCCGGCGCGCAAGTCGTCGGGCAGCGCTTGCCAGAACGGAGCGTTCACGGCGACGAAGTAGCCGATGTAGCCGTGGTTGCTCTCGGTAATGTACGGCTGCACTTCGTAGAACTTCGACGAGTAGATGTTCGACCAGGTGTTCTCCTGCGCGTCGACTGTGCCCGTTTGCAGCGCCTGAAACACTTCGCCGAACGCCATCTTCTGCGGGCTGCCGCCGATGGCTTCGATCTCGGCTTGCAGAATGTCGGACTCCATGACGCGAAACTTCAGACCGCGCGCGTCGCTGGGCGCGATCAACGGCCGCGGGCCTGAAAATTGTTTCATGCCGTTGTGCCAGAACTGTAGGCCGAGGATGCCCTGCTCGTTCAGCGTCGTGAGCAATTCGCGCCCGGCCGGGCTCGATTGGAAGCGCTCCACGGCTACCAAGCTTGGAAACAGAAACGGCAGATCGAACACTTGGAACTTCTGTGTGAGCCGATCGAACAGCGATAGCGAGGTCGCGATCATTTGCACTTCGCCGAAGGCGAGCGCCTCGATCGATTCCGTGTCCTCCATGAGCTGCGCCGACGGGTACACCTCGACGACTACGCGGCCCGGAAACCGCTGCTCGGCGAGCTCCTTGAAGCGCTGCGCCATTTGACCTTTTGGAGTGGCCGGAGCCGTGACGTGCGGGAACTTGATCACATGCAAAGTCGGCTCGTTGGCCGACGTGCCCGCGGTGCCGCTGCCGCCGCACGCTGCCACGGCGCCGAGCAGCCACCCGGCCACCAGTACCCGAACGCGGGATCTGTGCGCGGCCATGAGTCTCGCCCCCGTGTGCAGCCCCATTAGGTCATGGACAGTCTGGCCGAGCCGCGGCCATCTTGCTAGGCTAGACGACCTCCAAGCCAAGGAAGACCGGTCGGTTCGCCGGCATTTCGCCAGGACGGCCGCTATCTCAAGCGCAGAAAAAAGCTCCTTTCATTAGAGAAGGCACCAACGCAGTGGAAGCACAGACGATGGCGGGCTTTACCGCCCGTAACCCAACGCTCTCGATCAGCACCGAAACTCGGCTCAAGCTGTACCGCACGATGCTCGAGTGCCGCGTGCTCGAGAAGCGCGCCTACGATCTTTTCATGCAGAACCTCATCAAGGGCACGAGCCATCTCGCGCTCGGCCAGGAGGCCATCGCGGCCGGCTTCGGCACCGCCATGCGGCCCGACGACTACACGTTCTGCACGTATCGCGGTCACAACCACACGCTCGTCCGCGGCGTGGGCATGACGGAAATTCTGGGCGAGCTCATGGGCAACTCCTCGGGCCTCATGCGCGGCAAGGGCGGCTCCATGCACTTGACGAGCGTGAAGCACCACATGATGGGCTCGTACGCCATCATCGGCGCGCACATGACCATCGCCAACGGCGCGGCGTGGTCGGCGCAGTATCGCGGCACCGAGCAAGTTGCCGTGTGCTTCTTCGGCGACGGCACCACGAACATCGGCGCGTTTCACGAAGCGCTGAACTTCGCCGTGATCTGGAAGCTGCCCGTGGTGTTCGTCTGCGAGAACA
>CAMPKU010000296.1 GCA_946887385.1 uncultured Gammaproteobacteria bacterium
GTCCGCTACCATCGCATCGACTATGACGTCACGCGCTACTGGAAGCTCGCCGAGCGATGGACGGCAACGGTCACGGCGCGGCTCGGGCTCGGCGCGGCAGATGACGACGAGTTGCCGTCGCTGCCGCCCTACATGAATTGGCTCGCGGGCGGGCCCTCCACCGTACGCGGCTATCGCGAGGGCACGCTCGGCCCGCGCGATAGCCGCGGCAGACCGTACGGCGGCGACTTGCTCGTGGCCATGCAGGCCGAGTGGCTGACACCTTGGCCCGAACGCTGGGAGGAGCGCGTTCGCTCCGGCTTCTTTTACGACGTCGGGAGCGTGTTCTCCCGCGGCGAAACGGTTTTCGCCGATGACGCGGGCGCGCGGCTCGACTACGGCTTCGATGCCGCCGAGCTGCGGCAATCGGTTGGGCTCGTCGCGCATTTCCGCCTCCCGCTCGGCGTGATCGCCGTGAGCTACGCGGTACCGCTCGACGCCCAGCGAAGCGGCGACTCCTTTCGCCGTGACGACGTCGAGCGATTTCAGCTGACGATCGACGTGGACTTCTGATCCTCGACGCGCGATTCCAGATCGTGTGATAACGGCTCAGCTTTTGCGAGTCACGTGCTTGGCCCAGCGGTGCGCTCATAGCGGCGCCCGATGGCCGGCGCCGGGCCGAAGAATGCGAGCCATTTCAGGATGTCCTCGCGGCTCAATAATCCCTTGATCTCGCCGTGGTCCACGATCGGCAGCTGATTGACCCGCCGGTTCGTGAGCGCAGTAAGGGCTTCGTTCGCCGGCGTGCCCGGCGACATCGTCACCAGCCGGTCAGCTGGCGTCATGATCTCGCGCGTGCGTGCAGCAGGCCAGTCCGCGCGGCGCATGTGCCGCAGATCGTCGAGACACACGATGCCCGAGAGCTCCCGGCCGTCGACGACGGGATAACAGCGCTGCTCGCGGCTCATGAGGTAATCGTCGACGAGCGTCTGCACCGGCAGGTCCGCAGGCACCGTCGCAAATTCCGTCTTCATGATCTCCTCGACTCGCACGCCGGCGAGGGCTTCGCCAAGCTGCGCCTGCCGGTAACTCATAATTGCGGCGTTGTGCAGGAACCACCCGATTAGCGAGATCCACAGACCGCCGACAAGTCCTGTGCCGAAGATGGGCACCGTGAGCCCGAGCATCATCGCGACGCCGGCGGCGATCAACGCCCAACCGAATGCTTGTCCTAGAACCGAGGCCAAGCGCGTGGCACGCGCGAAGTTTCCGGTCGCGCCCCAGATGATTGCGCGGACGACGCGCCCGCCGTCGAGTGGAAACGCGGGCACGACGTTGAACAAGGCGAGCACCATGTTCACGGGCCCGAGCCACAGCATCAATGTGGCGCCGGGACCGAGCTCGCGAATCGCTGCGAGCGGCTCCGCGGCGAGCGCGCCCTCTCCCGCCAAGGCGGCACTCGCAATCCCGATGCATATGCCGCCGATCAGCAAGCTGACGATCGGGCCGACGATCGCCATCCAGAGCTCGGCGCGCCAGGCGTGAGGTTCGCCTTCGAGATGGGACATGCCGCCGAACACGAACAGCGTGATTCGTTTGATTTCGATGCCGTGCCGCCGCCCGACGAGCGCATGGGCGAGCTCGTGCAACAGCACCGACACCAGCAACAAGATCGCGGCAGCGACGGCCGTCGTCCAAATCGTCAGCGCGCTCCACTCCGGATGCCAGCGCGCCAGGACGCCGTTGCCGAGGCTGATCGTGACGAGCGCGACGATGATGAGCAGGCTCCAGTCGAGACGGATCTCGACTCCGCCGATCCGCATCAAGTGAATTCCTTTGATCATGCTCGCCCTCGCCGCCCGTCGTTTCGCCGCAAGGAACGACAAGCAAGATAGATGCCGGCCCTACCCTTTTCCTGGCGCGCGGCACGCGCGAAGCCGAATTCCTGGCACGATGTTTGCTGGCCAGTGCTGCAAATTTTTTCAACCGATTGATGCTGGCTCGAGCAAGGAGGCGTTATGAGCAAGCGTAATATGAGGATCAAAGCAACGCTGACGCTGGACGACGTTGTCAGCGTGGCGGGAGATTTCGATCGCGACTTTTTCGAAGGGCGGGAGCTCGAGGCGCGGTCGATAGTAACTCCGTTCGATCACCCGGGCTGACGGAGATGGCATCGCAGCGGTACGCGTGCGTTGCGGCGGCGTGCGCGCTCGGAGCCGCGACGAGTGCGGCACGGGCCGACGACTTGCGAGACATTTGCTCGGGAGCGCGCCTGCCGCTCGAGTCGCCTGCGTTCGAGCGCTTCGACTTGAACGGCGACGATCGCCTGAGCGCGGAGGAGACGGCCGAATGTGCCGCGCTGGAAGCAGTTCACTCGCGTCTGGACCTTGACGCCGACGGCGTGCTGACACGCATGGAGTACCGGAGCTTCGCCGACGTCTGGCGACGGCGCGCGCGAACCTTCGGTGATGACGCGCGTTGAGGTTGCGGCGACGTCTGTTCCGCACCCAGGAAGAGGCATGACCCCGTAGCCGGGAACTTGCATGCGCTTGCGTGCGCCTACTCATAGGTGGATCCGAAGACCGACACGCCCTTAGCCTGGCTCATCGGCCGATCGCGGCTGATCGTGGTAGTGGCGGTGCTCGCAGTGCTGTTGGCCGCCTTCTCTTTGTTTTTGCTCGGCGCGTGGCTCGCGCTAACCACCGTGTGGACAACCTGGCGCGACGTCGCCGGCGGCGACGTCGGCAGCACCGACATCATCATCCGCTTCCTAGAGATCGTGACCGTGATGCTGAAGGCGGTGTTCTTCTATCTGATCGGCGTCGGCTTCTACAGCTTGTTCATTTCGCCGCTCAATGTAACCGTGGCGCTCGGCGTCGAATCCCTGAACGACCTCGAGAGCAAGATCATCAGCGTGATCGTCGTCATTATGGCGGTCGATTTTCTCGAGCGTTTCATTGGCAGCGATGACCCCGAAGTGTTGTACAGCGCAATTGCGCTGGCGGTCGTCGTTGCAGCGCTGGTGTTCTTCAAAATCTACACGAACCGCGAGGGGCACGAGGCGCGCATGCGCCGCGATCAGGACTTGGCCCGCCTCGAGATGTTCGAGCGGGCACACGAGAAGCAGGACGTTGCGCGAACCGCCGAGATCGATCGGAACCGGGCGAAGCGTCCGAAGTAACAGTCGCCCGTTCGTCGGGTCCTTCCCTTATCGCGGGCCTAACGTTCTGACGGAGAAGCTCGGCGGCGATGCAGGAGCAAAGCAGCGCCAAGCAACAAGGCGAAGACGGCGCCGACCGCGCCTCCGCCGGAATCGCCATCTCCGGCTGAATCGCCGTCCGCAACGCTGACCGTGTGGGTCGCAGGGCTGCCGATGCCGGCGCCCGTGGCGTTCGTAAGGACGAGTTCGATGGTCTCATCGGGCTCCGTCACGGAATCGCGGACGAGATCGATGGTGAAGCTCTTCGCACCTTCTTCGCCATCGGCCCAACGGAACGTGCCCGACACGGGCGCGTAATCGCTGCCCTCCACCGCCGACCCTCCGCCAACGCCGAAGTCCACCGTGGCCGCGCCGTCGCCGCCACCGCTGCGCACGACGCTGACCGTTACGGAGCCGGCGGACTCCGTAACGGAGACGGCATCATCGCGCACCGCGAAGCTCACGGTGCCGGGACCGGCATCGATCCGCAGCACCACCCCCGAGGCACCGAACGGCGTCCCCGTGTCGTTGGCGAGCACATAAATCTCGCCCGCGAGGTCGCGACCGAACCCGAGCAGGCGGCGCTTGAACGCCGCATCTCCGACGACGCCGAGCTGCTCGATCACGTCTGCTTCGGTCAGCGCAAACAGCTTGCCTCCATCGGCCGAGCCGTAGTCGCCGAACACATATCGGCCGGCAAGCGCCGGCACCGCCGTGCCGCGATATACGAAGCCGCCGACGACTGCAATGCCTTCGTCGTGATCGTACTCGGCAACGGGATCGATGGCGCTGGCTCCATTCGCGCCGCAGTTGCCGT
>CAMPKU010000297.1 GCA_946887385.1 uncultured Gammaproteobacteria bacterium
CCGCCGCGGCTCACGACGACATGATCGAGCAGCCTGATCTCGACCAACGCCAGCGCCTTGGCCAGCTTCAGCGTGATGCTGCGATCCGCCTCGCTGGGCTCCGAGACGCCCGAAGGGTGATTGTGCCCCACGATCACGGCCGAGGCGTTGTGGGCGAGGGCGCGTTTGACCACCTCGCGCGGATAGACCGTGGCCCCGTCGATCGTGCCGCGAAACAGCTCCTCGTAGCGAATCAGGCGATGCCGCGTGTCGAGGAAGAGGCAGCAGAACACCTCGTGCGGCAAGTCGAGCAGGCGCGCCTTGAAATAACGGGCGGCGTCCTCGGGCGCTGCCAGCGCGCTGCGCGGCTCCAGCGGCGCGCCAAGATAGCGGCGGCCGATCTCGAGCGCCGCGAGCAGGCGAGCCACGCGCGCCGGTCCCAAGCCCTTCGCTCGGGCGAGCTCGGCCGGAGCGCTGCCGAGTAGCGCCGTCAAGCTGCCCCACGACCCGAGTAGCGCGCGCGCCAGGTCGGCCGCCGATTGCCCGCGCGTGCCGGTGCCGAGCAGGATTGCGAGCAGCTCTCCGTCGGAGAGTGCTTGCGGCCCCGCCTCGATGAGCCGTTCGCGAGGCCGCTCCGATGGCGGGCAGTGCGCTTGCATAAAAGTCTCCGGGATTCGACGGAGCTGTGATCTTCGTCTCGCCGCACCGCGCGCCGCAGCTTCGATTAGTCCCCGAAGACATAAGAAAAGCTCGAATCGCTCCTGGCCCGGCGCAAACAGCGCGGAGTAAGCTCGATGCCGGAGATCTCCCATGGCAGACACGGAACGCGCCCCCGCACCGCGAGTGTTGCTCGGCGTGACGGGTGGAATCGCAGCCTATAAAGCGCCGGAGCTCGTTCGGCGCCTCGTCGAGCGCGGCTGCGAAGTTCAGGTCGTCATGACGCGCGGCGCACGCGAGCTCGTCGGCCCGCTCACGTTTCAAGCCGTATCGGGCCGCCGCGTTCGTGACGATCTGTGGGACGCAGCGGCCGAGGCCGCGATGGGCCACATCGAGCTCGCGCGTTGGGCCGACGTGGTGGTGGTGGCGCCAGCCACGGCTAATTTCCTCGGCACGCTGGCCGCGGGCTTGGCCAACGATCTGCTCGCGACGCTCTGCCTGGCGACGACGGCGCCGATCGTCCTCGCGCCGGCGATGAACCAAGCGATGTGGGGCAACCCGGCCGTGCAAGCCAATCGTGCGCTGCTCGAAGCGCGCGGCGTGCGGTTCTTGGGTCCGGCGGCGGGCGATCAGGCGTGCGGCGAAACGGGGCCCGGGCGCATGCTCGAGCCGACCGAGATCGCGGCTGCGGTGCTTCAGAGTGAAGGGCGGCTGCGCACCCAGCCGCTGAAAGGCTTGAAAGTGGTCATCACGGCGGGCCCCACGCGCGAGCCCATCGATCCCGTGCGCTACATCACAAACCGCAGCTCCGGAAAGATGGGCTTCGCCGTGGCGGCCGCCGCCCGCGAAGCCGGCGCCGAGGTGGTGCTCGTGACGGGCCCCGTCGCGCTGCCGACGCCGGCGGCTGTGCGGCGTGTGGACGTGGAGACGGCCGAACAGATGTACCGAACCGTGCACGACGAGATCGCCGGCGCTCACATCTTCGTGGGTTGCGCTGCGGTGTCCGATTACCGGCCGCGCGAAGCCGCCGAGCAGAAGATCAAACGCCAGGCCGCCGAGATGGATCTTGCGCTCGTGCGCTCGCCGGACACGCTCGCGAGCGTTGCAGCGCTATCTCCGCCGCCGTTCACGGTGGGCTTTGCTGCAGAGACGCAGAACGTGGCGGCGCACGCGCGCGAGAAGCTCGAGCGCAAGCGCATCGACATGATCGCGGCGAATCAAGTGGGCCCGGACTGCGGCTTCGACCGCGAGACCAACGCGCTCACGGTGTTTTGGGCCGGCGGTGAGCTCGCCCTCGGCGAGGGCGGCAAAGGCCAGCTCGCGCGCCGGCTCGTGGACGTGATCGCGGAGCGCTACCGCGTCGCGCACTCGCGCGAGAAATCACCCTCGCGCGCCGGCTGACGCCGACGGATCCGAAGGCAACGCTATAAATGAACACTCCGCGGCGCGTCGAGCTCAAAATTTTGAACGCACGAATCGGCACGGATTTCCCGCTGCCGAAGCGCGCCACGGCGGGCTCCGCGGGCCTGGATCTGCGTGCATGCCTGGACGTGCCGCTCGATCTTGGCCCCGGCGACACGAAGCTGATTCCGACCGGGATCGCGATCCACTTGAACGATCCGCAGCTCGCGGCCGTGATCATTCCGCGCTCGGGGCTTGGCCACAAACACGGGGTCGTGCTCGGCAACCTGGTGGGGCTCATCGACTCCGACTATCAAGGCGAGCTGATGATTTCGTGCTGGAATCGCGGCGCACAACCGTTTCGTGTCGAGCCCGGCGAGCGCATCGCGCAGCTCGTCGTGGTGCCCGTGGTGCAAGTCGAGTTCGAGGTAGTCGAGGATTTCGCCGCGAGCCAGCGCGGCAGCGGCGGATTCGGCCACACGGGCCGCGGTTGAGCGCTAGCCGCCCTTGAGCACGCGAAAGCGCTCGATGTCCGAGTTGAACGACGCGCGCAGCGCTTGTTGATCGGAGCGCGTGCGCGACAGCGTTTGCTCGTATAGCGAGATCGAAGCGGTGGTGCGCGAGATGTCGAGCGCAAGGTTCTCGGGAACTTGCGGGGCATTGGGAGCGGTGGTGAACGGCTTGAACGAGCTGGCCTCGTTCTGCAGCCCAATGAGCCGTTTGCGCAGATTGCCGAGATAGAGCTCGGTGACCTTGATCTGTGATTCCAGCAGCTCGAGCCGGCGGTCGCGCAGATCTTCGATGTCGGCTACCGACAGATAGGTCTCGAGCAGCATACGGTCCCGGCGCGCGACCTCGGCCTTGGCTTGCCGCTCGGCTTCCGCGACGGCTTCGCGCTCGGCGAGCACCGCGCGTTCGGCTTCCGTGATCTCGCCTTCCTCGAAGCCGATGCGCACGCCCTGGTCGTTCAAGAGGTTGCGGTCGCGATCTGCGTACTCGGGCGGAATCTTATCGGTGTAGCGGACGACGCCGTTCTCGTCGGTATAGCGGTACAGGCGCTGACCCTGCGATTGGGCGCTCTCGATCGGCGGCAGCGCGAAGGCCGCAACGACGAGCAGGGTGGCGCCGAATCTTCGCACGTTATGTCATCCTCAACGACGGGCAGCGAGCAGCTAGATATACCAAAACTGCGGTCCCCGGAAGGCGGTCGAAAGCGATTTCTGCCAAGTAGCTCTCAATACCGGAGCTATTCTAAGCGTCCCGCGGCACTCCGTAACGATTGCGGTAAGCCCGCACGGCCGGCAGGTATTGCTCGTATTCCTTGTCCTCTTCGAGGTGATCGATGAGGTCGGTCAGCGACACGATACTCCGGATCGGCACCTGAAGCTCTTTTTCGAGCTGCTGGACGGCCGAAATGCGGCTCTTCGGCGCCACTTCCTCGCGGTCGAGGGCCACGAGCACGCCGGCCGGCGTGGCGCCCGCGGCCCGCACGATCTCGAGCACCTCGCGGACAGCCGTTCCGGCCGTGATCACGTCGTCGATGATAAGCACGCGTCCTGCGAGCGGCGCGCCGATGATCGAGCCGCCCTCGCCGTGGTCTTTCGCCTCTTTGCGGTTGAAGGCAAACGGATAGTCCTCGTCGAGATGGCTCGCGAGCGACGCCGCCGATAGCACGACGAGCGGAATGCCTTTGTAGGCGGGGCCGAACAGCATGTCGAACTCGAGGTCGAGCGCAGCGATGGCCGAGGCGTAGCAACGCCCGAGCTTTGCGGCCGCATAGCCGCTGTTGAACAAACCGGCGTTGAAAAAATAGGGGCTGGTACGCCCGGATTTGAGC
This sequence comes from uncultured Gammaproteobacteria bacterium, assembly GCA_946887385.1. The sequence continues at coordinate 3,875 of CAMPKU010000297.1, forward strand.
GTGAACTCGCCGAACTTCAGCACCCCGAGCTCGAGGGCGAGCTCCAGGAATTCAGTCTTGTACGCGTTCATGTGGTCGACCCGTGAAGCGTGAGTATCATATCGCTTCC
>CAMPKU010000298.1 GCA_946887385.1 uncultured Gammaproteobacteria bacterium
CTCATGGAGCAACCATCTGTATCTCTGGTACGACGAAATCGTCGATCGCGATCCGGGCCTTTACTCGACGCCGAATTACTTCGAGCAGTTGAAAACCGCCGCCACTACGCCGTCCGGCGCTCCGAAGGACAAGTTTCATTTCAGCTATCGCACGTCGGATTGGCTCGCGCTGATTCAATCCGGCACGGAAGCCGGCTACGGCGTCTCGTGGTCGGTGGTCTCGAGCTTGCCGCCGCGGCGCATCGTCGTGGCTTATATCCACGCTTCGTCGCCGGCAGCTGCGGCCAATCTGGTGCGCGGCGAGGAAGTCGTCAGAGTGGACGGCGTGGATGTGGTGAACGACAACACGCAGATGGGGGTCGACACATTCTTTGTCGGCCTCTTCCCTGAGCAAACGAACGAGACGCACTCGTTCGTGCTGCGCGACCCAGAGACCTTGGCCGAGCGAACCGTAACGATGACGTCGGCCACTGTGGCCATCGAGCCGGTGCAAAACGTGAGCACCGTGGCCACGCCAATCGGCAACGTCGGCTACATCCAGTTCAACGATCACCTGCCGACAGCCGAGCAGGATTTGATCTCGGCGTTCTCCACGCTGGCGTCGCAAAACGTCGTCGACCTCGTTCTCGACCTGCGCTACAACGGCGGCGGCTCGCTTGCGATCGCGAGCGAGGTGGCCTACATGATCGCCGGCGCGGTGCCCACGGCCGGCCGCACGTTCGAGCGCATCATGATGAACGACAAGCAGAACGCGCTCACGCCGATGCCTTTCTTCGCCACCTCGAGCACGAACCAGCCGCTGCCGGCGTTGAACCTGTCGCGCGTCTACGTGCTCACCGGCTCAACGACGTGCTCGGCCAGCGAATCGATCATCAACGGCCTGCGCGGTGTCAACGTCGAAGTGGTGCAGATGGGCTCCACCACCTGCGGCAAACCGTACGGTTTCCTGCCCGAGGACAACTGCGGCACCACCTATTTCACGATTCAAATGAAAGGCGTGAACGAGGCGGGTTTCGGTGACTACGGCGACGGCTTTTCGCCGAACAACACTTCCGGCGCCGCCGGTGTGCGTGTGCCCGGATGCTCCGTGCACGACGACTTCGGCCATCCGCTCGGCGATCCCGCCGAGGCTCGTTACAAAGCGGCGCTCGATCACCGTCTCGGAATGGCGTGCCCCGCGCCGTCGGGCTCCAAGCCTTGGTTTACGAAGCCGCTGAACGGTGCGCCCACTGAAGGTGTCGACGGCAGCGTGCGCAAGGGACCGTGGCTCATGAACCGCTGGCTCGACCGTCTATGAGCGCGCTCGGCCGATGGCTCGCCGCGGCCGCCGCGCTGCTCGCGCCCGCCGCATGCGTCACGCTGTCTGCGCAAGAACAGCCGGCCGTCATTGCGGCGCCGACGCCGCAGAGCCGGGCGGAGCTTGCACGCGCAGTTTCGGCCGCCATGAACGGCCAGCCCGTGACGTTGGCCGACGACGCGCTCACGCGCGAGAGCGTGCTCCTGCTGCAGCGCCGAACGCCGCCGGGGCCGCAAGGGCGCGCCGCCACCGGCCGCACGCTCGACGCGCCGGAGCAGTTTCGGCTCGTGCTGCGCGGCGCGCGCTGCGTGCTGGTGCAGACTGCGGACGGGCGCGAATGGGAGCTCGAGGAAGCACAGTGCGTGCCAGCCGCAGCGCGTTAACGGCCGGCGGTTAGCGCAGGAGATCCCGCAGCCGGTCCTGAACCCGGTCCTGTAACCGGTCGCGAATTTCTTCGCGGAGTTGCTCCCGCACGAGCTTGCTGAAGTCCGGTGTGATTTCGGGCTCAGTGACGGTGCCGCGGATGCGAAACGGCAGCGCGCCGCCCACGAACGCGTCCAGCGTCTCGCAGTTGGGGATCCCGATGGAGCCTGTGAGCGTGGCGTCGAGCTCATAGTCGAGCCGTTGCTCCACGAGCCCGAGCGTCCCGGCGCCGTTGATATCCATGAACGACGTGCGCGCGAGCAAGTCGTTGCTCGTGGCCGTGCCTGCTGCGACGGCCGCCGAGCCGCTGATGGACTCGTACGCCGTGAGCGCCGGCTGCTGCGGCGGAGCGGGCGCGCGTTGCGTAACGTTATAAGCGCTGCACAGCGTTCTGCCGAGATTGAATCCCTTGATGGCGCCGCCGGCCATCTCGAAGCTCACGTTGCCGCCCGCCGTCTGCACGTTCTCGATCACGGTGCGGCCCTTGCCGGCCAGGCTCAAATCGAAGCTGCCCGTACCGCTGAAATTCGGCTCGCCGCCCGTCAAGGCTGCGATCAGCGGCTCGAGCTGAATGCCGCTCGCACGGCCGTCGAGCGCACGCCCGGGCTCGGTACCGGCAGCGCGCACGGGGAAGTTGCCGGCGAACGTGCGGCCGTAAAGATTCGCGCGCGCGTTCTCGAGCTTCAGGTCGCCGCCGCCGATCAAGATGCGGCTGCCGACGTCCGCAAACTGCATGCCGGCGAGCTTCAGCGTGCCGACCCGCATCGTGCCGTCCAGATTCATGGTGTTGTTCTGTGGCAGCTCGATGTCGCCGGCCGTCGCTTCTCCGGCCTGCGCGTCGCGCGCTTTCGGCGGCAGATAGCGATCGGCGTCCACACGGTCCACGTCGAGCGCGAAGCGGTACGAAGGTGAGTCGAAGCCTTGCAGCGCGAACGAGCCTTTGATCGTGGTTTCGTCGAGCGCGAGCACGAGATCGTCGAGCTGTGCCCCGTCCTTCGTCACCGAGAAGCGCGTCTCGACCGTTGCGCGCGTGAAGGCCGTGGGGTCCGACGTGGGCTGCGGCGGCAGCCCGAAACGCTGGAGCAGCGCCTGCGGGGAGAACTGCGCAACGCTGGCCGTGCCGGTCCAAGCGGCCGCGCGCGATACGTCGCGCGCCGTGACTTCGCCGCTGGCGCGCAGTCCGAACGCCTCCGCGCGCAGCGGCGCGACGGTGAGCGTGTCGGCGGCCGCGTCGAGCACGAAGCTGGCGCCGAGCTCGATCATGCCGAGCTCGCTCGGTGCGAGGTTCGGCGGCAACATCGCGGCGAACGCCTTCGCGAGCACATCGGCTGCGAAGCGCGACGTTGCGAGCGTGCCGCGGAACACGGCGCCGCGCTCGCCGGGCACGCCTTCGAGGTTGCCGCTCACCGTGGCGCCGAGCGCGCTCAGCGTAAAGTCGCGCAGCGCCGCACGGCCGCTGTCCAAGGTCGTGTCGAACCGCGCATCGAGCGCGAGCGTGCCGAGCGCGCTCACGTCGACGGTGGGCGGCACCGCGGCGCGCAGCACCGCTTGCAGCGCGGCATTCGGCGCAAACTCGTCGATCACCACATGACCGGCAAGCTCGTTACCGGCGGCAAGCGTGCCTTCGCCGCGCACCTGCATGCCGAGCAGCTCGGCGTCGATTCCGGTGAGCTCCACGAGCTGCGGGTCCGCACGAAAACCGAATTGTGCGGCGAGAGAGAACGTGCCGAGCTCGCTTGGCGAGAGCGACGCCGGCGGCGAGAATCGCAACTGCTCGAAAACCGCGGCTAGCTCCGCTCCCTGCACCGTGACGGCCCCGCGCACGGCAGGGTTTTCGATGAGCGTGGTGGCCGCAACTTGCCATGCGGCCCTGATGCCCCCGATCTCGGTGATGAGGCCGTCTGCGTCGAGCGTCTCGGCGTCTCGGTCGAACGCAATGCGCGCCGCCGTCAACTTAAGCTCGCGAGCCGGCGCGCCGCCGCCGGCATCCATGGTGACCGCGGCCGCGACGTCGGTCGCCGTCACGGCGCCGCTGGCGGCCGCTGCGACCACCGCGCTTGCGGTTAGTGCAGCCGTCATGCCGGACGCTTCGTCGCTGAACGTGAGCTCGGTCTCGAACGCCACCGGCTCGCCGCTGCCGATGCCGCCCGTCGTGAGCGACAAGCCCGTCACGGAGTAGCGGATCTCGTCCTCATTCTCGCGCCAGGAGACGCTGCCGTCGCGAATGCGCACGCCTTCGATCGCAAGCTCGGGACCGGCAG
>CAMPKU010000299.1 GCA_946887385.1 uncultured Gammaproteobacteria bacterium
GAACAAGCCCTTCTCGGCATTCGGACGAATTGGGGGAACCATGACTCGTCGAGCCGGATTGCTTTTACTCGCTTCCGCCGGCGCCTTGCTCGCGGGCTGCAGCGACGCGACTCCACCGGCGCCCTCCGCCGGCGCGGCTGCCGCCACGCCGGCGACGGCCGCAGCACCTGCCGCCGAGTTCGGAGCCCCTGGCGTCGCGCCGCGCTTCGAGGTCGATCCGTTCTGGCCGAAACCGTTACCAAGCCACTGGCTGCTCGGCTCCACGATCGGCGTATCCGCAGACTCGCGCGATCACGTGTGGATCATCCACCGGCAGCAGTCGTTGAACCTGGAAACGGAAGCGAGCGCCGGCACCTGCTGCACCGCCGCGCCGCCCGTCATCGAATTCGACGCCGCGGGCAACGTGGTCGGGTCGTGGGGCGGCCCGGGCGAAGGCTACGACTGGCCCACGTCGAACCACGGCATCACGGTCGATCACATGGACAACATCTGGATCGGCGGCAACGACGTGAAAGATGCGCACGTCTTGAAATTCTCGCGCTCCGGCCAGTTCCTGATGCAGCTCGGCGAGCCCGAGCAGAATGACGGCAGCAACGATCCCGTGAACTTTTGGCGCGTGGCCAAAATCTCGATCGACGCTGCAGCGAACGAGGCGTATGTCGCCGACGGGTACGGCAACAAGCGCGTCGTCGTGATCGACGCAACGACGGGGGAGCGCAAGCGCTACTGGGGCGCCTACGGCAACCGGCCCGACGACACCGATCTCGGGCTGTACGATCCGGCCGCACCGCCTGCGCAGCAATTTCGCAATCCCGTGCACTGCGCCGAGCCGTCGCGCGACGGGTTCGTCTATGTCTGCGACCGCGTCAACAACCGGATCCAAGCGTTCCGCAAGGACGGCACGTTCGTCAGCGAGCTGCGCGTGGCGCCCGAGACGCGCGGCGCCGGCTCGGTGTGGGACATCGCCCTGTCACACGATCCGGACCAGGCGTACATCTACCTCGCAGACGGCTTGAACGAGCGCGTGTACATCATTCACCGTGAGTCGATGCAGGTGTTGACCAGCTTCGGCAGCGGCGGCCGCCAACCCGGGCAGTTCTTCGGTGTGCATAGCATTGCCGTCGACTCGCAGGGCAACATCTATACCACCGAGACCTACGAAGGTAAGCGCGTGCAGAAGTTCGTGTTTCGCGGCTTGGCGCCGATTCCCGGCGAGTCTCAAGGCGCGTTGTGGCCGCAGTGATCGGCTGCAAAGGGGTTGCAGGCGCGTCGCGGCGTCGCCCGCTCGCGATTCGCTGAGGCCTTCATGACACGCTGGCTGCGCATCGCCGTGTGGGCGGGGTTCGCCGCGGCGTTTGCGTTCCTCTACTACCGAGACTCGAGCACGTGGGGCACGGGAATCGGCAGTCTCGCTCAATCGTCGGCGTTGCTCGCCTACGGCCTCTATCTCTTCCTGGGAGCCGTGCGGGGCTTTGCGCTGATTCCCGTCACGAATCTGCTCCTGCTGGCGATTCCGATTTTCCCGCCCGTGCCGCTGCTCGTGCTCACGGTGATCGGCATTGCGATTTCGTCGGCGAGCATTTACGCGTTCGCAGGATCGCTGAAGCTTGCCGAGTACTTCGAGCGCAAGCATGCCGATAAGGTCCAACGCGTGCGCACGGCGTTGCAGAAGAGTCCGACAGCGATCGTCACGGCGTGGAGCTTCCTGCCCGTGGTGCCGACGGATTTGATCTGCTACGTGTGCGGCGCGATGAAGATCTCGTTCCGCCGGTTCTTGCTAGGCGTCTTGATCGGCGAAGGCGCGATTTGCGCGATCTACGTGTTCGCGGGCGTCAGCCTGCTGGATCTCGGCAAGCGGGTTCTCAGCGCCGCAGGTTCCTAGCGCTTACGAAAAGCCGGCTTCCAATGCTCGGACTCCTTGAGCTTCCTCCTGGCGCTCTCGGACGCAAACAATGCGATATGGCCGCAATCGAGGCACACAGTCGGACGGATCTTCGCCACGGAGAAAAATGGAACGGGGGCCAATTTCGGCAGCAACTCCTCACCCATCTGGGCGCCATACTGATAGTACTTCTTGTATTCGTAGAGCTCGTTCGAGTTGCACACGGGACAATGTTTCATGGAAGCTCTCTATCGTTCATGACTCAAACACGGCTCGCGCGTCGCGCGGCTGAGCTATGCGTTTCACGAGGCGCGAGCGCGCTAGCCAGCGCCGCCACACCCGCCGCCGCCGCCGCAGCCGGCACCGCCGCAACCGCTCGCGGCGCCCCCGTCCGTTCCGCCGTCGCCGTTGCCGCCTTTCGACGACGATCCGCAGCCGGCGCCCGCGGCACCTGCCGCGGCGCTGTCTTTCGCGCGGCTCTTACTCGGAGCCACATTGTCGCGCTTGCGCCGGCCGCTACGCGCGACTGCGACGATGAACGCCACGAGCAGCACCGCCGCGAGCACTGCCACGAAGGCGAGCTCCGGCCGCGACTCGACGGCGCCGTCGGCCTGTGCCACGGCATGAGCTACCGCCAGCGAGCCGCCACCCGCAAGCGTTGCAACCGCACCGCGCTTCAGCCACGCGCGATCGAGCGTCAGGACGTGGCGCCGATTCACGCGCACGAAGTCGTTATGCTCGTGGAAGCGCTCGCTCGCCGCCGGCCAGAAGTCGTTCGGCGGCTCGCCGAAGTAGCGGCGATAGGACGTGAGCGTGGCTTCGTACCAGTCGTGAAACTTGCGGTGCTCGGCCTCCCCGCCCTGCGTCGGCCCGTGATGCAGAGGCCGCTCGAGCGTGTCGCGGCAGAGCGCGTCCCAGTAGTGTCGCGAGTACGTGAGGTGCAGGTGCCACACCTGGTCCACCTCGTCGGAAGGCGTCACGGGATGCCCCGCGTGCACAGCCAGGAAACAGAACTTGCGATACTCCTCGATCGCGCGGGCCGCGAACGCGGGTGACCAGCCGTTGTCGCGGGCCAGTCTCGCGGAGAACGGCAGGGCCGCATCGGCGGCGTCGAAGTCCAGGGCCATGAGGCGGTTCCAAGTCGTGAGGTTCTGTATATTCATGTTTTTACTCACTTTTGTTACAGGCCACTAGATACAGGAAATATAATACCTGTATTTAGATTCCAGTACAAGTAGTCGTGACTTCGCCGTATGATGCCCCGCGCATGGCTCAGCCTCCGAAAAATCCCCTCCCGTCGCGCCCCCCGTGGACGATTTTCAGCAACCACGCCCACGTGCTCGTGTGCATCGCCCGTAACCCCGAGGAGCGGGTGCGCGAGATCGCCCGCAAGGTGGGCATCACGGAGCGCGCCGTGCAGCGCATCATCGGGGATCTCGAAGAGGCCGGCGTGATCGCGCGCGAGCGCCTCGGCCGCAGCAATCGCTACACGTTGTCGCTCGATCGCCCGCTGCGCCACCCGCTCGAGGCGAACACCACGATCGCCGCGGTGATCCGCGTCATCGAGAACGGCTAGCGGCGAGCGGCGCCAGCACCTGCCGCAGCGTCGCAGGCGCGCGCTTCGTGAGCTGCTCGACGGCATCGGTGCGGCTATCCATAAAGCCCTCGCGGATCGAGCGGCCGAACGATGTCACGAGCTCCGCGCCGTAACGCAAGTGATCGTCGCCCGTTGCGTCGCCGACCATCAGCGCGATGAGCTCGGCGTCATCGAGCGCTTGCGCCCGCACCGGCCGACCGCCGAGCTCGGCGTAGAGCGCCGCAAGGTCGTCGGCCGAGTACGACTCGCCGCCCGTAATCTCGTACACGGCGCCCGCGTGCCCCGGTTGCAGCAGCACAGCGGCCGCGGCGGCGGCGCAGTCCTCACGCGCCACGTACGCCACGGTGCCGCGGCCGCGGTTGTGCGCGAGCACGCCCGTTTCGAGCGCGCGCCGTGCTTCGGG
>CAMPKU010000300.1 GCA_946887385.1 uncultured Gammaproteobacteria bacterium
TGTCCGGCGCCAGCCGCCCGTTCACGAATACGTCGAGATCGATTTTACGGGCGGCGGCATCGGCCTCCGCTTTACTCAGCACTTTGTCGAGCGCCGACAGAAGATGCGAAAACACGGGAACGAACTGATCGTAGATGCTGATGGACACTGTGAACCTCTTGTTCGACTTCGGTTGAGCCGGCGCGGTTGCGTCGACGAGGGCGCAATCATAAGAGCGCCGCTTCACGCGGCATAGAGGCCGGCGATCTCGCGACACCTTTATATATTGAGACGGCCGTCTCCCGAGCCGCACGCGAGTCAAGTAGGATGGCGCCGAACGGCCGGGGGCTTCGTCGGAGCGCGCATGGAACGACTGCAGGCATGGGGGGCGCAGCTGATCGCCGTCTTTAGGGACACGCTCGCGGGCCTGATCACCTACCTGCCGGTGCTGCTGACCGCCGCCGCCGTGCTCTTGATCGGCTGGCTGCTGGCGCACCTGTTCCGCACCCTGGTGCGGCGCGCGCTCGAAAGCATGGACTGGCTCGTCGCGCGCCTGATGCCGCGCTCCGCAGCGCGCTCCGAGACGCTCACGCGGGTCACGAGCCGCGCCATATCGACGGTCGTGTTCTGGATCGTGCTGCTGATCTTCGCGGCCAGCGCGCTGCGAATCTTGGGCGGCAGCGTGTTCGAGCGCTGGACCGAGAACCTGTTGGCGTACCTGCCGTCGGTGATCGGCGGCGTCATCATCATCGTCGTGGGCTTCACGGGCGGCACGCTTGCGCGCCACATCTTGGAGCAGGCGTCGGTGGGGTTCGGCGTAGGCCAGAGCAGCTTGCTTGGCCGGCTCGCACAGGCCGTGATCGTGATCAGCTGCGTGGTCATCGGCATCGACCAGCTCGGCGTCAACGTCAATTTCTTGATCCAGCTCACCACCGTGACGGCGGCGGCCGTATTCGGCGGCATCGCGCTCGTATTCGCGCTCGGCACACGAGCGCACCTCGCCAATCTGATCGGCGCGCACTACGCGCGCAAGCACTACGCACCCGGCGACTCCGTGAAGATCGGCGCGTACCAGGGCCGCATCCTCGAGATAGCCGACGGCTGCGTGTTCATCGAAACCGACGTGGGCGACGTCTCCGTGCCGGGCCAGCACTTCAGTGCCGAGCCGTTCGTCAAGATCAGGAAAGCGCCGTGACCGGCCGCGAAGTGCTCGCCGCAGCGTACCTGCGCCTGCACGCCGAGAGCGCGGCGCGTCTACTCGAAGCAATGCCCGTCGACGAGGCAAACGCCGTGCTCTGCTCCGTGGAGCTGGAGACGGCTGCGCCCGTCGTGGGTCACATGCTGCCGACGAGCGCCGCCCACTGCATCGAGCGCCTGCCGCCGGCCGAGGGCGCCCAGCTGCTCGAGCGTCTCGGCAGCCAAAAGTCCGTGGCCGTGCTCCGGCATCTACCAACGGAGCATCGAGAGGCCATCTTGAGCTCGCTCGGCCCGCAGTGGCTCATGGCGTTCAAGCTGCTCTTGAGCTACCCCACGAACACCGTGGGCGCATGGATCGAGCCCCGCGTGCTCACGCTACCCGACGACTGCACGGCCGGTGAAGCTCGCGACCGCATCGCTCGCAGCGAGCACGTCACGCAAGCGCGCATCTACGTCCTCGACCGCGCGCGGCGCGTGCGCGGCGCGGTGCGTGGCCTCGCGCTGCTGCAAGTATCGAGCCGCAAGAAGATCGCCTCGATTCTCGAGCCCGCAGAGACGCTCTGGGCGCGCGACCCGCTCGTGACGGCGCAAGAGCACGGCGTGTGGGAACGTCATACGGAAGCGCCCGTGGTCAATCGCGACGAAGAGTTCGTAGGCGTGATCTCCTACGCCGACCTGCGCAAGGCGTTCCGCCAAGTCAATCGTGTGGCCGAGACGAAAAGCGATCGCGAGATCGCGGAAGTCACGGAGCTGCTCACGATCGGCGCGGGCAGCTTGTGGCGCAGCCTCGGCGATTTCATCGGCACGGATCGGCGCCGCCGGTGACCGCATGGAAATCGCGGCTCGCAACCTCGCGCTCGACCGGGTAAACCGCCAGTTCCTGCTCGAGCATCCGGCGCAAGCCGCCGACGTCATCGATGGGCTCGGTCGTACGGCCGCGATCGAGCTGCTCGCCGAGCACCAAGCAGACACGCTCGCGAGCGTCTGGCGTCATCTATCGCCGGCGCGCATCGACGAGATCGTGCCCGAGCTTCCCGAAAAATTGCTGAAGCAGGTGCTGCACGCCCTCGATCCCGGCGTGCTCGCCATCTCGCTAGCGCGCATCTCCCAGCCGTCGTCGAGCCGCTGCCTTGCACTGCTGCCGCGCCGCGCCGAAGCCGAGGTTCGGCGGCTCATGGACTACCCGGTAGGGTCGGCGGGCCGCGTCATGGACTCGCGGATTCCGAGCTTCCGCGGCGAGCAGGCTGTCGCAGTCACGCTCGAGCAGCTGCGGCAAAGCAAGCCGAAGGATCTGCGTCAGCTCTTCATCGTCGACTCCGAGCGGCGCCTCGTAGGTATCGTCGACATTCACGACTTGATGATCGCCGAGCCCGCGGACCTGTTGAAGGAAATCGCGCGCCCGCCGAGCGCGGCTGTGTCGCCGTTCGACGATCGCGAGGAAGTGGCGCAAAAACTGCGCGACTTTCAGCTTTATGTGCTGCCCGTCATCGACATTCACGGCCGGCTGATCGGCGCGATTCGTCACGAGGCGTTGCTCAAAACTCTCGAGGAAGCCGCCTCCGTCGACATTCAGATGATGGTGGGCGCTGGCCGCGAAGAGCGCGCCTTGTCGCCGCCGGTGTTCGCGGTTCGCAAGCGCCTGCCATGGCTGCAGATCAATCTCGCCACGGCATTCATGGCGGCGGCCGTGGTGGGACTGTTCGAGTCGACGATCGCACAATTCACGGCGCTGGCCGTGCTGTTGCCGGTGGTGGCCGGTCAATCCGGCAACGCCGGCGCGCAAGCGCTCGCCGTTACGATGCGCGGCTTGGCGCTGCGCGAAATCTCCACCCGCCATTGGTTCCGAGTGTTGTTCAAGGAAATGCGCGTCGGCGTCATCAACGGCTTCGCGGTCGCTGCGACGACGGGCGCGGGCGTGCTGATCTGGAGTGGGAACTCCGGGCTCGCCATCGTAATCTGTATCGCCATGGTGCTGTCCATGGTCATCGCCGGCGTCGCCGGAGCGGTTATCCCCATCGTGCTAACGCAAGTCGGCCAGGATCCGGCGCAGTCGTCGACGATCGTACTCACCACTGTCACCGACGTGGTGGGCTTCTTCTCGTTCCTCGGCATTGCCACCGTACTCTCCGGCCTTCTGTAGGAGAAGCGATGCGCATCGTAAAAATTTCGCTGGCCGCTCTCGCCGCCCTCGTCGTATTGCTCGTCCTGGCTGTTGCCGTGCTCGCCTCCACGTTCGATCCGAACGCCTACAAAGGCCTCGCCACGGACGCGTTCACGGCCCGCACGGGTCGCGTGCTTTCGATCGAGGAGGATCTTCGGCTCGACTACTTCCCCTGGCTTGCGGTCGAGACGGGCGGCGTCACCGTCGGCAATGCGGACGCGTTCGGCGGCGCGGCGCAGCCGTTCGCCTCAGCGGAGCGCATCGCGGCGCGCGTCAAGCTGCTGCCGCTTTTGTCGCGTCGCGTGGAGATCGGCACCGTGGAGCTCGAAGGCGTCACGTTGAACCTGGCGCGCGACGCCGAGCAACGCGGCAATTGGGAGGACCTGGTGGAGGCGGCCAACCAACCCGCCGCTACCGCACCGGACTCCGGAGCCGCTGCCGCTCCCGAGCTTGCGATCGAAGGTGTGCGCATTCGCGACGGCAACGTCTACTGGCGCGATAGCGACACCGATACTTACAACGGCGACGACTC
>CAMPKU010000301.1 GCA_946887385.1 uncultured Gammaproteobacteria bacterium
GTCCCTGTGCGCCGACGGTCTCGCGAGGGGCCCCCTCGAGCTGCGGCCGCCGCCTTTACGCGTGGTGCTGGGTTTGGGAAAGACGCGGGTGCGGTTAGCGGCTGTTGAGGATGGCTTCGGCAGCCGCCCGGACGGTGGGGAGTTGGGTGCTCGCGTGGGTGGTGCCGGTGAGGATGATGGCGGCTAGGCGGTCGAGGGCGGCGGTGAAGTCGTCGTTGACGACGACGTGGTCGAACTCGGCCCAGTGGGTCATGTCGCCGAGCGCGTCTTGAAGGCGGCGCTGGATCACGGCTTCGGAGTCGGTTTGGCGGCCGCGCAGGCGCCGCTCGAGCTCCGCGACGCTGGGCGGCAGGATGAAGACGCTGTGGGAGTCCGGTGCTTGCTCGCGCACTTGGCGTGCGCCCTGCCAGTCGATCTCGAGCACCACCGAGAAGCCTGCGTTCAGAAGCTCGGCCACGTGTGCGCGGCCGGTACCGTACCAATGGTCGAACACGCGCGCGTATTCGAGGAATGCCCCGTCGCGCACCATCTGAAGGAACGTGGGCTCGCTGACGAAAAAATAGTCGCGGCCGTCGGTTTCGGAGTTGCGCCGCGCGCGCGTGGTATACGACACGGAGAACCGCAACGAGGGATCGCGCGCGAGCAGCGCGCGGACCAGCGACGTCTTGCCGGCACCGCTGGGCGCCGCGACGACCCAGAGCTGACCGGGCCGCGCGCTCATTCGAGGTTCTGCACCTGCTCGCGCATCTGCTCGATGAGCACCTTGAGCTCCACGGCGATCCGCGTCAGCGCTTCTTCCTGCACCTTCGAAGCGAACGTATTGGCTTCGCGGTTCAACTCTTGAATCACGAAGTCGAGCCGCCGGCCGATCGGCTCGTTGCGGCGCAAAATCGCCTGCACTTCGACGACGTGGCTCGCGAGCCGATCGATCTCTTCGGCGACGTCGGCGCGCTGCGCGACCAGCGCCAGCTCCTGCTCGAGCCGTTCCGGATCGGCCTGCACGTCGAGCCGCGCGAGGCGCTCGCGGAGCCGGTCGCGGTACCGAACCTGCGCGCCCTCGACCTGCGGCTTGATGCTCGCGATCAGCGCGGTGATGCCGGAATTGCGTCTCTCCAGCATCTCGGCGATACGGCCTCCTTCGCGGGCTCGTGCCTCGGCGAGCGCGCGCAGTGCCGCGGCCAGACCCGCCTTCACCGCGTCGCCGAGCTCCTCGAGATTGCGGGCCGGCTCTTCGAGCACTCCGGGCCAGCGCAGCACTTCCTGCGCCGTCAAAGGGCGCGCGTCTTTGAACACGCCGCGCACTTGAACCTCGAGCCCGTGCAGCCGATCGAGCGCGCCGGCCACGATCGTGTCGGCAACCGCGTTGTGCTCGTTAGCGCTGATCTTCAGCGTGCAATCGACCTTGCCGCGCTTGATCACGGCATTTACGAGATCGCGGCATTCGGGCTCGACGGCCCGCAGCTCTTCAGGCAAGCGGAAGCCGAGCTCGAGGAACCGATGGTTGACGCTACGGATCTCCCATACGAGCCTGAACGCCCCTACGCGCTCCTCCGCCGTCGAGAATCCCGTCATGCTGTGAGGCATTCGATTGAGTCCGGAAGTGGTTTCAGCCAATCTGAGCGCCGTTTCGCGCCGCGGACCGAGTGTACAACAGCGGGTTTCCGGGCAGGCCGCGCCCCGCACGCGCAAGCGCGGCGGTGCAACGACGACAACGACTACAAACGACGGGACGGTAAGGAACGCGTGCGCGCCGATTATGCAAAGCTAACCCTGCCGGGCAATCGGGCAGAAAACCAGGATCGCGTCGATCTCATTGCCGGCAACGAGGCGCTCTTGATCGTGGTCGTGGACGGCATGGGCGGCCATGCGCACGGCGCGCGAGCCGCCGAGGTTACCGTGGCCACGCTCAAAGAGTCGTTTGCGGAAACGGCGTTGCCGGTATTCGATCCGCAAGGCTTTCTGACGTTGTCGCTTGCGCGCGCCCACGAACGCGTGGTGAAGCTCGGCGACGGCGTCGCGCTCGACCACAAGCCGCGCGCGACCTGCGCCGCATGCCTCGTGCAAGACGGCGGCGCGTATTGGGCACATGTCGGCGACAGCCGCATCTACCAGCTGCGTGCCGGCCGAATCAAAGCGCGCACGCGCGACCACAGCCACGTGGAGTTGCTGCTTCGCGAAGGGCTCATCGCCGAGAGCGAGATGCGCAACCACCCGATGCGCAACTTCGTGGAATGCTGTCTCGGCGGGGACGTGCCGCTTCCCGACATGAGCATCACGGCCCGCACCAAGCTCGAGCCCGGCGACGTGCTCCTGCTGTGCACGGACGGGCTGTGGTCGGGGTTGGAAGATCAGGATTTCGGCGAACTCTCCGTCGACAGCGGCGCGCCGATGGAGCGTCTCATCCGCGGTCTTGCCGAGCGCGCCGTCGCGAAGAACGCGCCGCACAGCGACAACACCAGCGTGGCCGCCGTGCGCTGGCAGGGCGCCTGATACCTCGGCGCCGATCGTTCGCGTGCGAGCTGGTAAGCTGCGCACGACAGCCTTGGAATGGAGCTCCCTCATGCGCCCGAGCGCACGGCGCCGCGACGAAATGCGCACGGTGCGGCTGACGCCGCACTTCACGCGCCATGCCGAAGGATCGGTGCTGGCGGAGTTCGGCGATACGCGCGTGCTCTGCACGGCGTCCGCCGAAGCGAAGGTGCCGCCGTTTCTGAAAGGCAAGGGGCAGGGCTGGGTCACGGCCGAGTACGGCATGCTGCCGCGCGCCACACATAGCCGCATGCCGCGCGAGGCGGCCCGCGGGGCGCAAAGCGGGCGAACCCAGGAGATCCAGCGTCTCATCGGCCGCAGCCTGCGCGCCGTCGTCGATCGCGAAGCGCTCGGCGAGAACACGATTACGATCGACTGCGACGTGCTGCAGGCCGACGGCGGCACGCGCACGGCCGCGATCACGGGCGGTTTCGTTGCACTGGCGCTCGCGGCCGCGCAGCTCAAGAAGGCCGGCCGAATCGCGCGCAATCCCATTCACGGTCAAGTGGCCGCCGTTTCGGTGGGCATCTTTCGCGGTAACGCCGTCCTCGATCTCGACTATGCCGAGGACTCCGAAGCGGAAACCGACATGAACGTCGTGATGAACGACGCGAAGGGCTTCATCGAGGTGCAAGGCACGGCCGAAGGGCACGCGCTGCAGCGCAACGAGCTCGATGTGCTGCTCGACTTGGCCAGCACCGGCATCGAGCAGCTGCTAGCCGCGCAGGCTGCCATCCTTTCGAAGTGAGCCTGCCCCCGCATTGGGTGCTGGCCACGAGCAATCGCGGCAAGCTCGTCGAGCTCTCTGCGCTGCTCGCTGAAGCCGGTCTTGGCATCCGGTTGACCCCCCAATCGGAGCTCGGCGTGAGCCCGCCGCCCGAAACCGGAGCCACCTTTGTCGAGAACGCGCTGCTGAAAGCGCGGCACGCGGCGTTGGCCACAGGTCTGCCGGCCATTGCCGACGATTCGGGCCTCGTCGTCGACTCACTCGGCGGCGCACCCGGTGTGCGCTCGGCACGGTTCGCCGGCGAGGCCGCCGGCGATCGTGCGAACGTGGCAGCGCTACTCGAGCGGCTCGCGAACCCCGCGCTTGCGCGCAGCGCGCGATTCCACTGCGTGCTCGTCGCCCTCCAGCACGCCGACGACCCGGCACCGCTGATCGCGTCGGGGGCTTGGGCGGGCCAAATCGCCGGCGCCGCGAGCGGCACGGGCGGCTTCGGCTACGACCCCGTCTTTTTCGATCCGGCGCTGGGCCGAACGGCCGCCGCGCTCACGGCCGAGGAAAAGAACCATGTGAGCCACCGCGGCGCGGCGCTGCGCGG
>CAMPKU010000302.1 GCA_946887385.1 uncultured Gammaproteobacteria bacterium
CGGAGACGGCAGCCGGGCGTTGACCGTCGAGCTGCCGTTCGGCGGAATGCTCGTCGCAATCTTGCCCCCCGGCGCGTTTTTCGGCATGGCATTGCTGCTCGCGCTGCGCAATCGGCTCACGGCCGCCCGGCAAGCGAATAGCGCTGCGTCCATGCCTGAGACGCCGCGGTGAACGCGGCGAAGCGGCGCAAAATTTACGAGCGCTTCGCGCGAGCCAATCCCGAGCCCACCACCGAGCTTGCGTTTAGCACTCCGTTCGAGCTTCTCGTTGCCGTGGTGTTGTCTGCGCAGGCCACCGACGTGGGCGTCAACAAAGCGACGGCGAAGCTGTTTCCCGTCGCGAACACGCCGGCCGCAATCCTGGCGCTCGGTGAGACGGGTTTGAAGGAGTACATCAAGACGATCGGGCTCTTCAACACCAAGGCGAAGAACCTCATGAAGACCTGCGCGGTTCTCGTCGCCGAGCATGGCGGCGAAGTGCCGCGCGATCGGGAGACGCTCGAATCACTGCCCGGCGTAGGCCGCAAGACGGCGAACGTGCTTTTGAACACGGCGTTCGGCGAGCCGACCATCGCGGTGGACACGCACATTTTCCGCGTCGCGAACCGGACCGGGTTGGCGCAAGGCGCCACCGTGCGCGCCGTCGAGGACGAGCTCGTGCGCGTGACGCCCGACGAATTCAAGCGCCATGCACATCACTGGCTGATCTTGCACGGGCGCTACGTCTGTAAGGCACGCAAGCCCGAGTGCCCGCGCTGTCTGATCGTGGACTTGTGCGAGTATCCCGCGAAGACCGTGCTCTGACTTCGGCCGTTCACGAGGTCAGTAAGCACATGAATAAAGACGTATAACTGCTTGTTTATACGCTGCTTCTAGCGCCGCTTTCTGGGCACGTAGAGATCGGTGATCGTGCCTTCGGCGGCCTCGGCCGCGAAGGCCAGAGTCTCCGATAGCGTGGGGTGCGGATGGATCGTAAGGGCGACGTCGGCCGCATCGGCGCCCATCTCGATTGCGAGCGCGGCCTCGGCAATCAAGTCGCCGGCGTTGATGCCGACGATGCCCGCGCCGAGTAGGCGCTTGGTGCCGGCATCGAAGAGCAGCTTGGTGAGACCTTCGCCGCGGCCCAGCGTCAACGAGCGTGCGCTCGCGGCCCACGGGAACGAGCCCTTCTCGTACGCGACTCCGCGCGCCTTCGCCTCGTCTTCGGTGAGGCCTACCCAGGCCACCTCCGGATCCGTGTACGCCACGGCCGGCACCACGCGCGCGTCGAAAAAGCTTTTCTGTCCCGCTGCAGCTTCGGCCGCAACCTTGCCTTCGTGACTGGCTTTGTGCGCGAGCATCGGCTGCCCGACGATGTCGCCGATCGCGAAGATGTGCGGCACGTTCGTGCGCTGCTGCTTGTCGACGCCGATGAGCCCGCGCTCGCCGACGTCGACACCGGCCTTGTCCGCGTCGAGCTTGCGGCCGTTCGCGCTGCGGCCCACGGCTATGAGCACTAGACCGTACGTCTGCGGCTTGGCCGGCGCCTGGTCGCCGTCGAAATGAACCGTGATGCCCTTTGCTCCGGCTTCCATCTTCGTAACGCGCGTGCCGAGCATGACGGCCTCGTAGCGCGAGCCGATGCGCTTCTCGAGGGGTTTCACGAGGTCGCGATCGCAGCCGGGGATCAGCGTCTTCGTGAGCTCGACGACCGACACTTTCACGCCGAGCGCATCGTAGACGGTGGCCATCTCGAGACCGATGATGCCGCCGCCCACGACGAGCATGCGCTCGGGCAGCGACGGCAGGTCGAGTGCGCTGGTCGAATCCACGATGCGCGCGTCGTCCGGCACGCCCGGAATCAACGCGGGCTCGCTGCCGGCGGCGATGATGCACTGATCGAAGTCGACGAGCTCGCGCTCGCCGTCGCGCTCGACGGCAAGCTGCGTAGGCGACGCGAACCGGGCCGTGCCGCGCACGACCCGCACCTTCCGCTGCTTCGCGAGCGCGTCGAGACCGTTCGTGAGCTGCCGAACCACGCTGCTTTTCCACGCCGTGAGCTTCGCTCTGTCGATCTTCGGCTTGCCGAACGCGAGCCCGCGCTCCCCCATTTCCGCAACTTCGTCGATGACGCGCGCCGCGTGCAGCAGCGCCTTCGATGGAATGCAGCCGACGTTCAAGCACACGCCGCCGAGCGTGGGCCAGCGCTCGATGAGCGTCACCTCGAGACCAAGATCCGCGGCGCGGAACGCGGCCGTGTAGCCGCCCGGGCCTGCACCGATGACGGCGAGCCGCTTACCCGCAGCCGGTGCCGTAGCCGTGCCCGCAGCACCGCCGGACGCGGCAGCCTTCGCCGGAGGCGTCGGGCGCGCTGCGCTCGCGGGCGCCGAGCTGCGCTTGGACACCGCAGCAGTCGGCGCGACCGGGGGCTCGCGTTTCGCTGCGGGCTCGTCCGCAGGCTCGTCTGCCGCCTGCAGCGTCAAGACGAGATCGCCGGCCGACACCTTGTCGCCCTGCTTGAGCGCCACTGCCGCCACGGTGCCCGCTTGCGGCGCCGGCACGTCCATCGTGGCTTTATCGGTTTCGAGCGTGACGAGCGGGTCCTCTACGGCGATCCGGTCGCCGGCCTTCACGTGCACCTCGATGACGTCGACGGCGGGAAAATCCCCGAGCTCGGGAATCCGCACTTCGACCGTGCTCACGGAATCGCCTCGACGAGCTGCCCGGGGTTCGCAAGAATCTCGCAAAGGCGCGTGGTGAAGCGCACGGCCTTCGCACCGTCGATGACGCGATGGTCGTACGACAACGACAGCGGCAACATAAGGCGCGGCACGAAGCTCAGCTCGCGGTACACGGGTTGCCACGCGCTGCGCGACACGCCGAGGATCGCGACCTCGGGCGCATTGATGATCGGCGTGAAGAACCGCCCGCCGATGCCGCCCAAGCTCGACACCGTGAACACGCCGCCCTGCACGTCGTCGACTTGCAGCTTGCCGGCACGCGCTCGCTCGCTCAGCGTGGCGAGCGCCTTCGCAAGCTCGTACACGTCTTTCTTGTCCGCATCGCGGATGACGGGAACGACGAGCCCTTGCGGCGTGTCGGCAGCAAAGCCGATGTGCGTGTAGTGCTTGATCACGAGACTGTCGCCGCCCGGCGCGAGCGACGACTTGAAGTGCGGCATTTCGGCCAGCGCCAAGGCGCACGCGCGGATAATGAATGCGAGCGGCGTGAGCTTGATGCCTCGCTCTCGCGCGTGCTCCTTGAGCGCGGCGCGCTTCTCCTCGAGCTCCGTGATGTCGGCCTCGTCGTGCTGGGTGACGTGCGGTACGTTCACCCAGCTCGCTTGCAGGCGCGGGCCGGAGATCTTCTGGATGCGCGACAGCGGCTCGCTCTCGATGCGGCCGTACTTCGCGAAGTCCACCGTGGGAACCGCCGGCAACGCACTGCCCGGCCCGGCACCGCCTTGCAGCGCCTCTTTGACGAATGCTTTCACGTCGTCGGCCGTGACGCGGCCCTTCGCGCCCGAGCCCCGCACTCTGCCGAGATCGACGCCGAGCTCGCGGCCGAGCCTGCGCACGGACGGGCTGGCGTGCGCTTCGCTCGAGGACGAGGGCGTAACCGCCGCGGCACTGCGGGTGGGCGCGGCCGCCGATTTCGCTACCGGCGCGGACGGCGGCCCAGCGGCGGGCGGGCGCGCGGGTTGCGGCGCCGGCGTTGCGGGAGGCGCCGCCGCACCGCTCGGCTGCAACAGCAGCACGGGATCGCCGGCCGATACCTTGTCGCCCACCGCCACTTTGAGCTCGAGCACTTTGCCGGCCGTGGGGGCCGGCACGTCCATACTGGCTTTCTCGGTTTCGAGCGTCACGAGGCC
>CAMPKU010000303.1 GCA_946887385.1 uncultured Gammaproteobacteria bacterium
ACGACGCAGCCGAACTACGAGACGTTCGAATACTCGTGCCACGAGGGGAACGGCGCCGTGGGGCATTCGCTCTCCGGAGAGCGCGCCTTCGAGCGTGAAGTGGCCGCGGCCATCGCGCGGGGCGAAACGCCTCCGCAGCGCACCGTGGGCATGGGCATCTACGGCCGGCCGCAGGAAGGTGCGGACGTCTTCGACATCAACGCCGGCGAATAAAAAAGAAAAGGCGCCGCGGCACGATACCGGGCGCCTCGCCTCGAAAAAGGGGACGGATTTAAATAAATCCGTCCCCTTTTGTCCTTTGCTATTCGGCGCTCGGCGCCGCCGCTCCACCTTGACCCATGAACAGCGACGAGCCGTCGGGCAGCGTGATGTCGCGGCCGCTCGCGCGGAACGACCGGTCTTTCGCCTGGAACCCTTCGACGAACACCTTGGTGCCGGCCGGCACCGAGTTGCGGTTCCAACCGTGACGGATCAGCGCATTCGGAGCGCCGCCTTCGACGGCCCATGCTTGCTTTTCACCGCTCGCCGTCGTGACCTCGATGTGCAGCCACGAATGCGGGTTGCTGAACTGCATCCTCGTGACGACGCCTTCGAGCTTGATCGGGCGATTGATGTCGAATTCGGCCGCGAACGAATGGTGCGCGACCACGGGTGCGGCCACCGCGGCCATTAGGCCGCCACCGAACACCCCTAACCAACCTCTAACTCGCATAGCTTCTCTCCTAGCTCAAAACCGACCAATTCGAGGAACTGGGCCTTGGCCCTGCTTATGGCAGCGGCTCTTTCAAGAACTCGTTGTACAACAGATTTTCCGAGAACTCGACGCACTTGAACTCGAGCAACTCGGCGTTCGGCTCCGTGTGCTTATAGAGGTGCAGCGAGATCGTCCAGGGCCGGGAGAACGTCTCGGGGTCCTCGATGGTGGCCTCGTACTGGATGCGATTCGCATCGAGCGGCGTATAGCGTTCGGTGACCTTCAGCTGATTGCTGTGGTAGTTGCCGGCGCGATCGAACCACGTGCGGTCGTCGTTGGCGAGCACTTCCACGACCAGCGTGTCGCCGTCCCAGCTGCCGTTCGACCAACCCATCCACAGATCGACCGGCACCTCGTCGATCGTGCGGTGGTCTTTCATGTGCACGGCGCGGTTGGCGTTCGCAAACGAATAGACAAACAGGATGTCGTCGTCGCCCTGCACGATCTGGAACGGATGCGGCAGATACGTGGCGCGCGGAATGCCGGGCAGATAGCACGCGGCCTCGGGATCCGTCTTCGGCCAGCCGGCGCGGTTCTCTTCCCGTCGCGCGAGCGCTTCCGGCAGGTACGGAATCGTGCCTTCTTTCACCACACTCTGGCCGGCCGGTATGGCGCCGATCGCGCCCAGGCGCCAAAAATCTTTGAGCTGCGAGGCGGCGTGGCCCTCGAGATTCCAGTGGGCTGTGCTCATGGCCTGCCAAATGCCGTTCAAGTTCGGATGGCCGGCCACTCGGCGCGGCGCCGTTTGCGCGTCCGCGGTAAGGGGCACCGCACCCGCAAGCGCGAGCGCCGCAACGAACGAAACGATGTACCCCTGCCGCATTGTGCCCCCTAACGGTCGTAGTTATTCAAAGCCGGCGAGAATCATAACGAACCGACCCCCCGGTTGCAGCGGCGGAATCCAAATTTCTCTCGGCACCCGGCTGCAGCCTGCTTGGGAGGCCACGCGGGGCGCCCTATACTGCGGCTTCCAACCTCAGGGGTCGAATTCCATGTCCATCGCCCGCTCCCTGCCCGTCTTGGCACTCGCCGTCATCGCTTCGCCGCTTGCGCTCGCGCAGCGCGAAGTGCCCTTCCGCATGGGGATTCCCGTCGCGCCATCCGGGCTTGCCGACAAACCGCTCGGCAACGGGCCGTTCGACTACGCCACCGGTGAAGGCCAGAACATCAGAGTAACGGTGCTCACGAAGGCGTTGTCCTACCCGTTCACGCTCACCTTCCTACCCGACAGCACGATGCTGATCACGCAACGTGACGGGAAGCTGCGTTCGATGCGCGACGGCAAGCTCGATCCGAACCCGGTGGCGGGCGGTCCGGAGTCGTTTTCCACGGGCACCTCGGGCTTGCCCGGTGCCGTGCACGGCTACATGGATATCGCGCTGCATCCGCAATTCGCGCAAAACCAAACGCTGTACTTGAGCTACACGAAACCGCTCGGCGAAAACCGCACCACGGTTGCCGTTACGCGGGCGCGTTGGACCGGCAGCGCGCTTGCCGGCGCCGAGGACATTTTCGTGGCCGAGCCGGGCGACGGCGGCCCCACGCCAATCGCGTTCGGCGGCGACGGCATGCTGTACATCGCAACGAGCGGCGGCGACGCGCAGGACCCGAACGGTTACGGCGGCAAAGTGTTGCGCGTCCGTGACGACGGTAGCGTGCCCAGCGACAACCCGTTTGTCGGCAAGCAAGGCTACAAGCCCGAGATCTTCACGCTCGGCCATCGCAACTCGCTCGGTCTGGCGCGGCATCCCGTCAGCGGCGAAATCTGGCAGAGCGAGAACGGCCCGAACGGCGGCGACGAGCTCAACGTGATTCGCGCCGGCAAGAATTATGGCTGGCCGCTCGTGAGCCTCGGGCGCACGTATCCGGGCCCGTGGCAGGCGAAGGCGCCCACGCACGAGGGTTATGAGCCGCCCGTCGTGTACTGGACGCCCGCCATCGCGGTTTCCGGTTTCACGTTCTACACCGGCGACCGACTTCCGCTCTGGAAGGGCGACATGTTCGTCGGCGGACTGCGTGTGGGCGAGATCCCGGGCACCGGCAAGCTCGACCGCATCCTTCTCAATCCGCAGATGGAGGAGCTGCGCCGCGAGTCGCTGCTCGTCGACTTGCGGCAACGCATCCGTGACGTGCAACAAGGTCCCGACGGCCTGCTCTACGTGATTACCGACGAGGACGAAGGCGCAGTGCTGCGCATCGAGCCGCGCTAAGCCGCGCGGCCGTCGGCTAACACTTGGGGGGAAAAGCCGTGCAACTGCAGCAACTATCTTTTTACATCGGCCGCGCGCTCGTTGGCGCCGGCATCGTCGCCGTTTTGAGCGCCGCCGTGAGCGCCCAGCCAGCGGCGGGCAACTACACCGCGCCGCGCACGGCGTGGGGCGATCCCGACCTGCAGGGCAAGTGGCCCGGCACGGACATGGTGGGCGTGCCGATGCAGCGCGACGAGCGGCTTGGGCTGCGCAACGTGCTCAACGACGAGGAGTTCGCCGAGCGGCAGCAACGCGCCGCGCAACAACAAGAGCAGGACAACGCGGACTTCGATCTCGAGGAAGCGACGAGCACGCCCGGCGGGGACGTCGGCGGCCCCGTGTCGCCGCCGCCGCATTGGCTCGAGCGCGGCGAGCCGCAACGGCAGGCGTCCCTGATCGTAGACCCGCCGAACGGCCGCATGCCGGCGTATACGCCGCAAGCGCAGGAGCGCCAGGCGGCATTGCGCGAGTTTCGGCAGAGCCGCGGCCCCGCAGACTCCTATACGGACCGCAGCAACTACGACCGCTGCATCACGCGCGGCCTCGCCGGCTCCATCCTGCCCGTCATCTATAACAACGGCACTCAGATTTTTCAGTCGCCGGGGTACGTGGCCATCGTCAACGAGATGATTCACGAGACACGCATCGTGCCGCTCGATGGGCGCGGTCATGTCAGTGGCGCGATCAAGATGTGGCTCGGCGACTCCGTCGGCCGCTTCGAAGGCGACACGCTCGTCGTCGAGACGAGGAACTTCACGGATCGCACGGGTGTCGGCGTGAACGGCGGCGGTCAACGCCACAGCGAAGCGCTGACGATCACGGAACGCTTCAC
>CAMPKU010000304.1 GCA_946887385.1 uncultured Gammaproteobacteria bacterium
TCGACTCGGCACTCGCGTCCGCCGCCCGCTCGCCTTGAGCCGCCGCCGGCGGCGGGGGCCAAACAACGCTACCCTCGCGCGTTATTGCCCGCTCGCGCTGCGCGCGGTGAGCTTGAACATGCGGCCTTGGCCGCCGCGGCCCTCGCGCTCGTCCTCGAGAATCCAGAGCGCGCCGTCGGGGCCCTGCTCGATCGCACGGATACGCATTCCCATGCCGTAGCGCTCGGCTTCGCGCGCGCGCTCGCCGTCGAATTCGATGCGGACGATCGACTGCGACGACAGTCCGCCGATGAACGCGTCGCCGCGCCATTGCGGGAACTCGCTGCCGTCGTAGAAGAGCAGGCTCGATGGGGAGATCACGGGATTCCAAAACACCGCGGGCGCCGCGAACTCGGGCCGAGTGTCGTGATCCGGAATCACCCGGCCGTCGTAGTGGTCGCCGTTCGAAACGATCGGATAGCCGTAGTTCGCACCGCGCTGCACTCGATTCAGCTCGTCGCCGCCCATCGGTCCCATCTCGACGTCCCAGAGCTGGCCTTGCGAATCGAAGGCGAGCCCGAGCGGATTGCGATGCCCGAGCGACCAGATCTGCGCCGTCACACCGCCGCGCTCTGCGAACGGGTTGTCGCGCGGCACGGAGCCGTCGTCGTTGAGGCGCAAAACTTTGCCCAAGTTGGCGTTCATGTCCTGCGCGGGATCGAACTTCTGCCGGTCGCCGGAGCTGATCCAAAGATGACCATCGCCGAACGCGATGCGGTGGCTGTAGTGGCCGCCGCCATCGACTTTCGGCGACTGCCGCCAGATGACCTGAAGATTCTGGAGCTCCCCGCCTGACGCATCGAGCGCGAGCTTCGCCCGCGCCACGGCGGCACCGCGCGTCTCGCCTTCACCGGCCTCGGCGTAGCTCAAGTACACGAGCCCGTTCTCGGCATAGTCGGGGTGCAGCACGATGTCGCCGAGCCCGCCCTGACCGCCGTAGCTCACCTGCGGCACGCCGCGGACGCTTAAGCTCGATCCGCCCGGCGTGTACACCTTCAGCGCGCCGCGCTGCTCGGTGACGAGCAGCCGTCCGTCGGGCAAGAAGGCCATCGCCCATGGCGTGTCGAAGTCGGCGAGCTCGGTGACGGTGAACGGCAGGTTCTGGGCCAGCCCCGGGGCTGCGCCGGCGCCGATGGCCATGGCCGCCGCAAGAGTCAAAACCTTGCTGTGTCGCAACATCGTGCGTCTCCCGCGAAGTGAGACGGTCAGGATATCACCGCGGGGGTTGCAGCCGCGCCCAGACCTCTATAGGAATACGCCTCAAGATTTCCAGTGGGTCGGCCATGACGTTTCTCGTCTTTTGCGTCTTCGACTTGAAGCACGCCACGCGCGAAGATTATCTATACGCGTACATGGATCTCGCGGACCTCGGGCTGAAGCAAACGGTAAAGTCCGAGAACGGGCCGAGCTTCAAGCTACCGGCCGCGGCGGTCATGGGAACGTTCGATGGCCGCAGCGTCGAGGACGTGCGCAGCACCGTCAGCAAGCAGGTACAAGGCATCTTCAAATCGCGAGGCTTCAACGGCACGTTTTTCGTCGTCGCCAGCGCCGATTGGGCATGCGCCGGCGAGTCGACATAAACGCGTTCGTTGATCTGCGCTTCGGCGTGGTCGACAATCCGGGGGCGAAGCCGATTCACCTTGAGCTCCCCGAGGCAAGCCGCATGAAAACCGCGCGCTCATCGCTGTACGTGCTCGTCGCGTGCTCGCTTGCCGCCTGTGCGCCGCCGGACGGCCGAGAGGCCGCACCGCAGGCCGCCGCGTCGGGCTGGCAGCAACCCATCACCGAGTGGGGCGACCCCGATCTGCGGGGCATGTGGCCGATCGGCCACTTGACCGGCGTGCCGTTGCAGCGCCCGCCCGAGCTCGGCGATCGCCGCTTCCTCACGGACGAAGAGCTTGCCGCGCGCGAGCAGCAGTACACGGGCATTCAGGGCGCTTACAAAGAAGAGATCGACACGAACAAGATGGGCATGGGGCACTGGGTGGAATGGGGCCAGGCCAACAGGCTCACGTCGCTGCTGGTCGATCCGCCGAACGGCCAGCTCCCCGCGCTCACGCCGGAGGGCGAGCGCCGCCGCGAGCTGATGCGCAGCGGCTGGATGGCCATCCCGTTCGATCACTGGACCGACTTCGACAACTGGGACCGCTGCATCACGCGCGGCTTACCCGCATCGATGTTGCCGGCGTATTACAACAACGGCGTAGAGATCATTCAGGCGCCGGGTTACGTGGTCATTCGCCTGGAAATGATTCACGAGGCGCGCATCGTGCCCATCGCCGGCGAGCCCATCGACGCCGATGCCACAGCATGGTTCGGCTACTCGCGCGGCCGCTGGGAAGGCAACACGCTCGTCGTCGAGACCACGAACTTCAACGGCCAGGGAAGCTCGACGAACATTCACACGGTGGGCTCGCCGCCGTTCAACAACACGCCGATCAGTGAAGAATACGTGCTCACGGAGCGCTTCACGCGCACGGGGCCGGATACGCTGACGTACCAAGCGACGGTGAGCGATCCTGTGATCTGGACCGCGCCGTGGACCGTCGAATTCCCCTGGCAGCGCGACGAGAATTACCAGATGTTCGAGTACGCCTGCCACGAGGATAACTCGATGATCCGCAATTACATCGTTACTTCGCGCCACGAGCGCGCCAATCAACCTGGAGCGGCACAGTAATGAAGAGCTTGTTGGCAGTCGGTACGTTGATCGCGCTCACCGCGGTAGCGAGTGGCGCCCACGCGCAGCGAGGGCAGAACCAGGGCGGTGCTCCCGCAGATCCCGGCGCCGGCTTCGGCCCGCCCGAGCTCACGACGGTCAAGGTGAGCGACAACTTCTACATGATCCGCAGCGCTCAGTCGGGCAACTGCTCGGTGCTCCTCGCCGACGACGGCGTGGTGCTGATCGACAACAAGTTCGAAATGGACCACGACGCGATCATGACCAAGCTGCGCGAGATCACCGACAAGCCGGTGCTCTACGTCATCAACACGCACCTGCACGACGATCACTCCGGAGGCAACGCCACGAAACAGGCCTTGGGCGCGAAAGTAATCGCGCACGAGAACGCGCGCTTTCAGATGGCGATGACGCGAGAGACGGGGTTGCCGAACCTCACACTCGAAGAGCACATGCGGCTCTACCATGGCGAGTTCGTGCTCGACCTCTACTGGCTGGGGCGCGGGCACACGGACGGCGACATCGTGGTGCACTTGCCCGAGCAGAACATGATTTTCATGGGCGACTTGTTTGCCACCTATGAACCCTACGTACATCTGATCCATTACGCGGCGGGCGGCAGCTTGCGCGAGTGGTCGCGCACGCTCGAGCGCGCGCTTGCGCTGCCCTTCGACACGGTGATTCCCGGGCATGGCGGACCCACCGATCGCGCGCACCTCGAATCGTACCTCGGCGTGACGGTGCGGCTGCAAGACATGATTCGCGAGATGGTGCGCGCGCGCCGGCCGCGCGAAGACATTCAAAAGATGCTGGAAACCGAGTTTGGCTGGTCCGGCTTCATCACCAATTTCGGCCTCGACGGCGCGATCGGCGAGATGCAGTAACTGAAGATCGCGATCGCCGGCGCTATTCGGCCAGAAACCGCCGCGCATTGTCGCGGCTGCACGGTGTGGCGGCGTATTCGACGTCGGGCCGATAGACCCATTGCGCCGTGCCTGTGACGCGCTCTCTCAGGAACTCGGGATCCTCGACTTCGAAGCTGTAAGTGAGCCCGCCGTCGGCGCCG
>CAMPKU010000305.1 GCA_946887385.1 uncultured Gammaproteobacteria bacterium
GCAAGAATTTCTGGGCGCTCGGCCTCGTGCAGTGGATGTTCAACCGCGACGTGGCCACGATCGAGGATTGGATCAACAAGAAGTTCGCGAAAGATCCGACCGTTCGCGACGCGAACCTCGCGGCGCTGCGCGCCGGCCACGCCTACGGCGAGACGGCCGAGCTCACGGCGGCCGTGCCGCACGTGGGCACGGGCACGGCGCAGTTCCCGCCCGGTGAATACCGCGGCGTGCGCGGCGGCGAAGCGCTTGCTTTGGGTCTCGCCGCAGCCGGCGAGCTCGCCGATAAGCCCATCGTGTTCTGCTCCTATCCCATCACGCCGGCGTCGCCGCTGCTGCACCAGCTCGCGCGCTACGGCAATCTCGGCGTGGGCACGTTCCAGGCCGAGGACGAGATCGCCGCCGTGTGCGCGGCCATCGGCGCATCGTACGGCGGCGCCATCGGCGTCACGTCGAGCTCGGGGCCCGGCATCGCGCTCAAGACCGAGGCGATCGGGCTTGCCATCAACGCGGAGCTGCCGCTCGTCGTCATCGACTCGCAGCGCGGCGGCCCATCCACGGGCCTGCCCACGAAGACGGAGCAATCGGACCTGTACCAAGCCGTGTACGGCCGCAACGCCGACGCGCCCGTGCCCGTGCTCGCGGCGCGCAGCCCCAGCGACTGCTTCGAGGTGGCGATCGAAGCCGTGCGCATCGCCGTGCGGCACATGACGCCCGTGGTGCTGCTCACGGACGGCTACCTGGCCAATGCGGCGGAGCCGTGGCGGCTGCCGAACATCGACGAAATTCCGCGCATCGAAGTCAACGAGCCCGGCGAGCGTGCCGCGGGCCAGGACTTGAGCTCGTTCATCTTCAACCGCAATCCCGACACGCTCGGCCGCCCGTGGGTGGCGCCCGGCATGCCTGGCCTGATGTACCGCGTGGGCGGCATCGAGAAGGACATCCGCACGGGCAACATCTCGTATGACGCGCAGAACCATCAGGCCATGACGGATCTGCGCGCGGCGAAAGTGGCTTCCGTTGCGAAGTTCATTCCGCCGCAGAAAGTGGAAATTGGGCCTGAGAAGGGCTCGCTCGCCGTCGTCGGCTGGGGCTCGACGTATGGGGCGCTCTATCAAGCCGTGCGCGCCATGCCGGCCAAGGAGCGCGTCACGCACATTCACATCCGCTACCTGAGCCCGCTGCCCGAGAACTTGGGCGAGCTGCTGCGCGGCTTCGATCGCATCCTGGTGCCCGAGATGAACATGGGCCAGCTCGCGACGCTGCTGCGCGACAAGCTCGGCGTCGAGACGATTCAATTCAACAAGGTCACGGGCCAACCGTTCTTGGTCGGCGAGCTCGTGCAGAAGATCCGCAGCGTGCTCGGGGCGAAGCCCGTAGTGCGCGCGGTGCACGGAGAGCGAGCATGAGCGCGCAGCTGCAAGCCAAGGATTACGCGTCGTCGCAAGAAGTTCGGTGGTGCCCGGGCTGCGGCGACTATGCCGTGCTGAAGTCCGTGACCAAGGTGCTCGCGGACGTCGGCGCCATTCCTGAGAAAACCGTGTTCGTGTCGGGCATCGGTTGCTCGTCGCGCTTTCCGTATTACCTCGAGACGTACGGCTTCCATACGATTCACGGCCGCGCGCCGGCGATCGCCACGGGGCTCAAGCTTGCGAACCCCGAGCTCGACGTGTGGGTGGTCACGGGCGACGGCGACGGCTTGTCGATCGGCGGCAACCATTTGCTGCACGCGCTGCGGCGCAACGTCGGCTTCAAGATTCTGTTGTTCAACAACGAGATCTACGGGCTCACGAAGGGCCAGTACTCGCCCACGTCGCGGCCCGGCACGCGCTCGCCGTCGAGCCCGGCGGGCTCGTTCGACTCGCCCGTGTCGCCCGGCGCATTTGCGCTCGGTGCCGGAGCGAAATTCATCGCGCGCGCCATCGACGTGGACAAAGCGGGGCTTGGAGGCGTGCTCGAGGCCGCGCACGGCTACGAGGGCACCTCGTTCGTCGAGATCTTCCAGAACTGCATCGTCTACAACGACAACGTGTTCGGCGCCTTCACCGACCGCGACAAGGCGGCCGGCGCGCAGCTGCGCGTGGAGCACGGCAAGCCGCTGCTGTTCGGCGAGGGTGGCGCGAAGGGTCTTGCGTTCGACGTCAAGACGATGACGCTGAAGGTCGTCGATGCGACGGCTAACGCGAGCGAAGTGCTCGTGCATGACGAGACGAATCGCACGCTCGCGCAGCTCTTGCTCACGATGCCGCAGCCGGAGTTCCCCGTGGCGCTCGGCGTGATCTTGCGCCAGCCCGGCGTGGCCTTCGAGAAGGCGTTCTACGCGAACCAGCCCACGAAGTTGAAGCGCACCGGCAAGGTTGCCGACGCCCTGCGCCAGACGAGCGTGTGGCGCGTGCCCGCCGCGAAGCAGGCTTAGGCTCGTTCAGCGCGCCGGCGCAAGCTCGGCGGCCGTGCGCTCCGCGGCGCGCCAAACGCGCAGCAGATTGCCGCTCCAGATCTTGCCGATGTCTTCCGGGCTGTAGCCGCGCGCTGCAAGCTCGGCCGTCACGTTGGCCGTCTCGGCTGCGTCGCTCCAGCCCGTGACGCCGCCGCCGCCGTCGAAGTCCGACGCAATGCCGACGTGGTCGATGCCGATGAGCCGCACCGCGTAGTCGATGTGATCGACGAGGTCCGCGACGGTGGCGGCCGGCCAAAGTGCTTCGATCTCGTTCAAACCTTCGTCGTACAGAGCGCGGCGGTCCGCGGGCAGCGTGCGCACGCCGGACGCCGCCGTGATCCCGAAGCGCTCACGCAGCTCGCGCACGGCTGCGGCCTTGTCCTCGGGCTGGCGCTTCAAATACGCATCGAAGGCCACCACCTGCACGACGCCGCCGTCGGCTTTGAGCGCCAGCAGCGTCTCGTCATCCATGTTGCGCGGATGCTCGTTCACTGCCGCGATGCCCGAGTGCGACGCGATGACGGGCGCGGCAGACATCTGCATGGCGTCGAGCGCCGTCTGCTTCGCGCCGTGCGACACGTCCACCATGAGCCCGAGCCGGTTCGCGCGTGCGATGGCTTCCGCGCCAAGGGCCGTCACGCCGGCCGTCGAGTCGGCGGGGTCGCCGAGCTCCGCGCGCGGCCGCGCCGAGCGCGCGAGATCGTTGTCGCCGTCGTGCACGAGCCCCAGGTACCGCGCGCCGAGCTCGTAATAGCGCTCGAGCATCTCGAGATTGGCCCCAAGCGAGTAGCCGTTCTCGATGCCGATGGCGGCCACGAGCTTTCCGGCCGCAGCGATGCGCGCGACGTCGTCGGCGGTATAGGCAATCTCGATGCGGTCGGGATACAGCTGCTCGGCCATGCGGTGGATGGCGCCGAACTTCGTCAGCGCATCGGCTTGCGCTCGCGCGTAGCCGTCGCCGTTGCGGGCGGTTTGCCCCACGTAGACGATAAAGAAGCCGGCATCGAGTCCGCCCGCGGTCATCTTCGCCAGGTTCACTTGCAGATCGGCCGTGAGCGGATCGGCTGCGGCCGTCGCATACTCGAGCGGGATGTCGATGTGCGTGTCGAGCGTGAGCACGTCGTCGCTGGCCGGCGGCGCAGGCCGAGGCGCGTCCTCGGCGCTGCCGCAGCCGCCGAGCAAGGCGCTCACGGCGACGACAACGGCAAGCCGGCGCAACGCGTGCACGCTAGCTCGCCGAGGCGATTTGCGCGTCGCCCATGTGATGTTTCGCGTCGACGGGCTTGATCAGTGCATTCGCCACCAGCGCGATCGCGAGCAGCGCGGCCATCAGATACATCG
>CAMPKU010000306.1 GCA_946887385.1 uncultured Gammaproteobacteria bacterium
CGATCGGCCCTTCGATGGGCGTGCCGTCGACGAGCACGCCCGACGCGTCGATCGGCTCGCCGGCCTCGCGGTCCGTCTCGCGCCAGCGCCCGACGGCGTCGAAGTTCTCGAGCGCGAAGCCGAGCGGGTCGATCACGCCGTGACACCCGTTGCACGACGAGTTGCTGCGATGCACCTCGAGCCGCGCACGCACCGTGCTCGCTTTCTGCCCTTCCACGGTCTCCACGAGCGCCTCGACGTTCGGCGGCGGCTCGGCCGGCGGCGTGCCGAGCAAGTTGTCGAGCAGCCACTGGCCGCGCAGCACCGGCGAAGTGCGATTCGGATACGACGACACGAGCAGCACGCCGCCCTTGCCGAGCAGGCCGAAGCGGTTCGGATCGTCGAGCTCAACCCGGCGAAAGCGCGGGCCGCGCACGTCGTTCATACCGTAATGCCGCGCGAGCGCCTCGTTGAGGAACGTGTGGTCGGCGGTGAGGAGATCGAGCACGCTGCGCTCGGAGCGGAAAACGCTGTCGACGAACAGCGTCGACTCCGTGACGAAGTGCTCGCGGATGCTGCGGTCCACGTCGCCGAACACGAACGGATCGGGCGCGAGGCTCGCGAGCTCACCCAAGCCCAGCCACTGGAAAGCGAAGTTCGACGCGAGCGTCTCGGCGCGCGGGTCGGCGAGCATGCGCTCCACTTGCTGCTTCAGCACGCGGGGATCGGCGAGGCGATCGGCGGCAGCAAGCTCGAGCAGCTCCGCGTCGGGGATGCTGCTCCACAGGAAGAAGGACAGCCGCGACGCGAGCTCCACGCTCGACAGCGGATACGCGTCGCCCGGTGCAGCGCCTTCGGGCCTCGGCTCGAACCGGTACAAAAACTTCGGATGCGCGAGCACGCCGGCAAGCGAACGCTCCACGCCTTTCTCGAAACCGCCGTTCGCGATGCCGTCGTCGTAAAGACGCAGTAGGCGCGGCAAGTCATCCGCAGTGAACGCGCCGCGGAATGCCGCGCGCGCGAGCGTGGCGACGATGCGCTCAGCGCACGGCCGCTCTTCGGCCGCTACTTCGGGGCGGCAGACGAAGATCTTGTCTCGACTCGGCGTGCTGGAAAGCCCCGTGGCGTTCACAGGCCCGAAGATCTCGAGCGAGCCCAGCGTGAGCACAGAGTCTTGCCCGCCGCCCGGCACCTGCGAGTACAAGTGCCGGTCCGACTCCGCGAACGAGCGGTGCAGGAACGTCACGCCGAGCCGGTGCACGCCCGCCGTGGCCGTGAACGGAATGTTTTTCAGGCGCGCGTTGATGGCGTCGACGGCCGGCGCCCCGATCTGGTCGAGCTCCTTTAAGTCTTGGCCGCCGCCGATGTCGAGCTCGAAGAACTTGCGGCCGTCGAGCATGGCCACGAGCGTGTTCTTGTGCTCTTGGTTGAAGCCCCACAAGCCCGTAACGAGATCGCCGATATTGAGCCGATACTCCCCGTCGGCCGGAAAGTGATGCTCGATGACGGCACCGCCGCGCGTGCCGAGCGGCAGGCCCGGCACGTGGAACTGCTGCGCGCGCGCATTGCCGATCGTGTACGGCACGCCGACGGCGCGAGGGCTCGGATTGCCCACGGCGAGTGCCGCCAAGTTCCGCGCGGAGCTCAAGAACTGATCGATGAACGACGGCGACACCGTGAGCGCGTTCGCGATGTTGTCGAAGCCGTGCTCCACGCCGTCGACGGGCAGCAGCGTGGCGGGATCCACTTCCAAGCTGAGCAAGTCGCGAATCGCGTTCGCATACTCGGTGCGGTTCATGCGGTGCGGCGTCACGTAGCCGGGCACGGGCTCGAGCGCGACCGCGTCGAGCGAAGCTTCGAGCCACGCGACGAAGGCGTCCGTCTCCGCGCCTTCCGGCGTGCGTCCGCCCGGCGGCGGCATGAGCCGGCCGCGCAGCTTGCGCACGGCGCGCTCGAACGTCTCGGCGTGCGCGCCGATCTCATCGGGCGACAGCGTGTCGAACGCGATGTTCGCCGTGAGCTCCGTCTCGTTGTGGCACTCCTCGCAGTAACGCTCGACGAACGGCCATTGCTCGGCCGCGGCCGCGCGCAGCTCCTCGGGCGACGGCTCGCGGCTGCACGCGGCCAGCGCCGTCGCAACGCACGCCACCGCCAGCGTGCGGCTAAGCGATGTTGCGTAAGCGCGTGTCATGCGCATCCCGTAAGTGGCCCCAGGTGCTCTCGAACGCCAGCGTGACGAACTGCGTGGGATCGCCGAGCTGCGCGTCGAACTCCGCGGTTGGTTTCGCGGCGAGCACCTCGTCGATCGCCAGCGCTTTGATCAACATGCCGTGGATGCGCTCGAAGACCGTGAGGTACATCGCGTGCTGAGCTTTGAGCTCGGCCAGCGACATGACGGGCCCGCGCGCCGGCACGATGCGCGTGCGTTCGTTGGCTACCTCGAGCAGGCGGTCGAAGCCGTTCAGCATCCCGACGGTCCAGCCGCCCGTCCACCAATCGATGATCGGCCAGCCCGCGTTCGATACGAAGCCGCCCGTGACGAGCACGTTCTCGTCGGGAAAGAAGATGAAAAGATCGCCGTCCGTGTGCGCGTCGCGCGCCCAGCCGTGCTCCACCGCACGCCCGCCGATCGTGAGGCGGCCCGGGTCGTATACGCGGGTCGTCGGCTGCGCGGCCTTCGGCAGCGGCGGGTATTTCCTGTCCGACCAGCGCACCCACACTTCGGTGCCGAGCCAGAGCGCCGTGTTCTCGTGCGCGACGATCTCGACGCCGCGCTCGCCAAGAGCATGATTCGCGCCGGTTTGCTCCTCGTGCCAATGCGTGTTGAACAGCGCGCGCACGGGCTTGCCGGGATGAAGCTGCTCCACGGTGCGAAGCAACGCGTCGGCCCATGACGCGTGGCCGCCGTCGATGAGAATCACGCCTTCGCCGCTGCCGGCGATAAGCGCGTTTGCACTCGGGCCGCGAACGACGGCCATCGCATCCGAGAGGCGCACAGTCGGAAGCTCGGCCGGCTGCGCACGCAGCGCGCGCGGCAACGCGAGCGCCGCAGCGGCCGCGCTGCCCGCCTGGAGCAGCGAGCGGCGGCTAACGGGCGCGGTTGCGGTTTCGGGACGGGCTCGCATAGCTGCGGTTCATGATCCGGGGAGTATTGCGCGCCCGTTGGGACGGCGACAAGACGCTTGGCGACGACGACCCGGCTAGCGGCGCAATCCGCCCGACAAGCCGCCGCCGGAGTACGTGACCCCCCGCAACGGCTTGCTTAGCGGAAGCGTTCCTCTTGAAGGTCGATGTCGCGCACGAGCTTGCGCGCACACTCGTCGGAGATCTCATGCGCGCGCGCGAGCGCGAACAGCGCCGCTCGCTCGGCATGCAACGCGGCGAGCCGCAGGCTCCTTTCGATCTCGTCGCACTGCCGCACGCGGAGCGCGTTCTCGCCGCCTGCGTGCCCTTCGAGCCGCCGGCGGTAGAGCTCCATGACGCGCGCGGCCGCGTCGGCGTAGAGATCGGCATCCGTGTGGCCGCCGGCCATCTCGTGCAGCGCCGACTCGACGGCGGGGATGGCTGCTTGCGCGGCCGCGATGCGCGCGTGCTCCATCTCGAGCGCTTCGGCCGGCTCGGGCGGTGCATCGAGACCACGCAACAGGCGCGGCAGCAACACGCTCGACGCGGTCAGCGACAGGATGATCACGCCGGCCGCCAGGAAGATCGCCAGATCGCGCGCCGGAAAATCCGTGCCATCCTGA
>CAMPKU010000307.1 GCA_946887385.1 uncultured Gammaproteobacteria bacterium
GGCTGGGAGCCCACGGCGCGGCTGAAGCTGGCGCACGTCGGCATCGACGTAGAGCGGCTCGGATTCGCGAGCAGCTCGGACGCGCGGGCGCGCACCGACATCATGCGCCTCGCAGCGCAGCGCGCGATGGGCGGCGCGGCGTTCACGCGAGCCACCTACTTCGGCGACGGCCCCTGGGATCTGCGCGCGAGCGCCGAGCTCGGCTACGACTTCGTCGCCGTCGGTAACGCCGTGTCGCATTCCGTGGCCTACGCCGATTTGCGCGATACGGAGGCGATCCTCGCGGGACTCGGAATGGGGCGCCGCCCGCGCGGCGTCTAAGCGCTCGCACGCGCAACGCGCGCGTTCCTTAGTCTTCCCGGCGCAGGCGCGCGTCGGTCCTAAGGTTTTGCGTCGGCGACCAAACCGCTCTGCTCGATGCCGTGTATGCAGACCGCTTCGTCTTCCTCGCCGGTGCCGCCGCTGGCGCCCGCGGCGCCCAAGATCGCGCCGCTCGCGTCGCGGATCAGCACGCCGCCAATTTGCGGCAGGAACTTACCGCCAGCCGTGGCGGCGAGCGTGATGAAGAAATTCGGATTGTCCTTGGCGCGGCCGGCCAGCGCGCGGCTCGAGGCGCCCATGCCGACGGCGGCCCAGGCTTTGCCGGTGGCCACGTCGAAGCGGAACATGCTCGCGCCGTCCTCGCGCTGCATCGCCTTCAAGTGTCCGGCCTCGTCGAGGACGACGACGGTCACGGGCTTGATCTTCATCGAGCGCGCCTTTTCGAGCGCCTTGGCCACGATTTGATTGGCTTGTGCGAGCGTGAGCGTCGACATCGGTCTACTCCGGCAGGAACCCTCGAGGCGTGCAGCATAGCCGGCCGGTCGGCATTGGCAAGAAGCGGCCGTCGTGGTGGCCGACGATGGCCGCGACTAGAATGGACCGCAGCAAGGTAGAAGGACGCCCCCCACGCTCATGAGCACGCCGTGCATCATCACCGTTGCCATCACGGGCTCGGTACCCACGAAAAAAGACAGCCCGGCCGTGCCGATCACCGTGCCCGAGCAAATCGAGTCGACGCACGCGGCGTACGAGGCGGGCGCGGCACTCGTGCACGTGCACGTGCGCAACGACGACGGCAGCACCACGTCGGATCCCGAGAAATTCGGGCGCTTTCTTGCGGGCATCCGCCGGCATTGCCCGGACATGATCGTGCAGTTCTCGACCGGCGGGCGCAGCGGCATGGGGAAGGAGCGCGGCGGCATGCTGCACCTCAAACCCGAGATGGCGTCGCTGACCACCGGGTCCGTGAATTTCGCGACGATGATCTACGAGAATCACCCCACGCTGATCCACGATCTAGCGACCAGCATGCTCGCGAACGACATCAAGCCCGAGGTCGAGATCTTCGATCTCGCCATGCTGTACAACGCGGCCAAGCTCGTGGCGGAAGGCTTGCTGAAGCCGCCCGTGCATGTGCAATTCGTGCTTGGCATTCCCGGGGCGCTGCCGGCGGATCGCGAGGTGCTTCAGTTCGAGCTGGCGCAGCTCGAGCGCATGCTGCCGGGTGCCACTTGGACGGCGGCCGGTATCGGCCGGCACCAGCTCGTCGTCAACGAGTGGTCGCTCGAGCTCGGCGGTCATTGCCGCACCGGACTCGAGGACAATGTGCGTTTCGACAAGCAGCGCCTCGCCTCGAGCAACGCCGAGCTCGTGAAGCGCGTGGCGCAGCTCACGGAAAAATTCGGGCGCTCCGTGGCCACGCCGGCCGAGGCGCGCCAAATCTTGGGACTGCGCGCTGAAGCCTAAAAAGGGGACGGATTTATTTTCCGCCCTGACCGCTTTGGTAGATCGACCAGCTTCGGGCGGAAAATAAATCCGTCCCCTTTTTAAGCTTCCGCTGCGCGCTTGCCGTTGGCCGCCTGCGCCGGCACGGGAACCGGTGCCGGCTTGCCGATGTAGTAGCCTTGCGCGTAGTCGATGCCGTATTTCGCGAGCAGCTCGAACGTTGCCGCGCTGGTGACGTACTCCGCCACGGTCTCGATGCCCGCGGCCCGCGCCACTTCGCCCACCATGCGCACCATGGCTTGATCCACGCGATCGCGCGTTAGGCCTTTGACGAACGAGCCGTCGATCTTCAGGTAATCGACGGGCAAGCGTTTCAGGTAGGTGAAAGAGCTGTAGCCGCTGCCAAAGTCGTCGATTGCCAGCAGACAGCCCAAGTCGCGGATCCGTGCGATCTGTTTGTCGGTGCTTGCCGCGAAGCGCACGGCGAGTTGCTCCGTGATCTCGAGCACCAGTCGATCGCCTTCCACGCCGTGCTCCTTCAGTAGCCCTCGCAGATACGCTGCCAGCCCTTCGTCCTCGAATGCGAAGCCGGAAAGGTTCGTCGACACGCGCAGGTTCGGCATCGACGGCAGGAGCTCGGCCAACGTTCTGATCACGCGTTTCAACACCCAGCGGTCGATGTCGGCCATCAGCCCCGAGCGAAACGCGGCCGGCAGGAACTGCTCCGGACCGATGACGCCATCCTCGCTCGGCAGCCGCAGCAACGCTTCGTAGTGCGACACGGATTCGGTCTTGACGTGCATCAGCGGTTGATACAACAGCTCGAACCGATCGGTCGCCAGCGCGTCGTGAAGCTGGTTCGTCGTCGCCACGTCCTTGGCAATCTGCTCGCTCTGCTTGCCGGCCGCGCTGTATACCTCGACGCGGTTACGGCCGCGCCCCTTGGCCGCTTGGCACGCGATGTCCGCTTGCGCCATCGCTTCGTGCGCGCTCAAGCGGCTGCCGTGGAGCAAGGTGATTCCTATGCTGCATTGCAAGTGGAAGACGCGCTCCTGCTCCACGTGCTTCAAGCCGCGCATGAGCTCGAGCACCTTGCCGGCGGCTGCTCGAGCTTCGTTGCGCGAGACGTTGCGTACGAGCACCACGAACTCGTCGCCGCCGAATCGAGCGATGAAATCCTCGGGCCGTACGGCGTAGCGGATTTGCTGTGCCGCGAGCTTCAGCAAGTGATCGCCGGCCGCGTGGCCGCACGTGTCGTTGATGTACTTGAACTGGTCGAGGTCGATGAAGAACAACGCGCTTCGGGCGCCGAGCTCGGCGCAGCGGGCGAGCTCGGCCGTGAGCTCCGCGACGAAGCGGTGGCGGTTGGCGAGCCCGGTCAGGTAATCGTGATTGGCCAGGTGCAGGAGGCGGCGCTCGCGCTTCTGTAGCGTTCGCCGCGTGTCCTCGAGCGCGGCGACGACGGCGCGCAGCTCCGTGTAGGGCGACATGGGGAAGCGCACGCCCGGCCCCTCGGTCGCGAGCTGCGCCACCGAGTGTTCGAGCTCGGAGAGCGGAGCCAGCGCGCTTTTCAAGAACCATCGGCCGCACCCCCACGACACGCCGAGTAGCAGCAGCAGCAAGCCGCTCGCGACGCCGAGGCGCGGCCATAGCGCGTCCTCGTAAGCGGAGAAATCGAGCTCCACGCTCACGAAGCCGAGTAGTCGCACCGCCGTCTCCGCGGCGGCGGGGTCCGCGCTGAACAGAGCGTCGTCGGCGAACGACTCGGTCCAGATGGGGCCCGAGAGCCGATACCGCTGGCCCGCCGACACGTCTTCCGTGAGTAAGTAGGGAGGCTCGACGTCGGCCCGCGTTGCGAGCTCGGCGGCGGCAGCAGCGTCGAGCGGCGGCGAATCCACCAGCGTCGCGCCGTCGCCGTCGAGGGACAGCAGG
>CAMPKU010000308.1 GCA_946887385.1 uncultured Gammaproteobacteria bacterium
AGATGTAGTAATCGCCCACGACGAGCAGAATCGGCAGATCGTCGTCGAGCAAGCCCGCCCACAGCGGCGATCTCGCGACGACTGCGGCCGCGGGCTCCGCGGGCGCTTGTTGCAGCGCAATGGCGCCGCCGAGCACTCCACCGAGCACGAGCACCGCCGCCGCGCTCGCGGCCAGACGCCAACGCGTGAGCTTGAGCACGACACCCTCGGGCTGCGCCGCGGGCACGGCCGGCGGCCGCGACGTATCGTCGGTGTCGGCGGGACCGGCCGCGACCAGCGAGATGCGGTACTCGCCGCGCGCCAACGCAAGCTGCTGCGCTTCGCCGCGCCCCGCCGTCGCGTAGTAATGCTCGAGCTTCTGGCGAAGATTGTGCGCGTACACGCGCACCATGGAGTCTTGACTGGGATCGAAATCGGCGCCGCGGCCGAAAACCTCCATCGCGATCTCGAGCTCCTTCGGCGTGCGCCCCTGAGCCGCGGACTCGACGAGGAAGTCCAGCAAGCGCGCGTAGGAGCGCGAGCGACCGAGCGCACCGCTCGCCGCAATCTTCGCTGCTTGCTCCTTCAGGAGCTCCGCGCCTGCCGACATGCTCACCCCAAACCGCGCCTCCGAACTCGAAGGCGCTCCACGGTAGCCCATCCTTAACCGTTAATAAACCACGTTTAAGCCGTGGTTTTCTTTGAAGAATCCATAATGAGTGGCGCCGCAGCGCGATGGGCGGGCCAGCGTGAGCCTAGGCGCCGTCGCCCGCCTCAGCCGGGCCGCCTTCTTCGCCGCACGCAAGTTCTACGATCGCCGCCCGTTTTTTCGTATGCTTGCCGCTGTCCTGCGCCATACAACGGGAGAACAACAGGTGAGAACCGGCCAACGGGGAACGCGCCCAACCCTTCGGACTTGGGCGGCATTGGTAACGATCATGGGGCTGGCGGCGTGCGCTCGCGAAGAAGAGCCCGCCCCGCCGCCGGCAGCGCCGCCGCCCGCCGCTACGCCGGCACCGGCACCGGCACCGGCGCCCGCCGCGGCAGCCGCCGAGGTGATTCGCGACAGCGCCGATCCTCTGCAGCACGGCCGCTACCTCGTCGAGACGATTGCCGGCTGCGGCAATTGCCACACGCCGCGCTTGCCCGACGGCACGCCGGACAACAGCAAGAACCTGGCCGGCGCATTCGTCATCCAGGAGCCCGTCTTCAACGCGTATGCCCAAAACATCACGCCCGACATGGAGACCGGCATCGGCTCGTGGACGGAGGATCAGATCGTCGACGCCATTCGCAACGCGCGTAAGCCGGACGGCACGTTCATGGGCCCGCCGATGTCGTTCGGCTGGTACAAGAACATGTCCGACACCGACGTGCGCGCCATCGCCAAGTACATCAAGTCGGTACCGGCCGTGCGCAACGAGGTGCCGCCGGCCACGTACTCGATTCCGGGCGGACCGCCGGAGAACAACATCTTCGGACCCATCGTCACCAGCGTGCCCGACGTGCCGAAGACCGACATCGTGAAGTACGGCGAGTATCTCGCCGGTCCCGTCGGTCATTGCATGGACTGCCACACCACCTACGTCATGGGTCAGATCGACATGGCGCAGCTCGGCCGCGGCGGGAACGTCTACGCGCGGCCGTTCATTTACGACTGGGCCGCCGTGTCCGCGAACATCACGTCGCATCCGGAAGCCGGGTTGGGCAGCTGGACGGACGCCGAGATCAAGCGCGCGATCACGGAAGGCATCAGCCGCGACGGGCGCGAGCTGCTGCCGTTCATGCCGTACTGGCTATACAAGAAAATGGAGCCCAGCGACCTCGACGCGATCGTCGCGTATCTGCGCACGCTCCCGCCGCTCGGAGCCGCAGCGGCCCCGGCCGCCGAGTAACGTTCGAGCCGCTTTTAGCGACGCCACGCGGCGCGGCCCCGGTAGGGTGCCGCGCCGCTTTCGTTTCAACTGTAGCCGAACAGCCGCCGCTGCTTGATCGCACTCGCAACCTCGGGCGGCACCATCGCTTCCCACTCGCGGCTGTCGCGGCCGATCTGGCCGAGCACCTCGTGCGAGTGGATGTTCAGATACTCGTGATTGATGTCCGTGAGCTGCACGATGCAGCGCCGGTCGATGAGATAGCCGTAAAGCTGGCGCAACGACACCGGCACGTCGAGCGTGTCGATCGTGACCAGCTCCTTCGTGCGCGGATCCCGGTACGGGTAGACGAACAGCTTCAAGTTGTTCTTGAAGAGGCGCCCAAAGCCTTCGAGGATGCCGCCGTCGAGCGTGTGATAAGCGGCTTCGTCGACCACGTCGACGAGATTCATGGCCCCCATCGCAAGGCCGACACGGCGGCTCGTGTAGCGGAATAGGTACGCCGCCAGGCGATAGTACTCGGCGAAATCCGAGATCATCACGGTGTGGCCCGTCGTCGCGAGCACGTCGGCACGGCTCAGGAAATCGGCCAAGTCCACCTCGCCGCCGGCGAGGAGATTGCGCATCGTGATTTCCATGATCGATACGGTCTCGCCGGGCGCCACGTCGTTGGCCTCGGCCTCGAATGCGCGGAGCGCAGAGGCCGCGAGATCGAGATTCACGTGCGTCACGGGCCGAAACCGGCCGCGCTCGATGAGCACGGGCTTCTTGTAAAGCACCTCGGAAGGTTGGAGCACTTTCCCGGCCGCGGAAAACATCGCCGCGCCCGTGAGCCCGAGCTGCACGAGGCGCAAGCTCATGACGCGATTGTCCACGTGCGTGAGCTCGCTGCCCGAGAAGTCGACGAGGTCGATCTCGATGCGCTTCGTCGTCAACCCGTCGAGCAGCGACTCGACGAGCCGTTCGGGCTCACGGTGAAGAAAGCAGGCACCGTAGAGGAGATTGACGCCGACGATGCCCAGGGCCTCTTGCTGCGCCGCGTTCTCGAGGTCGAGCATGCGCACATGCACCACGATCTGCTGGGTCTCGCCGCCGGGTTGGGTCTGAAATTGCACCCCCATCCAGCCGTGACAGTCGTCGTTACCGCGAAAACCGCGCGCCGACACCGTGTCCGCGAAGGTAAAGAAGGCCGTCTTCGCGCCGCGCTGCGCGCCGAGTCGCTCGAGGTTCAAGCGCTGCTCGTAGTCGAGCATGGCCTCGAGACGCTCGCGGCAAACATAGCGCCGGCAACTGCCGTAGATCGCGTCGCTGACCTGCATGTCGTAGGCCGAGATGCTTTTGGCGATCGTGCCGGCGGCGCCGCCCGCAAGAAAAAACCAGCGCACCACTTCCTGGCCCGCACCGATCTCGGCAAACGTGCCGTAAAAACGCGGGTCGAGATTGATCTTGAGGGCCTTGTCGCGCGGCGCGACGGGATGCGCCGTGACGTTTCGCTCTTCCATCCCCGCCGGAGTCGGCGCGGCCACACGAAAATGAACCGTCCGGCTGCTAGAGTGTGACGTCGATCCGCAGCGACTTGGGCCCTAAGCCATGGACTTGAAGCTCACAGGCCGTGCCTGCCTCGTGACCGGTGCAAGCCGCGGTATCGGCCGCGGGATCGCCGGCGTATTGGCCGCCGAAGGCTGCCGAGTGGCCGTCGTGGCGCGGCGAGCGCATCTTCTGGAAGAGCTTGCAGACGAGATCGCGGCGGCGGGGCGCACACGGCCGCTCGTGGTGGCCGAGGACCTCACGACCGACGGCGCGCCCCAGCGC
>CAMPKU010000309.1 GCA_946887385.1 uncultured Gammaproteobacteria bacterium
GCGGCACACGTAAGCATCTCCTCGATGGAACGGCCGCCCCTGCGGTGCCCGCCGCAGGGGCCGAGCAACGTTGAGAGCCCGGGCGGCGGCGGGGGTAGCTGGCGGCGAATCGTACAGAGCCCCACCGTCATCGCGATGCTCAACCCCGATCTCACCTATCGGCAGGTCTTCATGGACGGCCGAGCGCTCGAGCCCGATCCGCTGCCGATCTGGCAGGGCTACTCCGTGGGCCGCTGGGAAGGCGACACGCTCGTCGTCGAGAGCAACGGCTTCAACGACAAAACATGGCTACACCCCGACGGGTTGATGCACACGGAGCAACTCCGGATTACCGAGCGTTACCGGCGCCTGGACTTCGGGCACATGCAGGTGGAGGTCACCTACGACGATCCCGGCACGTTCGATTCGCCGCTGCGCGCCGTCGTGGCCCTCGAATATGCGGCGGACGACGAGATGCTCGAGCTCGTGTGCAACGAGGCCACCGAAGGCGGCACGAAACATTGGGTCGGCGACAAGGCCGCGGACGCTAACACTGCCGCCGTCGACGTTGCTCCGGAGATTCTGGCCAAGTACGTGGGCCGCTATCAGGGAATCTGGCTCGACAACCCGACCACGGTCGAAGTCACGCTCGACGGCGGGGCACTGTTTTTGTCGCGCAACGGCGGGGAGAAGTCGCAGCTCGTTGCGCAGTCCGAGACCGCGTTCGTGTGCAGCACCTGCCAGTGGGGCCAGCCGTACGTCTTTACTCGCGACAGTGACGGCCTGGCGACCGAGGTCCGCGAAGTTCAGGTGTCGGGTGCCTGGATTTTCAAGCGCGTGAAGTAAACGAAGTGACGCGTGGGCTAGCCCGCGCGTCAAGACACGTTGCTTGCGCAACACAAGCCACATGAAAGCGTGACATGCGTCAGGGTTGCCGCGTGGCGGCAAGCTAGACTGACTGCGTCGTCTCGACGGCGATTAGAAACGGAGTAAGAGATCCGTGATCACGGCTCACGCCGGCACCGATCGGGTATGGCATCGCGCACGGGCTTGGCTCGTGGCACTCGCAGCCTCATGCCTTTGCGCGCCCGCGAGCGTAGGCGTAGCACAATCGAACGTGGCGGCCGCGTCGGAACGGTCCGTAAAGGCGGCGTTCCTTTACAAGTTTGCGGAGTACGTGGACTGGTCGACCACGCCCGTGCGGCCGTCCGAGGAGCCCTTCACGATCGGCGTGCTCGGCGCCGGCGCGCTTGCAGACGATCTGTTGCGGATGACGGCAGACCGCACGCTCGACAACCGGCCGATCAGCGTGCGCCGCGTGAGCGCCAATGACGGCATCGACGATCTTCAAGTGCTGTTCATCGCCGGCGAGCAACGCGGCCGGCTCGAGGACGTTCTGTCGTCCGCGCGGGGACGCCCGATTCTCACAGTGACGGAGGCGGAGGGGGCCCTTACGAACGGCAGCATCATCAACTTCACCATGATGGGCGATCGCGTGCGCTTCGAGGTGTCGCTCGACGCCGCGCAGTCGAGCCGGTTGCGACTGAGCTCGCGTTTGCTGGCCGTGGCCGCGAACGTAATTCAAACTCCCTAGCCTCGCCATGCCAGGCCCACGCTCGTCCATCCATCGCAAATTGTCGTACGTCGTGCTGGCGACGACTGCGTTTGCGTTGCTGATCACGGGCGCTGCAATGGCCGTGTACGATTTGCGCACGTTCACGGCAACGCTGGTTGCGGACTTGACGGCGCAGGCCGACATCTTGGGGCTAGCCGCGGCGCCCGCGCTGGAGTTTCAGGATCCGGAGTCCGCGCACGACTATCTGGCGCTGCTCGCGGCGAAACCGAGCGTAGTGGGGGCGGCGATCTATACGGCCAACGGCGGCCTGTTCGCCTCGTATTCGGTGGAAGCAGGCGCGCGCTTCCCCGAGCTTCCGGAGCTCGACGGCTACCGCAACGAAGGCGGCGAGATTGGTTTGTTCAAGCGCATCGCCACGAGCCAAGAAATCCTCGGCACCGTGTACATCAAGGCGCGCTACGGCGTGCTCGAGCGGCTGCTCGGTTACCTCGCCATCATCGGCGCCGTGATGGTGTTGAGCTTGGGGGCGGCGGCATTGATCTCGCGACGGCTGCAGCAAAGCGTGACGAGGCCCATCGCGGCCATTACGTCCGTGGCACGGCACGTCGTGGAGCAGCGCGACTTTGCATCCCGAGCCGAAAAGACCACCGACGACGAGATCGGCGTGCTGGCCGATGCGTTCAACGGCATGCTCACCGAGATCGACGGCAGAACCCGCACGCTCGAGAAGAGCAACGTAGACCTCGAGCACGAGATCG
Source organism: uncultured Gammaproteobacteria bacterium (assembly GCA_946887385.1). Next base: position 2,314 of record CAMPKU010000309.1, read on the forward strand.
GCGAGCGCAAGCGCGCCGAGGAAGCGCTGCGCGCCAGCGACAACCGGCTCCGGGCTTTGAACGCCGAGCTCGAGGAGCGCGTGACGGCGCGCACCGCGGAGCTCGAGGCGGCCAACAAGGACCTCGAGTCGTTCAGTTATTCGGTCTCGCACGATCTGCGCGCGCCGATCCGCGCCATCAGCGGCTTCTCGACCTTGCTGATCGAGGATCATGGCCCGGCGCTCGACGAGGAGGCGCGGCGCAAGCTCGACATCATCGCCGCCGAAGCGACTCGCATGGGCAGCCTGATCGACGATCTGCTCGCGTTTTCACGGCTCGGCCGCCGCGCCATCGAGCCCGACGATCTCGACATGCAGCAACTCGCCCGCTCGGCCTTCGAGCGGCTAGGCCGCGCCGACGGCGTGAACGGCGTGGATTTCCGGCTGGGCTCGTTGCCGCATGCGAAAGGCGACCGCGGGCTGTTCGAGCAGGTGTGGGCAAACCTGATCGCGAACGCGATCAAGTTCTCGTCGAAGAAAGCGTCGCCGGTGGTGGAGGTGGGCGGCATTGCCGCCGAGAACGAGCACGTCTATTTTGTGCGCGACAACGGTGCGGGTTTCGATGCGGCGTACCGCGATCGGTTATTCGGCGTGTTTCAACGCCTGCACCATGATCACGAATTTCCTGGAACGGGCGTCGGCTTGGCTCTCGTGCACCGCATCGTGACGCGCCACGGCGGCCGCGTCTGGGCCGACGGCGAGCTCGACCGCGGCGCCACGTTCCACTTCACCGTGCCGAAGGAGTAACCCAATGGAAGAGTTCGAGCACGTCGATATCCTGCTCGTAGAGGACAATCCTCTCGACGCGGAGCTGACGATGCGGGGCCTGGCCAAGCAGAAGCTGGCCAACAAGATCACGTGGCTCAAGGATGGCGCGGAAGCGTTGGACTATGTCTTCCGCCGCAACGCGTATGCGAATCGGCCCGATCAGGGGCCGCGCCTGATCCTGCTCGATCTGAAGATGCCGCGCGTGAACGGCATCGAAGTGACGAGGGCCATCAAGAGCGACGAGCGAACGAAGCGGATTCCGATCGTCATCATGACGTCGTCGAACGAAGAGAGCGACATCGCCGAAACCTACAATCTCGGTGTGAACAGCTACATCGTGAAGCCGCTCGATTTCGATTCGCTTGCCGAGGTTGCACGGCAAGCGGGGTTTTACTGGCTGGCGATCAATCGAGTCGCGCCATAAAAAAGGCCGTTGCACGCGCCGCGTGAAGCGGCGAGCGCAACGGCCGTGA
>CAMPKU010000310.1 GCA_946887385.1 uncultured Gammaproteobacteria bacterium
CGGAAGCGTGGCGACATCGACGCGCCCGCTGGCGACGTCGGCAACCAGCTCGCGTTCGCCCAGAAAATTGCCGGCACCGCCTTCGCTCACGTTGAATGCGCCGCGGCGCGCGAGCGCGGTGACCGAGGCTTCCTCGTTGAGCCGCGCCGTGGCGGCCACCTTGGCGGCCATTGCGGCGCGCTCGTCGGCCGAGCCGTAGTAGAGACGCGTGGCGTCGAGCTGCGCGGACAGCGTGGCGATCTCGCCGTCGAACGGCGTCTCGATGGCCACCGCGCTGCCGGCTTGCTCAACCGTGAAGTAGCGGCCGCGGCCGAGCGCTGCGATGTGGCGCCACGGCGCAACCGTCTCGCTCATGCCGCCGCACTGAATCGTGTTGACCACGATGCCTTTCGCGGCCGCCGCTGCCACGATCTGCGGATACTTCACGTCGTCTTGATAGTCCATGTGCGGCGGCGCGTCGCCGACCAAGAACACCACTTTGTACGTGCCGGGATCCTGGCTCCACGAGACGCGATGCACCGCTGCGTGTAACGCTTCGTTCACCGCCTCCGGCCCGTCGCCGCCGCCGCCGGCCGCGAAGTCCATCAGGCTCGCGTACATCGAGTCGAGGTCGCGGTTCAGATCGACGACGTGCGTTACGTAAGCGTCGCCGCGATCGCGATAGGCGACGAGGCCCATCGAGATCTCCGGCGCCTGCTGCGCCTGCGCGAGCGTGCTCGCGATCGACCAGATTTTCTCCTTGGCCGCGTGGATCAGGCCGCCCATGCTGCCCGTGGTATCGAGGACGAATACCACTTCGACGCGTTTCGCGGCGGTCGGCTTCACGGCGACCGTGTGGTTGCTTATGCCGGTGGCGTTGCCGCGAAAAGTGGGGTAGAGCAGCACCGCGCCGACGGTCGCCAGCGCGAGGCCCGTGACCAAAACGTTCGCTTTCATGTTCATGAGCTCCTTGAAGTGTGTGGATCAGCGAGTGGACGAAGACAAGCGCCGCGCGGCCGCCTCCGCGGCACGGTGCGCGCGCGCGAACGCGCCGGTCGCGGTGTCGTGCGCAGCGGCCGGGCGTTGCCGCAAAGTTGCGGGAAGCAGAACGTGAAACGCCTGGACGAGAAAAAAGCACCAGAGGGCGAGCCCTGCGGAACCCGTGCGCTGCGCGGCCCAAACGCCGAACGCAGCACCGAGCAGGCTCAACCCTAAGTCGGCGAGCGCCGGCAGCGAGCTCGAGTAGTGATAGAGCGCGCGCCCGAGCCACAACAGGCCCACGTGCGCGAGCACGTAGCCCGACAACGGCAAGTGCGCGAGCCAGACGGTGCAGGCGAGGATGGCCCAGGCCGCAACGGTGGTGATGCGCCCGACGCGTTCGCCGCTCGCGGCCATGGTGTAGAGCAGGTACGCGAAGCCGAGCAGCGCGATCACCGCGCGCAGTGCCACGGCACCGCCCAGCAGGGGCCCGGCGGCAGCCAGCAGCGCCGCGCCGGACGCGCTCAGCACGAAGGCGGCGGCGATCCCCAGTCCAAGCGAGGAAGTGGGTTTTGCGCTCATGACGGCTGCCTCTTTTGCCGCTCGCGGAGGAAGGCGACTTCTACCTCGGCATCGCTCACCGAGGCGTCGCCGCCGCCCGGGTCGCCGGCCGTCGTTGCGGTTAGCAGGTCGGCTTTTTGCCGCATCACATCGAGTGCGTCGCGCTGCTCGTCGAGCGCCGCGCGCAGCGCGGTCAGCTCTTTGTCGAGCGCGGCACGTTGCTCGGCCACATGGCGCGCGAGACGCTCCGTCTCGATGCGCCGCTTGAGCACCTTGCGGCACAGCGCGTCGTTGCCGCTCGCAAAGCACACGTCGAGCTGCTCGCCGAGCTCGGCCAGCAGCGCCTGCGCGTTCTTCTGGCGCTCCGCGAGCGAGCCCGATTCGTGCTCGAGCACTCGAGAGCGCTGCTCTTCTCGAGCGAGCTCTTCCTCCATCTCGCGCACGGCGTGCTTGAGCAGCACGTCGGGCTCTTCCATGCGGTCGAGCACGGCGTGCAGGTCCGCCGTGAACAGCCGCGACATTCGATTGATCAGCGCCATGAGAGTGCCTCCTTCGGGAGTGAGCTGAAAACGGAGGCCAATCTAGGAGACCGTGCTCAGGCGCTCTATCACGGCATTGCAAAAGATGGCGGCCGCAATTTACATGCCCGTTACACGAGTGATTTTTCGTCGACTCCTGCGCGCTTTTACAAAGGATTTACACGGCGCGGACGCCGAGCTGCTAGCCTTCGGAAGGCATGGAAAACGCGAAGCCACGCATTCTCGTTGTCGAGGACGAGGCCGCCATTCGCGACGGCCTCGCCGACGTTCTCATCTATCACGGCTTCAAAGTGGACGCCGTCGGCGACGGCCGCGAAGGCTTGAAGAAAGCGCTGTCGGGTCAGTACGACTTGCTGCTGCTAGACGTGATGCTGCCCGGGCGCGACGGCTTCTCGATCTGCGACGAAGTTCGCAAGGTCGATCGCGACCAGCCCATCATCATGTTGACGGCGAAGACCAGCGACGAGGACATCGTGAACGGCCTGGCGCTCGGCGCCGACGACTACATCGCCAAGCCGTTTTCGATCGCGCAGCTGGTGCTGCGCGTGAAAGCCGTGCTGCGCCGCTCGCGCACCGGCGTGGCAGCCGCCACGCACATCACGCTGGCGGGCGACGTGGAGATCGACACGCGTAACCTCTCGGGGCGCCGCGGAGCGGAAGCGCTGGCGTTCACGCGGCGCGAGATCGAGATCCTCGAGTATCTGCAACGCAACACGGAGCGGCCCGTGTCGCGCGACGAGCTGCTCACTCGCGTGTGGGGTTACGACCGCTCCGCCGAGATCGAGACGCGCACGGTCGACATCCACATCGCGAAGCTGCGGCGCAAGATCGAGGTGGACGCCAAGGAGCCGCGCAGCCTGATCACGGTGCGAGGCACGGGCTATCGGCTCGTGGTGAGCGCATGAAACGCAGGCGTTTCGACGAGCGGGCGCTCGCGCTCGTGCTGGCGGCGTTCTTTCTTGCGCTGGCCGTGCCCGCCGGCATCTTGATTGCGCAAGCGTACGGCCAGCTCAAGTGGCAGGCGTTTCGCAGCGTGCAAATCGGGGCCGAGGAGCTCGCGGCGCGCATCGACGCGGCGCTGCGCGTCATGGTCGGCGTCGAGGACGCGCGGCCATTCGGTGCCTATTCGTTTCTCGTGGTTGAAGGCGACGTCGACGCCAACTTCGTGCAGCGCTCGCCGTTGTCCATGTTTCCCGTCGACAGCGCGCTTCCGGGCGTGCTCGGATGGTTTCAAGTGGATGCCGCCGGCAACCTCACGACGCCGCTGCTGCCGGCGGCGGGCGTACGGGCCGCGGACTATGGAATTTTGCCGGCCGAGGAGGCCGAGCGCGCCGCGCGCGTCGCGCAGGTGCGCGAGCTGCTCGCGCGCAACGAGCTCGTGCGCGCGGGGCGCGACGAGGCGGCTGCCGCCCCTGCCGCTCCTGCCGCTCCTGCCGCCGATGCCGCCGCCAGCGAAAGCGAGCGGGCTGCCGCGTCGGCCGCGGCTCCGTCGAGCATATCCGCGACAAGATTTTCGCGGCCATCGAATC
>CAMPKU010000311.1 GCA_946887385.1 uncultured Gammaproteobacteria bacterium
CTCGTCGAACCGGCTTCAGTCTGGGCGTGAGCCGACGACGAGGCCCAGCGTCGCGAAGCGTGCCAGCGACGCAAGAGCTCGCCGCGCGGGCAGGCGCGCACGCAGCCGGACTGTGGGCCATAGTTGCCGCGCGAAACGGCCGGTACGGATGAGCATTGGTTGATTCCACGGCCGCGCATGGTAGCGTTCCGGTATCGCGGCCCGGCGGCGACCATGGGGGAACGAAGCGCTACCATATCGAGCCTCGGAAACCATGAGCGCAAAACAAGAACAACGAAGATGCGACGACCCAGCGTGAGAGCCGAGGCGATCCTTGTCCTGTTGCTCGCGGCGGGCGCACTGCTGCCGAGCAGCGCGCAGGAACCCGCAAACCCGATCAAGGAAATCGACGCCCTCACGGTGCAATGGACGAATCTCGAGCACCAGAAGGACGAGCTCCGCTCGCAGTGGCGCAGTCAAGAACCCGTTCTCGAGCAGCAGCTCGCGCTGCTCGAGCGCGAGATCACGGAGCTGAACGCACTGCTCGAAGCAACCGCCGCGCAGCAAGACGACGTCGAGCAGCGGCGGCTCGAGCTGCTCGAGGAGCAAACGCGGCTCGAGGAAGAATCTGCCGAGCTCGAAGCGAGCCTGATGCAAGCGTCGCTGGCTCTGCACTCGCTGCACCGCGGCTTGCCGCCGCCGCTGGCCAACTCGTGGGCCGACGAGCTGGCGCGCCTCGACAATCCTCTGGACACGGTGAGCGAGCGCTTCCGCAAGCTCGTCGATTTGCTCGGCCAGCTCGACGACTTCGATGCGAAGGTGACGCTGAACGAAGCCATCATGACGCTCGGCGACGGCAACGAGCACGTCGTGAAGCAGGTCTATCTTGGCTTGTCGCACGGCTGGTACGTCACGGCCGATCAGCGTTTTGCGGCCTCGGGGCTGGCGGGGCCCGACGGCTGGATGTGGACGCCGGTCATGGACGCGGCCCCCATCGCGACGATCGTCGGCATTCTCGAGCAGCGCTTGAGCCCCGAGCTGGTATCCATCGCGTTCGAGCTGAACGAGCCCTCGGGCGGGGCGAACTGACATGCTGCGGCCGTTCGCCCTCAAAACGCTTGTTTCGCTGGTGCTGCTGGTAAGCACTCCGGCACTCGCGGATCTCGACGACGTGCGCGAGGAGCTCACGCGCAACATCCAAACGGCGCAGCGCGAGCTCACCGCCGCGCAAACCAGCATCGGCCGCGAGCGCGGCGAGCTTGCGCAGCGTCTGCTCGCGGCACAAAACCGCGTGCTCGATTTGCGCGAACGCGCCGTTGCCGCGCGTCGGCTGGCCGACGAAGAGACGCTGACGCTGCGGCAGATCGAGACGCGCCTCGAGGTGTGGCGCGAGCAGAGCCGCTTTCAGCGCAGCTTGCTCGCGGGGTTCTTGGACCGCACCGGCCTGCGACTTTTGTCCGAGCAAGGCGAAGTGGACATGCGCCGGGATCTCGGTCTCCTGGCCGCCCATGTCGCTGCACAGCAAACACGGCTGTACCCCGCGTGGCAGCCGGGACGTGTGGTGCTGCCCGAAGGCGAGATCGCCGACGGCGACGTTCTCACGGTGGGTCCCGTGGCGTGGTTCCGCCGCAGCGAGCCTGAGCAGTCCGGATTGATCCGCAAAGACGGCGACATGCTGCGCGTGAGCCTGCTGTTCGGCGGCTCGTCCCACGCCGGCATCGAAGACTTGCATCAAGGCTCCACGGGCGTCGTCAGATTCGACCCCACGCTCTCGCGCGCGCTGCTGCTGGCCGAAGACAACGAGACGTTGTGGCTGCATTTGCAGCGCGGCGGCCTCTGGGTCATCCCGATCGTGCTGTTCGCGCTCTTCGCGTCGATTGCAGCCGCCGCGAAGGGCGTGTGGTTGTACCGCCTGCCGCCGCTCCTACCGGCAATCACGGAACGCGTGCAAGCGGCGCAAGGATCGCAAGAATCGCTGCGGACGTTAACCGAGCAGGTGCAGGGGCCGCAGGCGGAGCTGCTGCGCATCGCGCTCGCGAGCTCCACGCGCGAGGAGCGCGACGACCGCTTGTATGCCGCGCTGCTTCAGCAACGCAACCGGCTCGAGCGCTGGCTCGGCGGGATTGCGATGACGGCGTCGGTGGCGCCGCTGCTCGGCTTGCTCGGCACGGTGTCGGGCATGATCGCCACGTTCAAAGCCATGACGCTATTCGGCTCGGGCGACCCGAACGTCGTGTCCGGCGGCATTGCCGAAGCGCTGATCACCACCGAGCTCGGGCTCGTCGTGGCGATCCCTGCCCTGCTCGCGCACGCGCTGATGTCGCGCCGAGTGAAGAGTTATTTTGCGCAGCTCGAGAACGACGCAGTGCACTTGAGCCAGCTGCCGATCCGAGCCGGCGAGGCGTGACGGCCGATGCTGCTGGAATTCGCCGGCAACGTCGTCGTGTGGGCCATCGTGGCGTTGGCGCTCACCTGCTACGTCATCGAGTTCGATTTGATTCTTGGGTTGCGGGAGCCGCAGTGGAAGCGGCGAGCAGGCACCTGGCTCGGCGTGCTGCCGATACTGCTGAGCGCACTGCCGCTGCTCGGCTTGCTGGGCACGATTACCGGCTTGCTCACCACGTTTGGGGCCATGGCTCGCTCCAATGAGCTGAGCCAAACGTTCGTCAGCCGCGGCATCGCCGAGGCGCTGATCACCACGCAGCTCGGGCTGATCACTGTAATACCCGGCTTGCTGCTCTTCGAATTCATTCGGCGCCGCTACCGCGAGCGCGTGAAGCCATGAGACCGTCGCTGCAGGAACGACTGGAGCAGGAGCGCGCGCCCGGCATCGAGATGGCGCCGCTGATCGACATGGTTTTCATCTTGCTGATCTTTTTCATCGTGACGACGGCGTTCGTGAGGGAAACCGGTGTCGAGGTACAGAAGCCCGAGGCCGCCGCCGCGGTGCGCCTCGAGGACGATCTGATCCTGCTCGCCATCACATCGGCCGGCGAGGTGTGGCACGACCGTAACAACATCGGCGTCGCCGGAGTCCGTTCCACGGTCGGGGCGCTGTTGCTCTCCAGAGAGCGCCCGGTCGTCATCCAAGCAGATCGACGCGTCACCACCGAACTTTTGGTGCGGGTGATGGACGAAGCGAAGCTCGCCGGCGCTACGTCGCTCAGCATCGCGACCACCGAGCAATGATGACGACCCGGCAACGGCGCTGGCTTGCCGGCGCACTCGGCACGGGCCTCCTGGCCCTGCTTCTGCTGCTCGCCGTGTTCGACAATCTGTATCGTGCCGAGCCGCGCGAAGCGACCACGCTGAGAGCCGTCGAGCTCTACGAGCCGCCCCCGCCGGCGCCGCCGCCGGCTCGGCCCAGCAATGCCCGCAGCGGCGGCTCTACGGGCATGGCGCTCACACTCGATACGCGCCGCGCGCCCATCGCACTCGATGCCATGCAGCTCGACGTGAAGCTCGCGGTCGCGGAGCTCGGACCTTTGAACCTGGGCGGGCTCGGCGAAGGCTTCGGCATCGGCAGCGGCGACGGCACCGGCGACGGCAGCGGCACCGGCTTCGGGCTCGTCATGCGTTCCGAGCTCGACCAACTACCCACGGT
>CAMPKU010000312.1 GCA_946887385.1 uncultured Gammaproteobacteria bacterium
GGAGCAGCGGCGGCAATCCCCAGTGCGATGCACACGGCGGCGAATGCCATCTGCAGTGAAACGAACATCGAGCCTCCTGCAAGGCCGAGCGGCGCCGCGCCGCCGGGGCGCAACGCACAACGAAGCGGCTGCGCGCGAGCGCAGCGGCGAGCGATCGAAAGAGGAGGTTAGCGCGGCGGGCCGCGCGAGGGAGGGCGGTAGTACGCCGGGTCGGGCGCCGGTGGAGCCGCGTCCGACGCAACCAGCGAGGCGCCGGCGGTTGTGGCGACGCCCAGAGTCCACGCGAAGCCGGGTGCCAACGCGGGCGTGTCGTACTTGCAAACCTTGGTGATCGCCTGGTTCGGCAGGTCGAGATCGAGGTCGTCGTGCTCGTTGCCCTCGGGCTCATGACCCGGCAACTCGTGGTCGTGGTCGGTGCTGTCGACGAGGTGCACGGCCGCCGGCGGCTCTTGCCCGTCGAAGCAGTAGTGCACGTGGCCATGGGCATTCGTGAGCGCGCCGAACAGCCACGCGGCGGCCGTGAGCCAAGTCCAGCGTTTCGACACCATGAGCCGAGGATAGCCGCTAGCGGCCGCAGTGGCTATCCTTGCGCGGCCAAACCGTGAAAGGAACGAACGATGCGTGTGTCGGCAGGCTTAGGAGTACTGTCCGTCGTGCTGGGGTCCGCGGCGCAAGCGCAAGATTCGCGCGCGTCGCCGGCTCTGCCGTCGTTCCCGCAAGTCTACGAGACAGCCGATCTTACGATTCGCGTGGAGAAGCTCGCCGACGGACTCGCGAACCCGTGGAGCCTGGCTTGGCTGCCGAACGGCGATCTGTTGATCACGGAGCGGCCCGGACGCTTGCGCGTGTTCCGCAACGGCGCGCTCGACCCCGAACCGATCGCCGGTGTGCCCGAGGTGCGCGTAACCGCGCTCGGCGGCTTGCTCGAGGTGCTGCCGCATCCGGACTTCGCGCGCAATCGAATCCTGTATCTGAGCTACGCAAAGGGCGGTGAGGGTAATCTCGCGACGACGGCGCTGGCGCGCGGCCGTCTCGACGGCCAGGAGCTGAAAGATCTTCAAGAGATCTTCGTCGCCGCGAACTGGAGCACCTCGCCCACGAACTTCGGCGGGCGCATGGTGTTCGGCCGCGATCGTATGCTGTATCTCGCGGTCGGCGAGCGCCAAGAGCAGGAGCGCGCGCAGGATACGATGTTGCACGGCGGCAAGGTGCTGCGCCTCGACGAGAACGGCCAAGCGCCGAGCGACAACCCGTTCGCCGGTCGACCGGGCTACTTGCCCGAAATCTATTCCGTAGGCCATCGCAGCCCGCAAGGCCTCGCCGTGCATCCCGTTACGGGGGATCTTTGGGAGAACGAGCACGGCCCGCTCGGCGGCGACGAGATCAACATCGTGCGCGCAGGATCGAACTACGGCTGGCCGCTCGTCACGTACGGCAAGAACTACGACGGCACCGCCGTCAGCGAGAGCTCGACACGCGGCGGTCTCGAGCCGCCGTTCATGTTCTGGGTGCCGTCGATCGCAATCTCGGGCTTGAGCTTCTACACGGGCGACCGGCTCGCGGCGTGGAAGGGCAACGCGTTTGTCGGCTCCATGATGGAAGGGCGCACGCGCGCCACGGGTCACGTGCAGCGCATCACCTTCGCCGAGAACGGCGAGCCGATTCAGCGCGAGCCGATCTTGGCGCAATTGCGCCAGCGCATCCGCGACGTTCGGCCGGGCCCCGATGGCTTGCTTTACGTGCTCACGGATCAGAATCCCGGCGTGCTCTTGCGCATCGAGCCCGTCGAGTAAGCGTCAAAGCGCGTTGGGGTCGCCGTAGACGATCTGACCGCCGACGAGCGTGAGCACCGAAGTGAGACGCTTGATGTCTTCGTCGGGGACGGCGCGCGCGTCGAAGTAGTCGGCGGAAAGCACGGCGAGATCGGCGTATTTCCCGGCCTCGATCGTGCCGAGCAGGCTTTCCTCGCTCAAGAACCAGCCGTTCGTGGCCGTGTAAAGGCGCAAGCCCGTGGCGCGGTCCAGCGTCTGCCCTGCGTTGATGACTTCGCCGCGCGCGTTCTTGCCTGTCACGATGTAGTAAAGCCCGAGCCACGGATTCATCGGCGAGATCTGCATGCCGTCTGAGCTCATGCCGAGCGGAATGCCGCTATCGAGCAGCATCTTGAACGGCGGGCCGTTTTGCTGCGCGGTGCCGCTAATGTAGCGCCAGCCGCCAAGCACGCTCACACCGCCGCCGAGCGCCTTCAGCTTGTCGGCGTACTCCTGCGTGATGAACGGCGCGTGCGCCACCACCCAGCGTTGCTCGCGGATGCCCGGCGCGGGCAATGCGGCGTTCAAGCGCTCCCACTCGTCGATGATGACGCGGAAATCGCCCGGTGTGAGCGAATGGTTCTCGTTGCGCCAGCCGGCTTCGGCCACGAGCCGGGTGCCGTTTCGCCAAACTTCCGTGGCCTCGCCGATGATCGGTGAGTCGCCGGCCGTGAACTCGCCGATGCCCACCACTTTGAGTAGATCGTCGCCGTACTTGGGAAACACGTTCGCAAGCCGCGCGGCGAGCTCCGGCGTTGCAGCGTCGGTTTCCATGTGCAGGAAGTTCAACCGGATGCGCTGCGTGAGCGCGCGCTCGGCATAGAGCTCGAGCAGCGCATCGTAGGCGCGGTAGCGGTCGAAGTGCGCCGCGCCGTCCGCGGCCGTGCCGGTGGCCGGGAAGCCGCCCTGGTCGAGATGGGTAGTAAGCCCCAAGCTCGCCGCATAGCGCATGGCGTCTTGCGTGCCGCGCTTCTGATCGGCGAGCGTCTGGCGCAGGCGCAGCTCGTGCAGTGCGCGCGTCGTGGGGTTCGGGGTTTGAAAGCCGCCCGCGAGGGCGCCGTCTGCACCCACCTCGATGCCGGCCTGCTCGAAGAAACGCTTGCCGGCGCTGTTCGTCACCGACGGGCCCGCGAACGACATCTGTATGAACACGGGATGGTTCGGCGTAACCGAGTCGAGCTCGGCGAGCGTCGGAAATCGCGGCGTGCCCGGCGGCGGCACGAATTGATTGATGTCGAAGCCGCCGATCGAGGTGATCCATTCTCCATTCGGTAACGCGGCGGCGCGCGCGCCGAGCGCTGCGAGCACGTCGCCGATGGATGCCGCAGATTCGAGGCGCGTGTCGTGGCCGGGCCGAAGCCCCAGCAACACGATGTGATTGTGATTGTCGATGAGCCCCGGCACCGCCGTGCGGCCTTCGAGATCGATGGTGCGCGTGCAGCGCGAAGTCGGAAGCTGGCGCGTGCCGACTTCGGCGAACCGATCGCCCATGATGCGCAGCGTGCCCACCACGGAGTTCTCGGCATTCATCGTGTGGATTTCGCCATTGGTGAGGAGCACGTCGCGCACGGCGGGACAGGGCTGCGACGGCGCTTGTGGCGCCGGCTGTGCGAGTGCCGGCGAGACGCCGTTGGCCGCGAGGGCGGAGAGCGAGAGCAAAAGCGTCGCGCGTGTGTTGGCCATGGCTGCATGTCCCGTTGAGCGGCGGATCGCGTCGATTGAATCGGAGTCTTCGGGTGCGATCAAGTGGGCGG
>CAMPKU010000313.1 GCA_946887385.1 uncultured Gammaproteobacteria bacterium
GCGCCGCTCGTGTCGGGGGCGAGAGCTACAAGTATCGATTGATGTACGTGGCGATCACGAGAGCACGGGAGCACGCATGGCTGCTCTGGTAGTGAAGCACCCCGGCTGCGGGGGCAACGCGATCCGTGCGAAGAACGAAGCGCGCACCCTCGTGTGCCTTCGTTGCGGCGTGCGCTTCACGGTGCCGAGCTCCGAAGAGACGAGCGCGCCAGCTCTCGCCGAGCTCGTCGGGGGCGCGAGCTCCACGATCGATCCCGAGTCGATCGATTGCGGCTATGAGCCGCGCGGTTTCGCCGACTCGTGGACGCAGGTGTATCGGCGGATCGTTCGCGCCACGGACGGCGCCGTGCTCTTCGGGCTCGACGACGGCCGCGAGGTGTGGGTGCCCAAGTCGGTTCTGATCGCCGTGGGCTCGCGCGCCTTCGAGTGCGCCATGTGGTTCGCACGCAAAGAGATCGACGTTTGAAGGCTGCGCTCGGGGATGAGCTCGGGGCGCGGGAGTGAACAAGAAGAAAACGGAGAATGCGAAAATGGAAGTTGCCAACTATGCAGATCTGATCGGAAGCGCGAAGCCTAGCGGTAGCGGCACGGTGTTCGTGAAGGGCGCCTACCCGGCGCTCTACCTCGACAAGCTCGTCTGCAAGACGAGCGAGAAGAGCAAGGATGCCCTCGTGATCCCCGAGTTTGATATCCTCGAAAGCGCGGTGCCCGAGCGGCCCGCGGGCACGCAGGTGTCCGAGGTGTTCAACCTCACGGGCGCCGCGAAGCAAGTGCACCCCGGCAAGCTGCGCGCTCTGATCGGCGCGTTGCTCGGCGTCGAAGAAGACGAGCTCGATGCGTTGAAGCCCGAGCAAGTCACGGTGATCGAGACGGTGCTCGGGAAGGACATCCGCTACGTCGGCGGCCCGAACGCCGGCAAGCCGTGGGAGAAGAAGAAGCTCGACGGCGCGATCGTCGGCAAGGCGCTCTCGCCGGATCAGCCGTTGCACGGCCGGCTCGTGCGCGCCGAGTGTCACCCGCGCGCCGGCAAGATCAATGAGAAGACGGGCGAGGAGTGGACCAACGTGAAGTATTCGCCGTTGCCCGAGGAACACCAAGCGCTCGCGAATGACGCACGCGCGGCCGCTGGCTTTCCTCCGATGTAGTGAAAGGCTCGGGGGCGGGCGCTCTCGCGTTGCGGCGTGAGCGCCCAAGCTCGGAGGGGAAGATGGACGATCGGCCAGTCAAGGCGTTCGATCTCGAAACGCACCCGTTCGCGCCTGGCAACATGGCGCCGAAGCCGGTGTGCTTTTCGATCGCCGAGTCATCGGGAGCTCACGGGATCGAGGCGCGAGTCGTCGATCCCGATACCGGCTACCGATGGCTCGGCGACCATCTTGAGCAAGCGATCGCCGGCCGTGTGACGCTCACGGGGCACGGCGTCGATTACGATTTCGCCTGCGTCCTAGAACACGGCCCCGAGAGCTTGCGCGATCTCGTGTGGCGCGCCTACGAAGCCGACGGCGTGCGCTGCACCTACGTTGACGAGAAGCTGATCGACATCGCCCGCGGCGAAATGCGCGGCACCTACGACAACGCCGGCAAGTGGATCGAGCACGATTACAACCTCGGCGACCTGGCGCTGCGCCACTTCAAGAAGAAGCTCGACAAGGGCGCCGAGGGTTTCCGGCTTCGCTTCGGTGAGCTCGACGGCACACCGATCGCCGACTGGCCGAAGCACGCGCTCGACTATGCCCGCGACGACGCCGGGGTCGACCTCGCGCTCTCGCGCTTCCAACGCGATCGCGCCCGCAAGATGGGATACAAGCTGCCGACCTCGGGGCTCGAAGCGCGCGCCGCGCTCGCCCTGCGTCTCACCTCCGTGTGGGGCATTCGCACGGACGAAGAGCGAGTCGTCGCGATCGACAAGAGCACGAAGGCGCGCATGGTGGAGCTCGCCGACAAGCTCTGCGAGTACGGCATCGCTAGGCGCAAGGGGAAGGGGCAACGCCGGATGTTCGCCGACGCAACCGGCTCGCTCGAAGAGGCCGGCGAGCTCACGAAGAACATGGAGAAGATCCGCCACCTCGTCGAGAGCACGTGGCCGACCGTGTTGGAGCTCACGCGCACGCCGAGCGGCCTGATCTCGACGGCGGCCGAGGTGTTGGAGATGTGCGCGCACCCGGCGCTCGAAGCCTTGGTCGAGTACGTGAGCTTGGAGAAGCAAGGGTCGACCTACATCGCCCACCTCTACGACGGGATCGAGCAAGCGATCCACGCGGCCTTCGACGTGCTCGGCGCGGCGAGCTCGCGCACCTCGTGCCGCAAGCCCAACCTACAAAACCCGCCGCGCCTCGTCGGCGTGCGCGAGTGCTACCTACCGCGGCCCGGCACCGTCTACGTGTGCTGTGACTACTCGGCGCAAGAGTCGCGCACCTTCGCCCAAGCTCAATACGATCTCACAGGGCGCAGCCTTCTCGGCGATCGCTTCCAAGCCAACCCGCTCTTCGACCCTCACCTCGAATTCGCGGCCGACAAGATCCTCCGCGTCGTCGTGAAGGACGCCGAGCTCCGATACGCGGCCGGCGACGTTGCGGTCGAAGACGCGCGCCAGCGAGCGAAGATCGCCAACTTCGGATTGCCGGGGGGCATGGGGATCCCCGGCCTCGTGCGCTTCGCCAAAGGCTACGGCGTCACGCTCTCGGCGCAAGAGGCGAAAGAGCTGATCGCCTTCTGGACCGAGAAGTGGCAGACCGATGCCTACTTCGCCACGATCCGCGCGCAAGTCGGCTCGGCCAACTATGGGCGCGCCGTCATCGCACAGTCGGGATTCTGGCGTGGAGGTGTCGGCTACACGGACGCCTGCAACACGCAATTCCAATCACTCGCCGCGCACGCCAGCAAGGCCGCGCTCTTCGAGGTGGCGCGCCGCTGCTACAACGTACCGACCTCCTATCTCTACGGCTCGCGCATCGTGAACTTCGTCCACGACGAGATCGTGCTCGAAACGCCGGAAGAGTGGGCGCACGAGGCCGCGCTCGAATTGCAGGCCGTCATGGTGGAGTGCCAAAACCGATTCACCCCGAAGGTGCCCGCGGCCGCGTCGCCGACTGTGACGCGCCGATGGTCGAAGAAGGCGAAGGCCGTGCGCGACGCAGGCGGCCGCTTGATCCCGTGGGATGACGTGAAGAGGGCCGCATGAGCGAATACCAACGCAACGCCGACGTGCTCAAACGCGCGCGCCAGGTGGCGAAGATCCTCGACGTGCCGTGGGGGCGAGCCCGCACCGAAGCGCTCGAATTGTGGATGGCGAAGAAGAGAGCCGAGGCCGTCATGGTGATCGCCGACGAGCTCGCACCGAAGGTGAAGCCGTGAACAAGGCGACGACTTGGGATCCTGGCGACGAGCCGATCGACCTCGAGACGAGCGAGGAGGCCCGCTTCGACAGCACGGCGCGTCGGGTTCGCGCGCGCCGAATCCGACGGCTTGGCGCGATCGTTCTCGAAGAGGCGCCGCTGCCTGCGCCAGGGCCTGGCCTGGTGCAGGACGCCCTGCTCGCCGCGAT
>CAMPKU010000314.1 GCA_946887385.1 uncultured Gammaproteobacteria bacterium
AATCGACGGTGTGCTGGCGAACCTCGTTTTCCGTCGTGGGCTCCGGGATCGCGGGGCTGAACTCGGCCGCGTCCACGCTCGTGCCCTTCGGCGTATCCGTGGCCGTCACCTCCGCCTGCACCCCGAACGTCTGGTTCAATGCCCCTGACATCACCTTGAACCGCTCCGGGTCCATTTCCGAGAACGAAAGCATGAGCACGAAGAAGCACATCAACAGCACCATCAAATCCGCAAACGTCATCAGCCACGGCGGCGAATGGCGGGTTTCGGGAGCGGCCTCGATCGCGGCGTCGGCAAGGCTCATGCGGCACGCTGCTCCTCGGAGCGGCGGTTCTTCGGCAAGTAGTTCTTCAGGATGTCCTGCATCACGCGCGGGTGCTGGCCGTCCTGAATGCTCATGACGGCGTCGATGATCAGCGACTTCGCCAAGCGCTCCTCGGTGCTGCGCAGGGTGAGCTTGTCGGCGATCGGAATCGCGATCACGTTCGCGATCATGGCGCCGTAGAGCGTGGTGAGCAGCGCCACGGCCATCGCCGGCGCGATCTCTTTCGGGTCGCTCATCGAGCCCAGCATCTGCACGAGGCCGATCAGCGTGCCGATCATGCCCATGGCCGGCGCCGCGTCGCCGATCGCCTTGAAAATGGCCTGGCCGTCGCGATGACGCTTCAACGTGAGCTCCAAATCCTTCGTCAGGATCGAGCGCACGACCTCCGGATCATGGCCGTCGACGACGAGATTCAGCGCCTTTCTGAAGAACTCGTCGGACACGTCGGCTTCCTCGAGCGCCAGCAAGCCGCTCGCGCGCGCCTGGTTGGCGAGGTAGATCGACGTGTCGATCAGGGCCTCGGGCTCGGGAACGCGGTAAATGAACGCCTTGATGGCCACTTTGGTGGCGTTCAGGAATTGCGGGAAGCTGAACTTCATCAGCGTGACGAGCAGCGTGCCGCCGATCACGAGCACGATGGCCGCGGAGTCGACGAAGGCGCCCACCGAGCCCCCGAGCACGATGGCGGTGACCAGGACGACCAGCGTGCCGACGAGGCCAAAAAGCGTTGCTAGATCCAACTTCAGTCCCTTCGCAGCCGCAGCCGAGCAATAGTTGCGCAACCGTTATCGGCCGTGGCGGACGATTCTTAAGGTGTAGCGGTCAGGTGCCGTTCAGGCGCCATGGCGCTAAAATTGGCCCACAACCGCGAACGTTCGCGGACGAAGGATGTGCAGCATGCGGCGGGCGAGCTTGGTTTTGTTGGCGGCATGGCTCGCCGGCGGCGCAGCAGTCGCACAGGAGACGGCCGAGCGTTATGTCGTCGACCCGGCGCGGTCGGACATTCATTGGCTCGTCTACAAGGCCGGAGCGCTGGCAAGGCTCGGCCACAACCACACCATCGCCGTCGGCGATCTCAGCGGCAGCGTGTCCGTGGCGGCCGCCGATCTCGCCTCGTCGCGATTCGAGCTCGAATTTGCGGTGGCGAATCTCGTCGTCGACAACCCGATGCTGCGCGCCACGCTTGGCGAAGACTTCGCCAGCGTGCCCACGGCCGACGACGTCGCCGGCACGCGCAGCAACATGTTGAGCGACCGCGTGCTCGACGGCGAGAAGTATCCACGGATCCGTATCGTCGGCACCGGACCGGTCACGCAGAGCGGCGAGCAGGCGCTGGCCGTCACGGTCGAGATGCTGGGGCGCACGGTCGATTTAACAGTGCCTACCGAGGTCACCATCGACGGCGATCGGCTCCACGCCGAAGGCGCTTTCGAGCTCAACCATGCGGATCTCGGCATGGAGCCGTTCAGCGTCATGATGGGTGCCTTGCAAGTCGGCGAGAAGCTCTCGTTCACGTACGCCGTCGAAGCTCGCCGCGAAAGCCGCTGAGCCCGCCGCGCACGCCTCCGTAAGCGCGTTACCCCACGGTTCTCGATTCGCCCGCACGGCGGCTGCACGCCTGCCCGTTTCGGCGTGTCCGCTGCTGTGATTTACAGCCCAGTTCGAGGCTCAAGTATCCGCTGCGCGGGCCGAAAATGGAGGGTGTAGAGGCGGGCATCGCAGACGTGCCCATTGGTGAGCAGGAGGCAGGATGCTGGTCCTCGTGGGCTACGTGTTGGTGGTGGCTTCGGTTTTCGGCGGGTACACGCTCGCCGGCGGCCACTTGGGCGCCATGTTTCAGCCCCTCGAGCTGCTGATGATCGGAGGCGCTGCGCTCGGCGCGTTCGTCGTCGGCAATTCGATGAAAACCATCAAAGCCACGTTCAAGGCCATCCCGAGCCTGTTTCAAGGATCGCAGTACACCAAAGCTACCTACATGGAGCTCATGGCACTGCTCTACGAGATGCTCGACAAGACCCGCAAGGAAGGTCTGCTCGCGATCGAGCGCGACATCGAAGCGCCGAAAGAAAGCGCGTTGTTCAAGAAGTACCCCAAGGTGCTGAAAGACCACCACATGGTGGAGTTCATCACGGACTATTTGCGCTTGATGGTGAGCGGCAAGCTGAACGCCATCGAGATCGAAGCGCTCATGGATCGCGAGATCGACACCCATCACCACGAAGGTGCGGAGCCCGCGCACGCGCTGCAGAAGATTGCGGATGGCCTGCCGGCGTTCGGCATTGTCGCAGCCGTGATGGGCGTGGTGCACACGATGGAATCGGTGGGCTTGCCGCCGCAGGAGCTCGGCATTCTCATCGCGCACGCGCTCGTCGGCACGTTTCTCGGCATTTTGCTTTCCTACGGGTTCGTGGCGCCGCTCGTCGGCGTGCTCGAGAAGAAGGGTCATGAAGCAAGCAAGGCGCTCGAGTGCATCAAGGTTACGTTGCTTGCGAGCTTGAACGACGCCGTGCCCACGGTGGCCGTGGAGTTCGGCCGCAAGGTGCTGTACTCGTCCGAGCGGCCCGGATTCGCGGAGCTCGAGAAGCACGTGAAGGGCGCCGCGAAGGCTCCCGGCGCCAGGGCCGGCAAGAAAGCCTAAGCATGAACGACGAAAGCCGCGCGCCGATCATCATCAAGCGCGTCAAGAAGGTGGTCGGCGGCCACCACGGAGGGGCCTGGAAGATCGCATACGCGGACTTCGTGACGGCGATGATGGCGTTCTTCCTGCTCATGTGGCTGATCGGCTCGACGGCCGAAGGCGATCGCAAGGGCATCGCCGAGTACTTTCAAACGCCGCTACGCGTGGCGCTTGCGGGAGGGTCGGGGTCGGGCGATGCGTCGAGCGTCATCGACGGCGGCGGCGAGGATCTCACGCGCAGCGCCGGCCAAGTGCGCCGCGCCGACGAGCCCGCGCGACGGCAGACGATCAATCTGCAAGCCGCGCGCGCCGAGCTCGCTCGTCAGGAAGCCGAGCGGCTCGAAGGATTGAAGCGCCGCTTCGAGCAGGCCATTCAGAGCAACGAGAAGCTCGCGCAGTTCAAGAACCAGATTCGGCTCGCGATCACCTCGGAGGGGCTGCAGGTCACGCTCGTCGACGAGCAAAATCGCGCCATGTTCGACACCGGCGGCGCGGTGGTTTGCACCGGAACACCGGCCGACGTTGCGGCGCA
>CAMPKU010000315.1 GCA_946887385.1 uncultured Gammaproteobacteria bacterium
AACATTGGTGGCAGCCCGTCTTGTGGGATCGCAAGGCGCAGTTCGGGGGCCGCCGCGATCGCGTCTTCTGCGCCTCGATGGCCGACGTCTTCGACAAGGACGCGCCGCCGGGAGAGCGCGAGCGGCTCTGGCAGTTGATCAAAACCACGACGCATCTTGATTGGCTGCTGCTCACGAAGCGGATCGGCAACGCACCTCGCATGCTGCCGAGCTCATGGGGCGACGGCTGGCCGAACGTCTGGCTCGGAATCTCGGTCGTCAATCAGGAAGAGGCCGATCGCGACATTCCGAAGCTGCTCGAGATCCCGGCGTCGGTGCGCTGGCTGTCGATCGAGCCGATGCTGGGCCCGGTTGCACTGCACCCGTCGTTTTTCCACGCCTCACGGTGCTCGACGCGATGCGCCTACCCTGCCGTCTGCCGCCAAACCAGCGGCGAGGGCATTAGCTGGGTCATCGTCGGCGGCGAGTCAGGCCCGCGAGCTCGGCCGATGGATCTCGACTGGGCGCGCTCGATCGTCGATCAATGCGCCGCCGGCGGCGCTGCGTGTTTCGTCAAGCAAATCGGCGCACGGCCGCATGACACGAACCCGGCCGAACCGACGATGCACCGCGAGCTGCGCCCCCGTGATCGCAAGGGCGGCGATCCCTTCGAATGGCCCGATGAGCTGCGCGTCCGACAGTTCCCACCAACGAGGACCTATGAACAAGAAGCCGGCTAAACCGATCCTGACTGGCGCGGAGGTCGCGCAGCTCGTAGCCGCGATCGCGCTGCTCCGCTTGAACGGGTTCGAGACCGTGTCGGAGGCCTCGCTGTTCTTCACCATTGCGGCGGCCGAGTTCAACGGTGGCGCGATCGACATCAGCGAGCTCAGCCGCACCCTCGAAATGCCGATGAGCACCGCCTCCCGGCTGACGTGGCTTCTGCACGAGCGAGGGCTGGTCGAGTACGAAAGCGACGCGGCCGATCGCCGGCGAAAGATCGTGCACGCGAAGCTGGGCGGGCTGAAGTGAGCGGCAAACCGTCGCTTGCCGACGGCACGCCGATCGATCTGCCGCGGCTGCTTGAGACGCGCCTCCTCGTCCAAGCCAATAGCGGCGGCGGCAAGTCCTACGCGCTGCGCCGCCTGCTCGAGCAGACAGCGAACAGCGTCCAGCAACTTGTGATAGATCCGGAGGGCGAGTTCGCAACGCTGCGCGAGCGGTTCGATTACGTCGTGTGCGCGCCGCGCGATGGTGATGCCGTAGCACATCCCCGCACGGCGAAGCTCCTCGCGCGCCGGCTATTGGAGACCGGCGTCTCGGCGATCATCGACATCTACGACCTCAAAGCCGACGAGCGCAAATCATTCGTGCGTCAGTTTTGCGAGACGCTCGTCGATGCGCCGAAGTCGCTGTGGCATCCGGCGCTGATCGTGCTCGATGAAGCTCACGTGTTCGCACCGGAAACCGGCAGCGCCGAGAGTCTGGGGCCAGTCATAGACCTGGCGACGCGGGGCCGTAAGCGCGGCTTCTGCCTTGTCGCGGCTACTCAGCGGCTCGCCAAGCTCCACAAGGACGCGGCCGCCGAGATGAACAACAAGATGATCGGCCGCACTGGGCTCGACGTTGATGTGAAGCGCGCTGCCGATGAGCTCGGCATGACCAAACAAGAGGCGATGCAGGCGCTGAAGTTTTTGGACGAAGGCGAGTGGTATGTCTTCGGGCCCGCGCTCAGTCGCTCCATCACGAAAATAAAGGTCGGCCCGGTCGTTACGACACATCCCAAGGCGGGCCAACGGCTGCTCACCGCGCCACCGGAACCGAGCGCAAAGGTCCGGAAAGTGCTTGCCGAGCTCGCCGACCTCCCCCAGCAGGCCCAAGACGAGGCGCGGACGCTCGAGGACTTCAAGCGGCAGCTCGCCGAGGCGAACCGGAAGCTACGCACGGCGGCGGCGAAGCCCGTGTTAACTAAGAGCTCCTCAAATGAGGAGCCAAAAACTAACACGACCGAGATACGCCAGCTTCGCGCGCGCATCGCGGCGCTCGAGCGCGACAACGAGGCTCTGCAGAAGTACTCGCACGGCGTTTTCAATGCCGCGGCACTCGTCCAGGCCGAGCTCGAGGATGCTCGGTTGCTCGCTCACGACGTGAAGGTTCGCCTCGGCAAAGCCGCCGGCGTCGTCTTCCCGAAGCAACCGAAGATCGCCCCGGCCATGTCGGCACCGCCCGCGCAAAATGCCCCGCGAAATATTCCAGTATCAATTCCGCCAGTCGCAAACAGTGACACCGGACTGAAGAAGGGCGAACGAATGATGCTGAACGCGATCGCGCAGTTCGGCGACGACGGCGTCGACCGCGAGCAGCTGTTCGTACTCACCGGCTATAAGAGCACGAGCATCGATACCTACCTTAAACGGTTGCGCGGTGCCGGCCACATCGGCCGCGACTGGCCGGTGGTGGCGACGCCCGAAGGTATCGCAGCGCTCGGTGATGCGTTTGAGCCCCTGCCCCGCGGCGCCGAACTCGTTGCGTTCTGGGCCGAGCGCCTTGGCGAGGGCGAGAACAAGTTGCTGCGTGTGATCATCGAATCTGAGCCCAACGGACTGACGAAGGCCGAGGTCGGCGCGCTGACGAACTACAAAGAGACGTCGGTCGATACCTATGCCAAGCGGTTACGAGCTCGCCGGATCATCGAGAAGCGAGACGGCCGTTGGTATGCGCACGCAAATCTACTCTGAAGCGGGGGCGAGCGAACCCATGAGCAAACGAATCCTGCAGTGGCTCGCCGGCGGCCGGCGCGGCAGGAGCTCCGAAGCGATGGCGCTCGTCGCGCTCGACGTCAAGATCGCGCCCGGGACGGAGGCCGACCGCACCGCGCATCCATACGATCCCGATGACTTCAACCGGTGCTTGATTCTCCTGAAGCAAGCGCCCGAGGTGCGCGAGTCCTTCCCGCAAATCGCCACGCTCTCGCGCGAGTGGAAAGCGTTGATCGCTCGCTGGGACGAGATCGAGAAGCTCTTTCTCGAGGAGGCGGGCTACGACTGGAGCCGCGCCAAGACGGCGCCGCGAACGTATGCGCTCATGCGCGAGATCCTGACGGACCGGAGCAGCGTCGCCAATGCGTCTGGCTAAGCTCTCCGAATTCCGCAGCCTCGTGTACACGCCCGACAGCGCGCCGTCGCTGAATACGCTGCGCGCGCAGATCGAGCAGATACCCGGCGGCCGCAGGATGGGAAGCCGCTACTACGTCGACCTCGACGAGTTCGACGCGCAGACACACCTGCGGGACGGGATCCTCGCGCGGCGCGCCGAGCTGCAGCGCAATCCGCTGCTAGAAGGGCTCGTTTAGGTCGCATACGATATGGACGTGGGGCGCCCGAAGAAGAACGACTATCCGCTCTACATGACGCCGGACGGCGATCGTGGGGCGTTCCTCGTCCGCAATCCAATCACCGGCAAGCGAAAGCGATTCGCCGACGAGCAGCTCGCGCGCCAGGCGGCGACGTTGCTCGCCGAATGGGTCGATCAG
>CAMPKU010000316.1 GCA_946887385.1 uncultured Gammaproteobacteria bacterium
GGAAGAGCTGCGGCTGTTCGTCGATAGCGTGCTGCGCGGCGACGGCAGCGTCGTCGATCTACTGACGGCCGACTACACCTATTTGAACGAGCGGCTCGCGATGCATTACGGCATCGAGACCGTCAAAGGCGCACGCTTCCGGCGCGTGAAGCTGCCCGACGAGTCGCGCTATGGGCTGCTCGGCAAAGGCGCCGTGCTCATGTCCACGGCGTATCCGAATCGCACTTCGCCCGTGCTGCGCGGCGCTTGGATCCAAGAGCGGCTGCAAGGCTCGCCGCCGGCCGAGCCGCCCGCCGACGTGCCCGATCTCGTCGAGAACAAGCGCGGCGAGGCGCCGCGCACGCTGCGCGCGCGGCTCGAGCAGCACCGCGAGAGCCCGGTGTGCTTCTCGTGCCACGGCGTGATGGACCCGCTAGGATTCGCGCTCGAGAACTTCAACGCCGTGGGCCAATACCGCACGCACGATCCGGACACGCGCACGCCGATCGACGCGAGCGGCGTGCTGCCGGACGGCACCGAGGTTTCGAGCGCCGCCGACCTGCGGCGCGCGCTGGCCGCTAAACCCGCCCAGTTCGTGCAGGCGTTCACCGAGAACCTGTTCACATACGCGCTGGGGCGCACCGCGGATTATCGCGACATGCCGGTGATCCGCTCGATCGTGCGCAACGCCGAGAACAACGACTACCGGTTCGAGTCGCTCGTGCTCGGCATCGTCGACAGCGATCCGTTTCGCCAGCGGGAGGCCGTGGACACCCGCCAGGCGTCTTTGGAGTAAGCTTTGAGTTTGGACGGAGAAGTGCCGCTATGTTTCTGACACGCAAGCATTTGTCCCGCCGCACCGTGCTCAAGGGCGCCGGCGCGTCCATCGCGCTGCCGTTGCTCGACGCCATGATCCCGGCCGGCACGGCCCTGGCGCAAACGGCGGCCGCGCCGGCCACGCGGCTCGGCTTCATCTATTTCCCGCACGGCGCGCTGCAGAACGAATGGCAACCGGCAGCCACGGGCCGCAACCCGAAGTTTCCGTTCATCCTGGAGCCGCTCGAGCCGGTGCGCGATTACGTCACCATCGTGAGCGGGCTCAGGAACAAGGCAGGCGAGGGCGGGGTGCCGCACGGCATCACGCAGGAGACGTGGCTCAATTGCGTGCATCCGCGCCAGCGCAACGCCGAGACCGGCGTGGGCATCACGGCCGATCAGATCGCCGCGCGGCATTTGCAGAAGGACACGACGCTCCCGTCGCTGGAGATCTGCGGCGAGCCGGGCGGCATGATCTCGTTCCGCAACCCCACGCAGCCGCTGCCCATGGAGGGGAACCCGCGCAAGGTGTTCATCTCGATGTTCGGCCAGGGCCAGACGAAAGAAGAACGCCAGGCCATCTTGAGCACGACGACGAGCTTGCTCGACTACGTCACCGAGGCCACGGCGAGCCTGAATCGCAAGCTCGATGCCGCCGACCGCGCCAAGGTGAGCGACTATCTCGACTCCGTGCGTGAGGTGGAGCAGCGCGTCGATAAGCTCAAGGAGAGCAGCGAATCGCTGGCCGATCTGCCCGATGCGCCGATCGGCGCGCCCGACGATTTCGGCGAGCTGCTCGACGTGCAGTTCGAGCTGTTCGCGCTCGCCTGGGAGACGAACCGCACGAACGTCGTCACCATGAAGATGGTGGAGGAAGCCAGCATGCGGGTGTACGCGAATCTGGGCGTGCACGATGCGTTCCACCCGACCTCGCACTGGGGCGGCTATCCCGAGCGCATCGCCAACTTGCGCAAGATCCAGAACTACCACACCGGCGTGTTCTCGAAATTCGCGCAGCGCCTGATGAGAACGCCGGACGGCGACGGTTCCCTGCTCGACCATTCGATCATTTTGTTCGGCAGCAACATGGGCAACAGCGATGCTCACGACGCCGATCAATTGCCGGAGGCGTTGATCGGCCGCGGCGGCGGCCTTAGGGGCAACCAGCATCTGAACTACCCGCAGAGCACGCCGCTCGCGAACCTGCTCGTTACGATGCTCGATCGCGCCGGCATACCGGCCAACGAGCTCGAGAAGTTCGGCGACGCCACCGGGCCCTTTTCCGAAGTTTAGGCACAGGAGGTCTCGAGCCATGAGCGACCGAGTCGCACGAGCGGCGGGCCTCGTCGCGGTACCGGCGATCGTTGCGTTCGCGATCGGCCTAGGGGCCGGAGTAGGCGACGCTCAGAACGTCCGCGTTGCGGCCGGCGTGGCGGGCAAAGTCGACGCGCGTAAGGCGGACGGCAGCACCCCGCTGCAGTGGGCCGTGTATGAAGGCGATGTTGCCGAAGTGCGGCGCTTACTCGACGCCGGCGCCGATGCACGCATCGCCAACGACTACGGCGCCACGCCGATGAGCCTGGCGGCTGAGGTCGCCAACACCGAGATCGTGAAGCTGGTGCTCGACGCGGGCGCCGACGCCGATTCGCCGAACGCCGACGGTATGACCGCGCTGATGCTGGTGGCGCGCACCGGCAACGTCGAAGCCGCGCAGCTGCTTCTTGATCACGGTGCCACGCTCGAGGCGCGCGAGGGCTTCGGCGGCCAGACGGCGCTGATGTGGGCCTCGGCGCGCCGTCATCCGAGCATGATCGATTTCCTGATTACGCGCGGCGCGGCCGTGGACGCGCGCTCGGCTGTGCGCGACTACCAGCGTCACATTCAGGCGGAAGGACGGCCGAAGAGCCTCGACACGGGCGGCCTCACGCCGCTGCTCTATGCCGCGCGAGAGAACTGCATGGAGTGCGTCGACGTGCTGTTGCAGCGCGGAGCCGACATCAACCTGCCGGACCCCGACGGCGTGTCGCCGCTGCACGTGGCGATCATGAACGCCAACTGGGATCTGGCGAAGCAGCTCATCGATGCGGGCGCCGATGTCAATCAATGGGACATCTACGGCGAAGCGCCGCTCTTCACCGCCGTTGGGAACCGCTCGCGCACCGACGGCGGGCGCGCATCGATCGATCCTTTGAACGAATCCACGGGGCTCGACATCGTCAAGATGCTGCTCGAGCGCGGCGCGAATCCGAACATGCAGGTGTCGTTTCGACCCGCCGGCGTGCGCGGTGCTACGAATACGCGCGGCTCCACGCCGCTGATCCGCGCCGCGAACGGTAACGACTTGGAGGTCGTGAAGCTGCTGCTCGAGCATGGCGCCGACGCCACCGTCTATATGGCCGATCGCCAAACGCCGATTCATGCGGTGCTCGCGGGCCGTGCGAACGAAAAGGACGCACTTCAGATGATTCGCCTGCTGCACGACGCCGGCACCGACGTGAACGTCGTCGCGCTCGTGGTGCATATGGAAGAAGTGCGCGGCGGCTCCGCGCTGCACTATGCCGTTCGTAAGCGCTACAAGGACGTCATCCGGTTACTGGCGTCGTACGGCATCGACATGAACTTGAAGGACCAAGACGGCCTCACGGCGCTCGACTACACGCAGTCGCGCGGCTTCATGCCGTTCATGGCGCTGCAGAC
>CAMPKU010000317.1 GCA_946887385.1 uncultured Gammaproteobacteria bacterium
GCCTTGTCGGCCGCGATCATCGCTTCGTACTTGTCGCCCACGGCGAGCAGCTTGTCTTTCGTCATGATGTTCTCGCCCTGCCGCTCCATGTGGTACTCATGGATGCGCGTCTCCACGATCGCATCGACGGGACAGGCATCCTCGCAGAAGCCGCAATAGATGCACTTGAACAGATCGATGTCGTAGCGCGTCGTGCGGCGCGTGCCGTCGGCCCCCACGTCGCTGTCGATCGTGATCGCCAGCGCCGGGCAGACGGCCTCGCACAACTTGCAGGCAATGCAGCGCTCTTGCCCGTTGGGATAGCGGCGCAACGCGTGCAGCCCGCGGTAGCGCGGCGACTGCGGCGTCTTCTCCTCCGGATACTGAACCGTGATCTTCTTGCCGAAGAGGCGTCTTCCGGTGACGCGCATGCCTTGCAGCAACTCGGTCATGAAGAAAGTTTTGAGCAAGTTCATATAACGCCCTTCCTTAGGCTGCCGACCACGGGCCGATCTTGAGCGCCGCCATCACGCCCTCCACGCCGATCCAGACGATCGTCACGGGGATCAGCACTTTCCAGCCGAGCCGCATGATCTGGTCGTAGCGGTAGCGCGGGAACGTGGCGCGGAACCAGAGGAAAAAGAAGCAGAAGATCACCATCTTCGCGAGCAGCCAGCCGACGCTCGGCGCCGCGAGGAAGGTATTTTCGAGAAGCGGAATGCCGGCGAACGGCGACAGCCACCCGCCCAAGAAGAACACCGCCGTGAGCGCCGTGATCAGAATCATGTTGGCGTACTCGGCGAGGAAGAATAGGCCGAACGCGATGCCGGAGTACTCGACGTGGAAACCGGCCACGATCTCCGATTCGCCTTCGGCCACGTCGAACGGCGCACGGTTCGTTTCGGCCACGCCCGAGATGAAGTAGACGACGAACAGCGGAAAGAGCGGCCATATGAACCAGCTCAAGAAGCTCGTGCCTTGCTGCGCGAGGATGATCTCGCCCAGATTCAAGCTGCCGCCGGCCATGAGCACACCCACGAGCGCGAAACCCATTGCGATCTCGTAGGCCACCATCTGCGCCGCGGAGCGCATCGCCCCCAAGAACGCGTACTTCGAGTTCGAGGCCCAGCCGGCGAGGATGACGCCGTAAATGCCGAGCGACGTGAGTGCCAATACGTACAAGAGCCCCGCATCGATGTCGGCAATCACGAACGTGTCCGACAGCGGCACGACGGCCCAGACGGCGAAGGCCGGCACCAGCGACAGCACGGGTGCGGTGAGGAACAGGAACCGATTGGCGTTCGCCGGCACCACGATCTCTTTCAGGAGCATCTTGATGACGTCGGCGAACGGCTGCAGCACGCCCTTCCAACCCACGCGGTTCGGCCCCACGCGCACGTGCATCCAGGCGAGGATCTTGCGCTCCCAGTACGTGAAGTAGGCCACGCCCAAGATCAGCGGCACCAGCACCGTGACGATCTTGAGACTGCTGCCGATCAGGATCTGCCACTCGGTTTGCGGGCTCTGCCACGCCGCCACGAGCCACTCGAACAGCGCCACGGCCAAATCGACGATCGAGCTCACGCTGCCCCCTGCTCACCGAGCACGGTCTCTTGCAGCGGCTGCGAGCGGCGCACGAGCGCGTCGATTGCGTAGATCGGCACGTCCAGCGCTTCGCCGCCCGCGCGCACGGCACGGCCGTTCGGCGCGAACGAGCCCTTGTACTGCGTATCCGCCGGCGCGAGGTTGGCGGCTTCGCCGATCTCGCGCTCGACGTCGGCTGTGACCTCGCTCGGCGTGCGGTACTCGCACTGCGGCAGCTCGAGCTCATTGCCGAGCACGCGCAGCACGCGCCAGCCGGGCCGCGCATCGCCGACGAGCTCGGCGGCGGCGTCAAAGCTCTGCCAGCGGCCCTCGACGTTGACGAACGTTCCCGCTGTTTCGGCAAAGGTGCCGATCGGCAATAGCACGTCGGCAACGTCCTCGAGCTCGGGGGACACGAACGCCGTGAACGCCACCACAGCCGCGCCGCGCAGCGCGGTCAGCGACTCGGCGCCGTCGGCCAGGTCTTTCGTCGGCTCGATGCCGAACAGGATGTAGGCGTTGCGCGGCGTCTCGAGCATCGCGCGCGCGTCGAAACCGATGCGGCCAACGGCGTTGCCGCCGGGGCCTCGGTGCGGCGTGGCGCCTGCGAGCGCGGCGCCCGCTGCGTTCGCGCCCTCGCTCAAGTAACCGAGCGCGGCGCCCGTGACTACGCCTAAGCCGGCCGCGAGCGCGCGCAGCTCCGCATACTGCGGATGACGCTGCGCGATGTGGCCGAGCAGCACGAGCGCCGGCGCGCGCGTGAGCGCTTCGGCCGCGGCGCGGTGCGCGTCGGTGACGGTTACGCCGTCGAGCGCGCGCGAAAGATGCGCGGGCAGCGCTGCGCCGGCGGCACTCGCCGCCGCCGACAGCACGGCCGCCAGGTTCGAGACGAACGCGTCGGCCGGTGCGGCCACGTAGGCGGCCGGCTTGAAGTAGTACTCGTACACGGCCGGGTTCAGGAACGCCACGCTGGCGCCCTTGCGCGCGGCCTTGCGAACCCGATGCGCAACGATGGGCACTTCCATGCGCAGATTCGAGCCCACGACGAAGATGCCTTGCCGCGTATCGAGATCCGCGAGCGTGCAGCCAAGCAGCGGCGCCTTCGGATCTTGCGTTTGATCGCGAAAATCGCGTTGCCGCAGCCGGTAGTCGATGTTGTCGCTGCCGAGGTGACGCGTGATCCGCTGCAGCAGATACGCCTCTTCCAGCGTGGCGCTCGGGCTCACGAGCGTTCCCAAGCCGCTGGCGCCGCCGCCTTCGGTGGCCTTCTTCAACGCGCTTACAGCCGCAGCCAACGCGTCTTGCCAACTGGCTTCGACCCAGGTTCCGCCGTGCTTCACGCGCGGCGTGGTGAGCCGGTCGTCGCCATAAATGGCGTGACAACTGTAGCGGTCGCGGTCCGCGATCCAGCTCTCGTTGATGGCCTCGTTGTCGCGCGGCACCACTCGGCGCAGCCTGCCGCGCAAAACGTGGCCATAGAGATTGCTGCCTGCACAGTCGTGCGGGCTCACGAGCGGCTTCGCCGCCATTTCCCAGGCGCGCGCGCTGTAGCGATACGGCTTGTTGTTCAACGCGCCCACGGGGCACAGATCGATGATGTTGCCCGATAGCTCGTGGTCGACGCTCTTCTCGATATACGTGCCGATCTCGGAACGGTCGCTGCGGAAGTTCGCACCGAGCTCCTGGATGCCGGCGATCTCCGCGCCGAACCGAACGCAGCGCGTGCAATGGATGCAGCGCGTCATGTCGGTAGACACCAGGGGGCCTATGTTCTTGTCTTTGACGATGCGCTTGCGTTCCGTGTAGCGCGACACGTCGCGGCCGAAACCCATCGCAAGATCCTGGAGCTCACATTCGCCGCCCTGGTCGCAGATCGGGCAATCGAGCGGATG
>CAMPKU010000318.1 GCA_946887385.1 uncultured Gammaproteobacteria bacterium
CTGGTCGTACTGCGGCGGCAGCCACACGTCGAGCGTGCGCGCGTGCGGGTCGCCGAGCGGGTTGTCCGCAAGCACCTTCGACGTGTGCTCGAGCGTGACGACGCGCCCGGCCGGCCACGTCGGACGCTTCAACGCCACCGCTTGCTACACCTGCTCGCGCAGCGCGCGGCGGTTGATCTTGTTCGTGCCCGTCTTCGGCAGGGCCTCCACGAAGCGCACCTCGACGGGGCGCTTGTACTTCACCATCTCGGTCTTGCAGTAGTCGAAAAACTCGTTCTCGGTGAGCGTGGCGCCGGCGTCGAGCACCACGAAGGCGATGAGCACCTCGCCCAAGCGAGGATCACGCTTGCCGACGGTGGCGGCCTCACGGATCTTCGGGTGCTTGAACAGCACCTCGTCCACCTCGCGCGGATACACGTTGAAGCCGCCGACGATCACCATGTCCTTCTTGCGGTCGACGAGGAACACGAAGCCGTCCTCGTCCACGTAGCCGATGTCGCCCGTGTACACCCAGCCGTCGCGCAGCGTGCGCGCCGTCTCCTCGGGCTGATTGCGGTAGCCGGTCATCATCTGCGGCCCGCGTACGCGGAACTCGCCGCGTTGCCCGAGCGGCAGCACGCGCTCGCCATCCTCGAGATCCACTACCTGAAGCTCCGTGCCGGGCACCGGATTACCGACGGAGAGCAGCTTTCGCTTGCCGTCGTAGGGATTGAGGCAAAACGGTGCACCCTCGGTCATGCCCCAGCCTTCGAGGATCGGCTGACCGGTCTTCTCGAGCCATTCGCGGTGCAGCTCTTCCGGGCACGGCGCGCCGCCGGACGGGCAGTAGCGCAGGTGGCTCAAATCGGCGTTCGCGAACACCGGGCTCGCGAGCAGCCCCATGTAGATCGGCGCGGGCCCGCCGGCGAATACCGTGATTTTGTGATCCGCGAGGCCCTGCACAACTTTGTCGGCGTCGTAGCGCGGCACCATCACGAGCGTGCCGTGCGTGAAGATCGGCACCCACGTGGAGTAAGCCAAGCCCCAGATATGGAACATCGGCGCCACGTTCAAGTAGCGTTCCTCGCCGAACTTGCACGGCCACACGGTCACGTGCTGCAGGATGGAATAGAGCAAGCCGCGGTGCGTGTGGTTCACGCCTTTCGGCACGCCCGTGGAGCCGCCCGTGAAGAGCAGCAGCGCGATGTCGTCGAGCGTCGGCAGACGCGCCGGATCGAGCTTCAGCGCTGCGTCGGCCTTCCACGCGTCGAGCGTGACGCCGCCGGCGCCGAGCGTAATGCGCGTCGGAATCCCGAACTGCGCGGCGACGGCGGCCGCTTTCTCCTCCGATAGCTTGTCGCAAACGATGGCGCGCGCCGACATGTCGCCGAGCTGTCTGCCGAGCTCGGCCAACGTGAGGAACGGATTCACCGGCGCGACCTGCGCGCACGTGGCCATCACCGCCATCAGCGCCACGTCCATCTCGATCGAGTTCGCCATCAACAGGATCACGCGCTCGCCGCGCTTCACGCCCGCGGATTCCAAGCGGTTCGCAAGCCCCGCGGCGGCGCGTCCGAGCTCGGCATACGTGATGCGTTGCTGCTCGAAGATGACGGCCGGATGATCGGGTTGCGCCTCGACCGCTGCCAGCAGCATGTGCACGAGGCTTTCGTGCTGCGGCAGCGAGACGTTGAACGGCCTGGGAGCGCGGACGTGCGATGGAGCGGTCATATCAGGTTTCGATGTTCTCGATAGCCAGCCAAGAAAAGAACGCGAGCACACCGGCCAGCACGACCATCGTGACGGGCCGA
Organism: uncultured Gammaproteobacteria bacterium; assembly: GCA_946887385.1. Next base: position 1,791 of record CAMPKU010000318.1, read on the forward strand.
TTCTTGAAGCTTCCTACCCACGCCGAGCGCGAGTTGAACACGAGCAACACCAGTGCGAGCGCCGGAAAAATATAAGCGCCGATGAACGTGTAGAGCCGTTGCACCTCGCGGAAGCTCGCAAAGAGCCCCGCCATGGGCACTAAGGCCAGCACGAGCAGAAATAAGCGGTACGTCGGCGCCTGCGTGTCGACGGGATTCGGGTTACGGCGCACGCCGAGCCGCCAGCACTCCGCGAACAGATACGGCGTAGCCTGCCACACTCCGAGCAGGCTGCTGAAGACCGTGCCGAAAGTGCCGGCCAGAAACAGCCACTTGCCCACGGGACCGAGCTCCGCGCCAAGCCGGTCCGACAGCACCACGAGCATCGCGGTGCCTTGACCTTCGATCACCACCGATTGGCCCACAATGATCATGCAGATGCCGAACAGCGCCACCATGAAATAGCTTGCCGCAAGATCGATGCGGCATGCGCGCAGGTCGTCGGGGCTCGTGCGCCCTTCCTCGCGCAGCCAATAGCCGTACGCGAGCACCGTCAACGTGCCGCCGATGCCGCCGATCAGCGAGATGGTCCAGGTGACGGCTGTAAGGTCCGCTCGCGGAATCGTCGGCACGAGCAGTCCGCGCAGGACGGCACCTGTGCCCGGCCAAAGCGCCACCGCAGTGATCGCGACGGTGACGAACATCACGCCGATGCACACCTTCATCGCCACTTCGAACGCGCGATAGCCGCCGCGCCACACGATCGCCAAACCGATGACGCTCGACAGCACGCCGAAGGCGATCTTGCCGCGGTTGGCGTCGTCGAAGATCGGGAAGATCGCGTGCAGCGCGACGCCGTTGGCGCTCATCTGCGCCGAGCCCACGAAGAACGACCAGAGCAGGAAGTACGGCAGGAAGATCCAGACGACGACTGGGCCGAGGCGGTTGACTGCGCCCTCGAGGATCGTCTCGCCGGTTGCGAGCTGCCAGCGCGCAATGCCCTCGGTGACGACGAACTTCATGAATGCGCCGAGCACCACCGCCCACAACACGGCCGTGCCGAGCAGGCTGCCGACGAACGTGGCCGTCGCGAGGTCACCGCCGCCGACTCCCGTCGCGGCGAGCAGCAAGCCCGGCCCGAGCACGGCCCAGAAGTTGAGCTTCGGTTTCGTCGACATCTTGTTCTTGGCGCGCGAGGGCCGAAACGGTAGCACGCCCCGCGTTCGGCCGTCAGGCACAGCTGGTTTGCGATCGCGCCACGAAACGCCCGACGGGCGGCGCGCGGCTACCAGCGTCCCAGGTTCGGCTTAAAGTCGATCGCGAGCGCGGCGTCGTAGTAGCGCAGCGTCGCCGACCACGGCGGCGCGAGCGCATCGAGCCGCGCGCGATCTTCGTGCGTGACTTTCACGTCGACGGCGCCGAGGTTGTCGAGCAGCTGCTCGAGCGTGCGCGGCCCGATGATCGGCGCCGTAATCCCCGGCTGAGCCGCGTTCCAGGCGAGCGCGAGCTGCGACGGCGTGCAGCCCTTGTCCTTCGCGAGCGCGACGAGCCCTTCGATGACGTCGTAGGCGGCCGGCGTCGCGGGCCGGCCGAAGTTGTCCTTGCCGCCGGACCAACGGCCCGCGGCGCTCTGGTCACCGCGTGTGTACTTGCCTGTCAGTAATCCGCCGCACAAGGGCGC
>CAMPKU010000319.1 GCA_946887385.1 uncultured Gammaproteobacteria bacterium
TTCGTGTACTGCCTATGCCCTGTGGGGCCGGCCGAATATATCACGCGGAAGCGGATAGGAATTTTGAGAAGCACGCGATCTTGTTCGACGATCACGAATCGAAACAGCGGCGCCTGCGGTGGGGCACGGGGGCGCACGCCGCACTGCGCGATCGGCTACCTCAACGGCGCCGCGATCCTCAATCGCCGCTGAGCCCGCCCCACGGCGAGTTCATGTGATAGACGGCCGACGGCCCGATCATCTCGACGCGGCGAATTTTGCCGTCTTCGATGAGGAAGGCTTCGCTCACCAAGATACTGCTCGGGCGGTTGAAGCCGGGATAGCTATGCTGCCTGCCGTCCGGCAACACGCCGGAGTTCACCGTGCCTTGGTCGAACACCACATGAGCCCATACCACGCCGCGCTCCGCATCGACGAGCGGGTAGCGACGTTGGTGAATGTTCTGGACGACGTAGTACAGCCCCATCTTGAATTGCGTGAGACAGTCGTACCAGAACGGATTGATGGCGTCGGGCGCCGCGTCGGCAGGCTTCGGCACGTTGGTGGTAGGCGCGCCGTTCTCGATGCGGTGGCAATCGTCGGTGAAGGGATAAGTACCGGTGCCGTTGATGCCCCTGCCGTCGTTCTTTTGCAGACCCGTGAAGTAGCTGTCGGCGAGCGCGATCATCTCCTGACGCGACAGGCGCTGTGCCGGCGGAATAGACCTGAACCAGAGGTCCTCGGCCCGGCCGCTCTCGTCCATGGCGGCGATGTTGTTGGGACCGCCGCCGCCGGGGCGGAACAGAATCGCCTCGGCCTCGGTGACGCGCCCGAGCTCGATGCGGAGCCGGAGGCTATAGAGCAGCGGCGCGCCGGCCTCCATCATGGTTCCCATGAACGCGACCTGGCCGAACTCCGGATCCGCGAAGTAGTGCTTATAACGGCCGATCCCTTGCGCCGTCTTCCAGAAGCCGTCGCCCACGTCGAGCACTTGATTGTTCTCGGTGTACTTCAAGTCCTTCGACAGGGCCGGCCCCTGCGAAGGATCGTGCGCGACGATCGCACCCAGGAATTGATCCATCACGCCCTCGAGACAGGACCGATTGCAGTTCAGCGGAATCGGCCCGGTGGCGGCATTGCTGGTGATCCAGCCGGCAAGGCCGACGAGCATCGCGACGAAAACGAACGCTGTACGCATAGGCGTTTCCTCCCGCACGGGGAAATGAATTCTACGCGTCATGCGCCGAAGGAGACAGGCGCGGAAGAAATCAAGGGCGAGATGACGCGACTTAGCTGGCGCAATCCTCACCTGACGGTCGAAGTGCACCTCCGGCACTCGGTACGTGATTCCGGCGTGGTCCGGCGCGGCGCGCGGAAACTCCTTGCGCTGACCGAGTCCGTGAGCGCGATCGCGGAGGGGGGAGAAGCCGCGGACTCACCGACGAGTACCCTACTGCGCGGCCGCGGGCTCCGCATACTCGACGAGGATATTGTCCGAGTCGAGCAGGAACACGAAACGGCCGAACGGCCGTTGAATCGGCCGCCCGCCGACGCTCAAGAAGCGATAGCCGGCCGCCCGCGTCCGCTCGAGCAAGGCGTCGAGCCCGCGCACTTGGAGCTGAAACTGCGGTGAGCCGACATCTTGAATTCGCCAGTGAAACGGCTCTGCCGCGACGCTCGTGCCGGACAAGTCGTAGTCGGCGAAGAGCACCGTGATCGCGCTACCGGGAATGACGGTGAGCGTCTGCTCGAGGCGGCCACGGTCGAGGCCGTTCAGAGCGAGCTCGGCGCTCGACGCCTGCCACGTCTCACGCACCTCGAAGCCGAGCAGATCGCGATAGAGCCGCACGGCGACCGGCGAGCTTTCGACGGTCAATCCGATCGCCGTGCCGACGATCACGCCGTCGGCGGCGGCCGCGACTTCGGCGGACGTCGCTTGGCGCAGCTCGACCAGATAGCCGTCCGGGTCGCGAACGAGCACGGCGCGCGCTTCCCGCGCGCTGACGGGGCCGGCGCCCAAGGTCACCACCGGTGCGCCGCCCGCCGCCAATTTCGCGAGAACGGATTGCAGATCGCGAACGCGGAAGATCAGCCGCGAGGCGCCGGGATCCCATGGATTCGCCGGCCGCGACTCGCGCGGAATCTCGATGAACTCCGACAGCTCGAGCCCGAACGGCGTGTTCGGTGCGCGCATGAAGACGGTCCGCGCTCGCGAGCCTTTCGTGTCGGTGAGATCCCAAATGATCTCGTCGGGCCTGACGGCAGACCAAGCCCTGATGCCTTCGGGCGCCGCGGCACCCGGAATGAAGGGCGACGGCGCGAGCTCGATTCCGAGCACTTCGCGATAGAACGCGAACGCGCGCTCGGCATCTGCCGTCGAGTGCACCCAGTTGTAGAGACCGTGGACCACCGTCGGCGGCGCTTCCTGACCGCCGACGGGCGCTTGCAGCAGCGCTGCCGATAGCGCGGTGACACAGGCCAAGGCCGAACCTCTGCGCTCGATCGATTTCGGGTTTCGCATGGTTGTCAGCGTGCGCGCAACGCGGCATCGAGCGCTCTCGCCGTTTCTTGTCCGAAGCGCTCCGCTAGTCTCCGCAAGAGCGGCAGGTCGAGGTTGTCGCCGGCGGCATCGAGCGCCGAACGAGCATCAGCGAGATCTTGCGGGCCATGCTCGAACAGCTTCATCGCGATGAAGTCCTCGACGCCGATGATACGGAGCGGTCCGCCGTGAAACGGAATCTCGATGGTGCGCGAGTAAGCGCCCGCGTCCAGTCCTTTGAGGCCAACGATGAAATCGACGCGATTGCCGTGCTCGTCCGTGATGGCCAAGACGGCGCCGATAGGATCGGCCGCATCGCCATAGCCCAGCTCCGTGGTAAACCCGTCGTCGCGAAAACGACGCTCGAGCGCGGCGAGCTCGTCGGAATGAACAGCGAGAATCGCGTCCGCGTCCATGCTCGCTCGCACGGCACCGTGCACCGACGCCGCCATTGCACCAACGACTGCGTAGGTTACGTTCGACCGCGCGAGCGAGTCGATCGCATCGAGCAAAAGAAGCGCCGACTCGAAAGGCCGCTGCGCCCTCATCGGCGTGACTTCGGCGCGCGAGCGCGGCGCTCTTTCCCCGCCTGATGTAACTCGGCCATCAATCGCGAATGCATCAAGAACGCCTCTAGCCGGGCTTCGGGAGTCAGACGCCGGCTCTCGGACAGGACGGCCTTCTTGGCGGCGCTCGCGAGCTTGGATTGCATGATCGAATACTAACGAAGCCGCTATGGACAGGCACGTCCCGCGGCGTCGGTAGTGGCGGGGCGTCAGCGGATAGGAATTTTGAGCCGCCTGTCTGCCCCGTTGGCCGAGGCGCGTAACGCG
>CAMPKU010000320.1 GCA_946887385.1 uncultured Gammaproteobacteria bacterium
AGTTACGGCACGCCATACGTCTGCGTGACGGGCGGCGAGCCGCTGGCGCAACCGCGCTGCGCCGCGTTGCTCGCAGCGCTCTGCGATGCCGGCTTCAACGTGTCGCTCGAGACGAGCGGCGCAATCGACATTTCGCCGGTCGACGCGCGTGTGTCTCGCGTCGTCGATCTCAAGACGCCGGGCTCGAACGAGTCGCATCGCAACCTCTGGTCGAACCTCGAGCGCCTTACGCCGCACGACGCCGTGAAGATCGTGATCTGCGATCGCGCCGACTACGAGTGGGCGCGCGACGTGGTGGCGAAGCGCGCGTGGCCATGCCCCGTGTTCTTCTCGCCGAGCCACGATCAGCTGCCGGCCGCGCAGCTCGCCGACTGGATTCTCGAGGATCGCTTGCCCGTGCGCTTGCAGGTGCAATTGCACAAAGTGCTCTGGGGCAACGTGCCGGGGCGGTAGCGATGACACGTTCCGTGGTGCTCCTTTCCGGTGGACTCGATTCGGCGACAGCGCTGGCCATCGCGCGTGCACGCGGCGACGAGTGCCACACGCTGGCGTTCGACTACGGCCAGCGGCATCGCGCAGAGCTCGCGGCAGCACGACGAGTGTCCACGTCGTTACATGCAGTGGCGCACCGCGAGCTGCGCATCTCGCTCGACGCATTCGGCGGCTCGGCGCTGACGGATATGAGCATCGCGGTTCCCGATCACGGCGGCAGCGGCATTCCCGTGACGTACGTGCCGGCGCGCAACACCGTGTTCCTGAGCTTGGCGCTGGCACTGTCCGAGGTAGTGGACGCGGACAGGATCGTCATCGGCGTCAATTTTTTGGACTACAGCGGCTACCCGGACTGCCGCCCCGAGTACATCGCGGCCTTCCAGGCGCTGGCACGCCTCGCGACCAAACGCGGCGTGGAAGGCGGCCGGCTCGCGATCGAAGCGCCGCTGATCAACCTGTCGAAAGCCGACATTATTCGCCGCGGCGGCGAGCTCGGCGTGGACTATTCGTTGACGGTGTCGTGCTATCAGGCCGACGGGGAAGGGCGGGCGTGCGGGCGCTGCGACTCGTGCCATCTGCGGCGGCAGGGCTTCGCCGCGGCCCAGGTGCCGGACCCGACGCGCTACGTTTGAGCGCTCTCCTGCGCCCGTATTTCGGCGAGCCGTGCCGGCCCGCAGCCAACCGGTCTATAATGTGCGCCACGCCGCAGTCGCGATTTGTTTCCGCGGAAACATTTGGCGCGCTTCCGCAGACACGGGCCGTTAGCTCAGTTGGTAGAGCACTGGACTTTTAATCCATTGGTCGCTGGTTCGAGCCCAGCACGGCCCACCAAATTCGACTTTTCGGGGCGCGGCCTATCGATCATCGTCCTGACCCTACGCAGCGAGCGCCTTGAGGACGTGTGTCGGGTCTCTACTGATGGCCGTCAAGAGCGCCTTCGCGGGGGCCGGTGGGCTCGCGTCGGCCTTGCTCCTAGTTGCGCAGCGTTCCGACGTCGACATTCAGCAGAGCGGCGAACTTCGGTTGGCTCAGCCCGATCTTTGCGCGGACGCTTTGATGGCAATTGCGTCGACGTCGAACTTGCGCGAGGGAGCACGCTTGCCGCGAACGATCTCGTTCATCTGCGTCATGCTTCGCACGAGTTCGCTGAACAGCTTCTTGTTCATGGTCGCGCTTCTACGCTTCACGTCATTGAGATGAACCCGGTGCTCCTTCAGGCGCACTCGTCCCCGGCACCGGCGCGACATTAGCGTCGCCTTGCAGCACTCGGATGATCGCTTCTCGTTGCGCCGGCGGCAGCGTTCGCTGCAGCTCGCGAATCAACGCTTGTTGCTGTACCGGCGACATCGATCTGAAGAGGCGTACTTGCTCCTCGACCGGTGTGGGTGTCTGTGCCAGGGCGAAACTCATGATCGCGACGGTCGCGAGACCTGCGACGCTACGGGCAGCCATGCGAATGGACATTCGGAGGACCTCGGCGGAAAGCCCCGAGGATATCGGAGCGCCCTAGGAGCAACAAGGCGCGCTGCGACGGCCGGGGGTGCGTGCTTGGGCGGGGTCACTACTATTTGCATAGTTGACAAGCGCACTACAGTTAGCGCTTACTACTACCCAGTTAGTAGTTCGACATGGCCGTGCTGATCAACCTCAGCGATCGTGCCGAGGTGCACAGCATCCGCAAAGTTGTTGGCCGAGCGCCGGAGACGGAAGTCCATGGCAGACATCTTCGCGTACGCAATCGTCATCGCCTTGCTCGTAGGGTTCGCCGCCGTGGGCGTGGAGCGGTCGCTGGCCGAGCTCGGTCTACCGCGGCGGGTGGCATGGCTCGGCGCCTACGCCGTCGCCTTGGCGTTCCCGGCGGCCGCGCTGTGGCTCGCGGCTGGCACCGCGCCGCCCGCTGCCGAAAGCTTCCTCGTCGAGTACGCGCCCGGGATTGCCGCCTACGCAAACGTCGACTGGGATAACGCTCTTGGCTGGGCGTGGGCGCTGAGCACGCTCGTCCTGCTCGTCGCCTACTTGGGCGCGTCGCTGCGCCTCACGCTCATCGCCAAACGCTGGCCGCGCCTCGAGAGCGACGCTGGGCCGGTCGCAGTATCCGACGACGTCGGCCCCGCGGTGCTCGGCATTCTCTACCCGTGCGTCGTGCTGCCGAGTTGGCTCATCAAGGCGCCCGCGAGCGCCCGTCACGTCGTCATGGCGCACGAGCGCGAGCACATCGCAGCGCGCGACCCTGCCGCCATCGTGGCGAGTCACCTCATCGCGATCCTGCTGCCGTGGAATGTGCCCCTCTGGTGGTTCGCTCGGCGCCTGCGCGCCGCCATCGAGATCGACTGCGACGCGCGCGTGCTGCGCACGGGCGTGGACCCGGCGCACTACGGCGACGTTCTGCTCGCGGTCGGCCAACATCGATCGTCGTCACCGCCCATGGCCGCCACGCTCATCGAACCCGTCACGCAACTCGAACGGAGGATACGCATCATGCTCGCGAAACCACGCCCGAGGTCGGGCAGACGCGTAGTCGCTGCGCTCGCAGTGGCGCTCTGCATCGCTGCCTGCGCGACCCAGGTCGAGACGCCGGTGCTCTCCACGACCCGCAGCACTTTCGTGCTCAGCGTCGACCGACAGGGCTCAATCTCTATGGCCGGAACAGGCGTTGTCCTCAACGAGTCGTCGGTGGTAGAGGAGGCCGTCGCCGCGATGAGCCGCGATGCCGACACGGCGCTCATAGTCGAGGCCGACGAGAGTGCGCCAATCGAGGGGGTTGAGCGGGCAGCTGTATTGCTCCAGACAGCCGGCGCACGAAAGATCTCGTTTCGAAACAGGGCTGCGAATCAGCC
>CAMPKU010000321.1 GCA_946887385.1 uncultured Gammaproteobacteria bacterium
CGCACGGGATCGCCGAAAAAGAATCGCTCGTAGAGCACCTGCCGCGAGCCGAACGCCGAGAGTGACGCGTCCCACGCGAGCCTGAAGAGCGGAATGCGCTCGAAAGCGTCGGCACGCGCGGCCTGGTAATAATGCTCGATGTCGGCGGCGAGTGGGCCGCGCAAATCCTGCTCCGTGGGCATCGCCACGAGCCCGCTCGCGCCGATTTGCTGGATGATCTCCACCATCCGCGGATACAGCCGCGGGAACAGATTGCGCGCCGCATCGAGCGGGTTCCAAGCCGGCCGCATCACGCCCCACTCGTCGAGGGCCGCGTCCGCTTCAGCGGCCCGGAGCAGCGCTTTCATCGTCTCCATGCTCACCCAGATCTCCGCAAGCTTCTCCTGGATGTGCTGGAAGCCTTCCACGGCGATCGTGTCGACGAGCAGCGCCGCGAGGCCAAGCATGAATTCGCTTTTGGCGATGTTCTTCACGACCACCTGATGGGCCATGTGCGCGACGGCGCCCGTGCGCGCGTACGCACGATTACAGCGCTCGACGTCGCGATACAGAAAGACGCTCTCCCACGGCACCCGCACGTCGTCGAACACGACCACGGCGTCCATCTCCTCGAAGCGAGAGCCAAAAGGGTGATCGAAGCGCGAGCGGCCGTAATCGACGCTTTCGCGGCAGATGAAGCGCAGACCGTGCGTGTCGGTGGGTATCACGAAGCCGAAAGCGTAAGGGGCGTCTTGGTCGCCGCTCTTCAACAGCGTGGACGGGAACACCATGATCTCGTCGGCGATCGGCAGCGTGGCGAGCATGCGCGCGCCGCGGATCACGATGCCGGCGTCGGTTTCCTCTTTCACGCGCGCGGCGAGGAACGGATCACGCTGCCCGCTCATGCCCGCGGCACGATTGGCTTGCGGCGGAATCAAGGTATGCGTGAGGCAGAGATCATGATCGCGCACACGCTCATAGCACGTCCGAGCGTTGTGCCCGAAACGCGGATCGCCTTCGGCGAGAAACGCCGCTCCGGCTGCAAATCCCGTGAGCGCGCGGTTCAAGTAGTCGGGTGCGCGGCCCATCATGCCGCAGGTGTGGTTGGCCCAAAGCTTCATCGCCCTGCTGATGGCGGCGAGGTCGTCCTGGGTGCGCGGCATCATGAAGGAACGGGCGACTTGTCGCCCGGTGCCGGGCTCCACGAACAACGACAGGCCGGGATCGCGCCACTGCAAGTCGTAAAGCTCGGCGAGGGTGCGCACGCCACCCCGAAACGCGGGATGGGCGGTGACGTCGGCGACCGCGGCGCCGCCATACCACACCGCGGGCGGGCGGGCCTGCAATCGCGCCAAAACCTGCTCGCCGCGCCGAGCCCCTGTCGGTTCGATGTTTCGCAAGTGCTCACGCGGTGCGACCGGCTGCAGGAGCTGCCGAACGCGACCGGCCTCCTTGAAAACGTTCGATTGTACGCGCCCGCGTTCGGCTGCAATCGCGCGGCGCGGTGGAAACACATCGCTAACGTCGGCGAAGCCGACCAGTCTGCTACGCTGTGCAGCGATCGCAACGCGCTCGCGGAGGATTGCAATCGATGCTTACTATTCGCACAGCTATCGGAGCCACTCTGTACGCGATCGCCGCGGCGGCCGTTGCGCAAACGCCGGGCAACTTCGCGCCCGTGACGGACGCAATGCTTCAGCAGCCGGACCCCGCCGACTGGCTGATGTGGCGCCGCACTCTCGACTCGTGGGGTCACAGCCCGCTCGAGCAAATCGACCGCCGCAATGTGGCCGACTTGCGTTTGGTGTGGACGCGAGCGCTCGGGCCCGGTATGCAGGAAGGCACGCCGCTCGTGTACGACGGCGTGATGTACTTTCCGAATCCGAGCGACGTGATTCAAGCGCTCGACGCAGTGTCGGGCGACCTGCTTTGGGAGTACCGGCGCTCGCTGCCTGGCGATCTCGCCGAGTACTTTCCGGTGCCGTCGATCAACCGCAACCTCGCGATCTACGGCGACACGATCATCGACACCAGCGCGGACGACTTTGTGTTTGCGCTCGACATTCGCACGGGCGACCTTCGTTGGGAAACGCAAATTCTCGACTACCGGCGCGGCGCGCAACAAACGTCGGGGCCGATCATCGCGAACGGCAAGATCGTCTCGGGCCGCGGCTGCGAGCCCGAGGGCGGACCGCAAGCGTGCGTGATCACCGCGCACGACGCGCGCACGGGCGCGGAGCTCTGGCGCCGACGCACCATCGCCGCGCCGGGCGAGCCGAACGGCGACTCCTGGGGCGATTTACCGGACGAGGCGCGCTGGCACGTCGGCAGCTGGCTCGTGCCGAGCTACGATCCCGAGCTCGATCTCGTGCTTGCCGGCACGTCCGTGACGTCGCCTGCACCGAAGTTCGCGCTCGCCGGGAACGAGCACGAATATCTCTACCATAACTCCACTCTCGCGCTCGACGCGAACACCGGCGAGATCGTTTGGTACTACCAGCACGTCGTCGATCATTGGGATCTCGATCACCCTTTCGAGCGCTTGCTCGTCGACACTGCCGTGACGCCGGACGCCTCCGCCGTTGCGTGGATCAATCCGCGGCTGCAACCGGGCGAGCGGCGCAAGGTCGTCACGGGAATCCCCGGCAAAACGGGCATCGTGTACACGCTCGACCGAGCGACCGGCGAATTTCTATGGGCGCGGCCGACGGTGGAGCAGAACGTAGTGCTCGACATCGACGGCGTCACGGGCGAAGTGGCGGTGAATCCGGAAACGGTGTTCGTGGAGATAGGACAGGAGCGTAACGTGTGCCCCACGGCGCTCGGCGGCAAGAACTGGCCGGCCGGCGCCTACGATCCCGCGACCAACGTGATGTTCTTCCCGTTGCAGAATACATGTATGACGGCCGCGCCAACCGTGAGCCGGCCGACACCGGACTCCTTGTACGGGCTGCGCAGCAACCAGCGGATTGCCGACGGCCGCACGACGGTCGGCAGCATTCACGCGATTTCCGTGGAAACCGGCCGCACCGTTTGGACGTACGACCAACGTGCCGCGATGATGTCGTTGGTCTCGACGGCTGGGGGGCTGCTGTTCGCCGGCGATGCGAACGGCCGCTTCCGCGCGCTCGATGCGCGCACCGGCGGCGTTCTTTGGGAAATCAATCTCGGCTCGCCCGTGTCGGGCTATCCGATCACTTTTGCCGTGGACGGGAAACAGTACGTGGCCGTGAGCACCGGCTCGTCGCTGAGCGCGCTCGGCGCGAATCGGCTCACGCCGGAGCTCGCACCGAGCTTGGGCAACAATCTGTTCGTGTTCGCGCTACCCGATTGAATCGGC
>CAMPKU010000322.1 GCA_946887385.1 uncultured Gammaproteobacteria bacterium
CGGGCCGTCCACACGTTCTCCACGTTGAAGCCCGTGCCGGACTGCTGCATGCGGTAGAAGCTTTTCGTCAAGAGGCCCGCGCCAACGAGCAACGCCATGCTCACCGAGAGCTGGACGACGACGAGCGCGCTGCGGAAGCCCTGTGCGTGGCGCCCGCCGCCGCCGAGCCGGCCGGCTTCGTGCACGGCGCGCGCGATGTCCGCTCGATGGAGCGCCAGCAGCGGTAGCCCCGACGACACGAGCGCAGCGACGAGTGCGGCGGCTGCGCTAAATCCCAAAACGGCGGGGTCGATCGCGAACTCGAAGCCCTGGCTCGAATGATCGATGCCGAGCGCACGCACCAGCTCCAAACCGCCGATGGCGATGGCCGTTCCGGCGGCCGCTCCGAGCGCGGCGAGCACCAGGCTCTCGACGAGCACGAGCTTCGCCAGCCGCGACGTGCTCGCGCCGAGCGCGACGCGCGTGGCAAGCTCCTTGCGACGCGTCGAAACGCGGGCGAGCTGAAGATTGGCGACGTTGGCGCAAGCGATCAGCAGCACCGCGAGCACGATTCCGTGCAAAACGGCAAGGATGGGCCTGTAGTCGCCGATCATCCGCTCGCGCAACGACTGGGCGCGGCCCGTGAAGCCCGTCGTGCGGATGTCGCTTTGCAGCCGGCCGGCCGCCAGGTTTCTTTGTACGATTGCGTCGAGCTCCGCGGTCAACCCTTCGATCGTGGCTCCGGGACGCAAGCGGCCTACGCTGCCCGCGAACTCGTTGCCCCTCTCGCTGTCACTCATCTGCTCCGGCGTGAACGCGAACGGCACCCAAGCATCGACACTGCGGTCCGGAAACACGAAACGCTCGGGCATCACACCCACAACCGTGAATTGTTCGCCGTCGAGCTCGATGTCTTGGCCGATCGCCGCTTCACTCGCGCCGAAGCGCGTGGACCAGAGCCTGGTGCTCAACACGATCACGCGTTCGTTGCCCAGCATGGCCTCCTCGTCGGTAAACGCGCGCCCGAGCATTGGCGGCACGCGGAACACGTCGAAGAACGAAGGAGAAACGCGTGTGACCGTGAGCTGCGTTGGCGACTCATCGGCACTCAGCGTGCGCGCCGAGTTGCCGAAGATTGCGAGCGCTTCGAGGGATGCCGCCTGTTCGCGCCTGTCGAGATAGTCCGGGATCGAGTTGGCCGTGGAGGTAAGACCCATGCCCGGATAGGCATTGAAAACGGCCACGAGCCGCTCGTCGTCCGGGTACGGCAACGGCCGCATGAAGAAGCCGTTGGAGATGCTGAACACCGTGGTGTTCGCACCCACCGCGAGCGAAAGGACGAGCACTGTGACCAGCGCGTACACCGGCCGTTTGGCCAACGCGCGCAGCGAGTATCGAAGGTCTTGAAGAGTTGTCACTAGTGCTTACTCCAAATACGAGCCTAATCAGCTTTGCCCAAGAGGCTACTCCGCCCTCAGCGTTTTCATCGGATCGACGGTCGCCGCGCGCCGCGCGGGCAAGTAGCTCGCGAGCGCGCAGGCAAGTAAAAGCACGGCCGCAACGGCGGCGTAGGTTGTCCAATCGAGCGCACTCACGCCGAACAGCAGTGCCGACATCAGGCGCGCGACGCCCGCGGCGGCGCCGAGCCCGAGCGCGACGCCGATACAAGCGAGCACGAGCCCGTGGCGCACAAACATCGCGGTCACATCATGCTTTTGCGCACCCACCGCCACGCGAATGCCGATCTCGCGGCGCCGTTGCGACACGGCGTACGAGATCACGCCGTAGATGCCGATGACTCCGAGGAGCAATGCCATCGAGCCTGCGATCCCGAGCATTGCCAGTGTGAAGGTGGTCCGCGCCAGCGAGTCGCGCTGCACGTCGGCGAGCGTTCTGAGCTGCGCGAGCGGCAGGCTCGGGCTCACGGACCAGACGGCTTCATGGATCTGGGCGAGGAAACTCTCAGTGCCCGCCCGGTCGCTGCGAATGGCGAACGTAACGGCGCGCGGGGTGGCACGCTCGGCTCGCTCGCCAACGCGTTGCACGCCGGCGCGCCGATACAAGGTGCTCGATGCGGGCAGGTGTAGGCCTTCGTCGTGCACGTCCGCGGCCACCCCGATCACCTCGAGCCAAGGCCCCGCCGGCCCGAGACGAACGTTCTTGCCGAGCGCGGCGGCAGGATCGCCCCAGGTCTCGCGCGCCATGCGTGCGGAGACGAGGACTACACCCCGCTCTTCGTAGACGTCGGTCCACGTGAAGTCGCGGCCGGCGATCAGCGGCGTCCCTTGCGTCGCAAGCAGCCCCGGCGAAGCCGACTTCGCGCGGTGCAGCGGCGGTATCTCGCCGGGTTGGGTTTGGCCCTCGATCCAGACCCCGTTCCCTGCGAGCAGGTCCGTTTCCATCGGCATCGCGGACGTGAACGCCGCGGACGCAACGCCCGGGATCGCGGCGAGCCGCTCGAGGATGTCGTTCTGCATCCGGATCACGCGTTCCGGCTCCGCCGCCTCCGCCGGCGGGATCGCGAGGCGGAACGTCTGCAGGTGCTCCGGATCGCCGAAGCCGGGATCGACGCTCGCGAGCTCCTGGAAGCTGCGGAGCATGAGGCCGGAGCCGACGAGCACCACGAGTGCGAGCGCGACTTGGGCGACGACGAGCGTGCTTTGTGAGAGCTGCCGCTCGCGGGTGTGACTCCCGGTGGCACCGCCTCGCAGCGGCGTCGCTATTCCGGCCCGCGCATACTTCATGACCGGAATCAAACCGAACAGCAGGCCCGATGCAAGCGACGCGACGAGCGCGAACACGAGCACTGCGGGGTCGAGCGAAACCTCCGCAAGCCGCGGCAGATTGCCCGGTGCGAGAGCGACAAGGAGGCGCAGCGCCGCTTGCGCAGCGCCAAGTCCCAGCGCGCCGCCGATGAGCCCGAGCAGCACGCTCTCCACGAGCAGCTCGCGGGCAATGCGCCTTCGATCCGCACCAAGCGCCGCGCGAATCGCGAGCTCCTGCCGGCGACCCGTGGCTTTGACGAGCAGCAAGTTGGCGACGTTCGCGCACGCGATCAGCAACACGACACCCACGCTGCCCATCAGCACCCAGAGCGTGTTGCCGATGTCACCGACGACATCGCGTTTCAGCGCGCGCAGGCTCGGGCCGAGGCGAGCGTTGTCGAACATTTGCCGATCGATGCCGAAGGTTTCGACAAAGATCGGCAGCATGCGCGCGACATCGGCGCTCGCCTCCTCCAACGTGACGCGAGATCCGAGTCGCGCGAGTCCCTGATAGCTGAAGCTCGTGTTAGGCGGCAACGCGTTGCGATCGAAGCGTTGCGGCAGAATCACCGCGG
>CAMPKU010000323.1 GCA_946887385.1 uncultured Gammaproteobacteria bacterium
GCGCGCAGCGCCGTACGGTCCTCGTAGCGCTGCGGCAGCAAGCATAGGAGATCGCCGACGGTTCGCGCCCCGAGCCGGGCCAACCGCTCGGCCACCTTGGGGCCTACGCCCGTGAGACTTTCGACCGGCCGATCGAACAGCGATGTCGGCACAGCAGCGATTCGAGCAGCTACAGGACGAGAATGCCGTCCACCTCGACTGCGGCCCCGCGCGGCAGTTGCGCGACGCCGATGGCGGCGCGCGCGGGATACGGCTCCTTGCAGTACTCCGCCATGATCTCGTTGACGAGCGGAAAGTGGACGAGGTCCGTCAAATACACGGTGAGGCGCACGGCGTTCGCCAATGAGCCGCCGGACGCCTCGGCCACCGCGGCCAGATTGTCGAAGACCTGGCGGATCTGCGCCCGGATGTCGCCTTTGACGAGCTCCATCGTGGCGGGATTCAGGGGGATCTGCCCCGACAGGTAAATCGTGTTACCGGCGCGGATGGCCTGGCTGTACGGGCCGATCGCGGCGGGAGCGTTCGCGGTTTGAATCGGTTGTTTGTTCGTCATGAGTTTCCGAGGGTCAACTGGCGCTGCGCGACACGCGCACCACGCCGGGAATCGTGCGGATGCTGCGCACCACCTGGGCAAGCTGGCGGCGGTCGCGCACTTTCAAACGGAATGCGAGCGCCGATGCGTCGCCGTCGCGGTCCACGCGCACGTGCTCGATGTTCGTGTGCGCCGCCGAGATGCGCCCCGCCACCTCGGCTAAAAGGCCGACGCGGTCGAGCGTTCGGACCTGAATCTCGGACTCGAACTCGGCTTTGACGCCGCGCGTCCAGTTCACGGGAATCCACTTCGCCGGCTGCTTGCGGTACTCGGCGAGATTGCGGCAGCGGTCGCGATGAATGACGATGCCGCGGCCGCTCGACATGAAGCCGACGATCTGATCGCCGGGGATCGGATAGCAGCAGTGGGCGTAGCTGACCACGGAGCCTTCCGTGCCGGCGATCTCGAGCGGCTTGCGCGGATCGCCCGCGTTCGCGCCGCTCACATCGGGATCTTGCGCAAGCATGCCTGCGACCACGGGAGCCAGGCGCTCGCCCAAGCCCACCTGCTCGAGCAATGCTTCCTCGCCCGCCAGGCCAAGCTCCTTCAAGAGCTGCTCGAGGCGGGCTTTCGGCACCTTCTTCAAGCTCAACGAGTACGACAAAAGCTCCTGATTGATGAGCCTGCGGCCGAGATCCTGCGCTTCGTCGCGCTTCAAGTTCTTCAAATAGCCGCGGATCGCATTGCGCGCCTTCGCCGTCGTCACGAAGTTCACCCAGCTCGGGTTCGGGCGCGCGCCGCGCTGCGTGACGATCTCGACCGTCTCGCCGTTCTCGAGCTGCGTCTTCAGCGGCACGGCGCGCCGATCGATCTTGGCAGCGACGCAACGATTGCCGACGTCGGTGTGCACGGCGTACGCGAAGTCCACGGCCGTGGCGCCGCGAGGCAGCCGCAAAATGGCGCCCTTCGGCGTGAACACGTACACCTTGTCGGGAAAGAGATCCGCTTTAACCGTCTCGAGAAACTCTTCGGAGTTCGCCGCGCGCTCCATCTCCATGAGCCCCGCCAGCCATTCGCGCGCGCGCTCTTCGGTGCTATGCGTCTCCTTGTCGAGCGTCTTGTACTGCCAGTGTGCCGCGATGCCGCGCTCGGCCACCTTCTCCATGCTTTCGGTGCGGATCTGCACCTCGAGCGGCAGACCGTTCGGGCCGAACAACGTGGTGTGCAGCGACTGGTAGCCGTTGACGCGCGGAATGGAGATGTAGTCCTTGAAGCGGCCCGGCATCGGCTTGAACAGCTGATGCGCGATTCCGAGCGCGCGGTAGCACTGATCCACGTCGTCGACGATGACGCGCACGCCGAAGACGTCGACGATGTCCGAGAGGTGCGCCTGCTTGCGCTGCATCTTCAGATAAATGCTGTAGAGGTGCTTTTCGCGTGCCACGACGCGAACGGGCATCTTCGCGTCGGCGAGCGCCGCGCCGAGCCGGCTCTCGATCTTGCGCAACAATTGCCGCTGGTTGCCGCGCGCGCGCCGCAACGAGCGCTCGAGCACCTTGTAGCGGAACGGGTGCACCGTCTTGAAGCCCAAGTCCTCGAGCTCGAGCTTGATGGAATACACGCCGAGCCGATTCGCAATCGGCGCGTAAATATCGAGCGTTTCGCGCGCGATGCGCCGCTGCTTTTCCAACGGCAACGACGAGATCGTGCGCATGTTGTGCGTGCGGTCGGCCAGCTTGACCAAGATCACCCGCAGATCCTTCGCCATGGCGAGCAGCATCTTGCGGAAGCTCTCGGCCTGAGCTTCGGCGGCGCTGTCGAATCGCAGATGATCGATCTTGCTCACGCCGTCGACGAGCAGCGCGACGTCGTCGCCGAACCGCTCCTGGATCTCCGGCAGAGTATTGGCCGTGTCCTCGACCACGTCGTGCAGCAATGCCGCCTTGATGGAGCCGGAATCCAAGTGCAGGCCGGCGAGAATCTCGGCAACGGCCACAGGATGAGAGATGTAGGGATCGCCGTTGCGGCGCTGTTGGCCTTGGTGCGCCTTCGCGCTGAACTCGTAGGCGGCCGTGATGCTCGGAAGATCGTTGCTCGGCAGATAGCGCGCGAGCTGCGCCATCAAGCGGCCGAAGTCGTCTGTCCGCCACACCGACGACAACATGCGATCGAGCGTGGCGGCACCATAATCCATGGCGGCTAGCTTGCCGGCGGTAGCGCCGGCCCTCCTTTCAATGCGCCTCAGTCGCCGAGCGAAGCGGGCCTCGTGCCGAGCAACTCGTCGGGCGACATGGGCGTCACGGCGGCCAGATCGGCAGCGAGAATGTCTTCCACGGGCTTGTCGCGCTGCGTGAGAATCTCTTCGGTGACGTAGCCTTCCGCGATCTCGCGCAGCGAGACGACGGTGGGCTTGTCGTTCTCCCAATCGACCATCGGATGGGCGCCGTTGGCAAGCTGGCGCGCTCGTTTTGCGGCGACGAGCACGAGTTGGAACATGTTGGGGATTTTTTCCAAACAATCTTCGACGGTGATTCTTGCCATGGCGAGCGGCCCTCCTTGGGCACCGGACCCGTTAGTCTAACGCACCATCCCCCGATTGCCGCAACGGGTTTGGCGTCTGTGCCGGGCGGCGGCCGCAGCTCGAGGGGGCCCCTCGCGAGACACGCCGGAAGACCGTCCC
>CAMPKU010000324.1 GCA_946887385.1 uncultured Gammaproteobacteria bacterium
CTCGTGTTAGGCGGCAACGCGTTGCGATCGAAGCGTTGCGGCAGAATCACCGCGGGAGCGAGGTTCAGAAATCGGAATCCTTGCGGCATTACTCCGATCACTTCGCGCGGCCGCGAGTCCACGGTGACGATTCGGCCGATCACTTGGCTGTCGCCGCCGAGCCGCCGCTGCCAGTAAGCATGAGTGAGCACGATCGTCTCCGCCCCTTCGGGCGAGTCGTCAGCGGCGGAGAACCAGCGTCCGAGCATGGGACGCACGCCAAGCGCTGGCAAAACTTCCGACGTCACGCGCACCGTCGGCACTTCCTCGGGATCGCCGATGCCGGTAACGCTCGACGCGCCGCTGTTCCAGACGCCGAAACTGTCGAACGTTCGATTCTCGTCGCGATACGTGAGGTACATCGATGCCGACAGGCCGAGATCGTCGAGCTCACGGCCCGATAGAGCGCTCGAGTGCCATACGCCGACCAGCGCCTCCGGGTTCGGATACGGCAGCGGCCGCAACAGCACGGAGTTGACGAGGCTGAAGATCGCGGTCGTCGCGCCGATACCAAGCGCGATCGTCAGTAGCGCGATCGCCGTCGCGGCGGGTCTGCGCAGCATCGTCCGCAGAGAAAAGCGCACGTCGCGCCCGAGGTTGTCGATCAAGGCGCTCTGGTTCATTCCTGGCGTTCCGTGTGGCGTTGTTTCGCTTGAACGCAATGACTGTGCCAACCGACGGGAGGAGCGCAGCCTCTTGATTGGTCTGCGATATTGCATCGCCACCTCGGCTAGCCAGCCACCGAAACCGTCCCGAAATCGCCGAGGCGTCCCGAGTCCGGGATGGCGCGTGGTCGAGCATGGCGGTGAGGAGTTCCGTTTGACAGCTCGAGTCGCATATATATGATCGACATATATGCCGCTTACACAGTCTCGCGAGAACTCACTCAAGAAGGGAACGGCGGAGCTGCTTGTGCTCGCGCAGCTCGAGCGCGGCCCCAAACACGGTTATGACATCGGCCAGCAGATCGAGCTGCGCTCAGGCGGCACGCTCTCGTTCAACGTCGCGTCACTCTACCCCGTCCTCTACCGCCTCGAGAGCCGCGGGCTCGTTTCGGGCCGCTGGGTGGAGAAGGCGGGCCAGCGACGGCGTCGGTATTACACGTTGACGGCGAGCGGCCGCAAGTTCTTGGCCGAGCAGCGCAAGACGTGGGGCGCCTTCATGCAGGCCATCCAGCAAACGGCCGGTCCAAGCTATGCGTGACGTTCGCTCGTTCGTGCGGCAGCAGATCGGTCCTCTTCCCGTGCGGGCGGAGCGAGAGCAACAGATCGTCGACGAGCTCACGAATCACCTCGAGGAGGCGTACGAAGGCCTGCTCGAGCGCGGTCTCTCTGAGGCCGATGCGTGGAACGAGCTCGAGCGACAGGCCGCGGCGTGGACGCAGCTGCGCCGCGAGCTCCTCGAAACCGAGCCGACCGATGCCGAAGCGGAGCGCCGCGCCAGCGGGGTCATGCGCCAATCAACCGTCGCCCGGGTCCTCGAACAGTTCGCCCACGATCTGAAGTACGCGCTGCGCCAGATGCGGCGGGCGCCGGCGTTCACCGCCGTCGCCGTCGTGACTCTCGGGCTCGGGCTCGGCGCTACCACGGCAATGTTCACGGTCATCGAGTCCGTGCTGCTCAGGCCGTTGCCCATCGCCGAACCGGATCGCGTCGTTCGCGTGAACGGCGTGAGCTCCATTCCAAATCTCCGCGACGTTCAGGACCAGGCGCAATCGTTAACGGTGCAGGCCTACCAGACAGTGACCTGGACGTTGACGGGCGTCGGCGAGCCGGAGAGCCTTGCCGGGAGCGCCATGGAAGCCGGCATGTTCAATCTGCTCGGCGTTCCGCCGCTTCTCGGCAGGACGTTCCTAGCCGACGAGGACCAGGAGGCGGCCGCTCCCGTCGTCGTCCTGGGCGCCGCGCTCTGGAGCCGACGTTTCGGCGCCGACCCGAATGTTCTCGGTCGCGCCGTCACGCTCAACCAACGAACCTACACCGTCGTCGGCGTCATGCCGGATTCGTTCCGCTTCCCCCTCGGAACGTCGCTGGCGCAATTTTACGTTCCGCTGATTCCCGATCCCGTTTACGTCGAGTCGCGCGGTTACAACTTCTACGCCAATCTCGCGCGCCTTGCGCCCAACGCCACTGTCGACAGCGCTAACGCCGAGCTGACCGGCATCGCGCAACGGCTGACAGAGCTGCATTACCCGAACGCTCCGCGCGGCCTTGCGATGCTAGCCGTGCCGATCGCCGAGGTGGTGAGCGGCAATACCCGCCCTGCCCTGCTCACGCTATTCGGAGCCGTTGGGCTCGTGCTGCTGATCACCTGCGTGAACGTATCCAATCTCCTCTTGGCGCGCTTCACGACGCGCCGCCAAGGAGTTCTCGTTCGCGTCGCCCTCGGCGCGCAACGCGGGCGCATCGCGCGACAGTTTCTGACCGAGACCTTGTTGCTCGCCGCCGGCGGCGGCGTTCTCGGCGTGCTGCTTGCCATCTGGGCCGTTCGCACGCTCGCCGCTATAGAGCCGCTTCAGTTGCCGCGGCTCGGCGAGCTTGGGCTCGACGGTACTGTGTTCGCATTCGCCGCCGTCGTATCGGTGCTGACTGCGCTGATCTGCGGCCTCGTGCCGGCGCTTCGAGCGGCGCGAACGGAGCCGCGCAGCGGCTTGCAACTCGAGCCGACGCGCGGAGTGGCCGGAGCGCGAAGGCCGCTGGCGGCGCTCCTGGTCGGCGCGGAAGTCGCGCTCGCACTGATTCTTCTCACCAGCGCCGGATTGCTCTTGCGCTCGTACACCGAGATCAGGGCTGTCGACCCTGGCTTCGAGTCGAAGAACGTGCTGACGCTGCGCGTAACCCTGCCCGCCGGCGGCGACGACCCGTATCAGGCCGCGCAGCGCTTTACGTCACCGGTGCGCGAACAGGTGCTGGGATTGCCCGGCGTGCGCGCCGCGGGCTGGGTGAACTTCATGCCGCTGCGCGATGCTAACGTCTCCGGGAGTTTCGCTTTTCCGAGCCGGGAGACGCCTCCCGATCTGCCGCTCGCAGCAGCCTATCGCGATGTGAGCCCCGGCTATTTCGATGCGCTCGGGATTCCGCTCGTGCAGGGGCGCACCATCGATTCCACCGATACGCGCGGCGCCCTGCCCGCCGTCGTCGTCGATGAGG
>CAMPKU010000325.1 GCA_946887385.1 uncultured Gammaproteobacteria bacterium
TCTCCGGACGGGCCGGGGCCGGGGCGGGCTCGCGTACAATCGCGGGGCGGCACGCGGCCTTTTGGGACCGGCGCGCGCTCGCTGCGCAAGGGCCCGCGAATCGAAGCAAGGAGCGTCGCCGCTAATGCAGACACGCCAATATAGGATGGCCGCAGCCGCGGCAGCGTTGCTGCTGCTCTCGGCATGCTACTCGTCGAACGTTGGCGAGGAAAATGCCGACGAGCAAACCATCCCCGCGGTCGAGGCCGTGCAGGTGAGGCGCGGGACGCTGCCGCTCGAGGAGCGTCTGGCGGGCTCCGTGGTGTCCCGTAATCAAACGGAAATCTACGCCGAGGTCTCCGGCCGCATCGTCGAGGTGCTCGCGAGCGATGGCGACAGTGTGGAGGCCGGTGCGCCCCTGGTGCGGCTGCGCGCCGCGGAATTCGAAGAGCAGCTTTTGCAGGCCGAGGCGGGCCTACGCGTGGCCGAGGCGCGCGTGAAGCAGGCCGAGGCCAACAGCACTCGCGTCCAGGCTTCGCTCAGGCGCATGGAGACGATCGTCGAGCGCAACTTGGGCAGCGCCGCCGACCTCGAGGCGGCTCAAGCCGAAGCGTTGTCGGCCGAAGCCGAGCTCTTGCTCATGCAGGCGCAGCTTCAGCAGGCCGCATCCTTGGTCGAAGAACGGCGCAGCGCCCTCGCCGAGACCACGATCCGCGCGCCGATTACCGGCATCGTCGGCGGCCGCAACGCCGAGGTGGGCCAGCTCGCGTCGGCGAGCACGCCGTTGTTCGTGATCGGCGATCCCACCTCGATGCGCGTGACGATCACGCTCACGCAACGGATGCTCGGGTACATCGAAACGGGCACTACGGCGAACATCGTCAGCGACGTAGCCCCCGACCAGCCGATCGCGGCCGAAATTTCGCGGATCTCTCCGTTCCTGCACCCTGTTACTCGCACCACGACGGCCGAGATCGACGTGGAAGGGCAAAACACGACGCTGCGCCCCGGCATGTTCGTCAGCGTGGACGTGCTCTATGGAGAAAGCGAGACCGCATCACTGGTGCCGAACAACGCGGTCTACACCGATGCGCGTGAAGGTCGCGAAGGCGTCTGGCTCGCCCGAGTCGACGAGGCGAACGCGCCGCGCGAGCCGGGCTCGGCGCCGGTGCCGCGCGGCGAGCTCGAGCCGTCCGGGCCGGTGACCGTCGAGTTCTTGCCGATCGAGGTCATTGCACGCGGCCGGCAGTCCGCTGCCATCGCGGGCGTCGAGCCCGGCCAATGGGTGGTCACCGTGGGCCACGAGCTCTTGAGCCGCAACGACACAGGCAAAGCGGTGGTTCAGCCCACGCCGTGGGAGCACATCATGCGGTTGCAGCAGATGCAGACGCGCGATCTTTTGGAGCTGATCCAGCGCAAGCAAGACGAAACGGCCGAAGCCCTCTGATTCGGAGCGCCACTCGATGAGCATCGCGGCTGTCTCGATCAAACGCCCCATTGCGACGACGATGGTCTATCTCATCGTCATCACGCTGGGGCTCATCAGCTTTCGGTTCCTGCCCGTCGATCTCTTGCCGCCGATCGAGTTCCCGCAGCTCAACCTCCGGGTGAACTACGGCAACGTCGGCCCCGAGGAAATGGAGCTCATCATCACCGAGCGCCTCGAGAACGCGGTGGCCGGCGTGCCGAATCTCGAGCAGGTGAACTCGTTCTCGGGCGAGGGCAACTCCAACATCAACTTGCTATTTGCGGAAGGCACCAACCTCGACGAGGCTGCAAACGACGTGCGCGCCGCGCTCGATCGCGTGCGCGACAACCTGCCCGACGAGGTCGAGCCGCCCGAGATCGGCAAGTTCGATCCGAACCAACAGCCCATTGTGATCTTGGGCGCGCGCTCGAATCGGCCGCTTGCGGAGCTCACGACGATTCTCCAAGAAGAGCTCATGCGCCGGTTCCAGCAGATCCCCGGCGTCGGCTCGATCGAGGTTTGGGGCGGGGTCTACCGCGAGGTGAACGTCGATCTTCTGCGCGACCGGCTCATCGCGAGCGAGCTCACGGCCGGCGATGTGGTGACCGCGATCAACCGCGAAAACGTGAACCTGCCGGGCGGCAACGTGCGTGACGGCTTGCGCGACTTGTACGTGCGCACGTTCGGCGAGTTCACGTCCGTGGGCCAGATCGCCGACACCGTGGTCACCGTCGTCGACGGCAACCCGATCAGGGTGAAGGACGTGGCCCAGGTCGAGCTCGGCTACCGCGACATCGGCCGCTACGTCGAGATCGCGGGCCTGCCGACGATCCGTATGGGTATCCGCAAGCAAACGGGCGCGAACACCGTCGAGGTGGCAGAACGCATCCGCGAAGAAATGGAGGTAATCAATCAGTCGCGCTCCGATCTCGAGATGCAGGTGATCACCGATCAGAGCTCGTTCATTCAGAGCTCGATCGACAACGTGCGGAATTCGGCGATCTGGGGCGGCATTCTGTCCGTCATCGTGCTGCTCGCCTTCCTGCGCAACACGTCGGCCACGGTGGTGATCTCGATTTCGATCCCAATCTCGATCATCGCAACGTTTGCGCTCATCTATTTCGGCGGATTCACGCTGAATCAGATGACGTTCGGCGGTATTGCGCTCGGCGTCGGCATGATCGTGGACTCCTCGATCGTGGTGCTGGAGAACATCGTGCGGCAGCGTCAGCGCGGACTGGAACGCGCGGAAAGCGCCCGGGTCGGCGCTGGGCAGGTGACGAGCGCGATCATTGCGTCGACGCTCACGACTTGCGTGATCTTTCTCCCTGTGTGGTTCATGCAGAGCACGACAGCCACGCTGTTTCGCGAGCTCGCGATCGTCGTGGTGTTCGCGTTGCTGTCTTCGCTGGTGATCGCGCTCACGTTCGTGCCGATGCTCGCGAGCCGGTTTTTGACCGTGTCGGCGCTGTCGACGGAGCGACCTGGCCGCTTTGCAGCTTTCGAGAATTGGTATGCGAGCCGGCTCGATCGTCTGCTCGACCGGCGCGGCGCCGTCGTGGCCGGCGCCTTCGGTGCGTTTGTACTCGCCATGCTGGCGGCCACGATCATTCCGTTCGAGCTTGCGCCGCAGACCGACGGCGAGAATATCCAGGTGGGCATGCGCATGGACGACGGCACGAACATCGCCGTCATGTATGAATACGTGCAGCTCCTGGAGGCCGGCGTGCGCGACG
>CAMPKU010000326.1 GCA_946887385.1 uncultured Gammaproteobacteria bacterium
GAACGACGACGAGGTGCGCGAGCTGCACCGCGAAGATCTCGACCAGTTCCGTTCGTTCCTGCGCAGCCTCGTGATGCACGCCGCCGTGGGCACGGCGCTCGGCGGTGTCATGACGCTGGTCGGGGAGCCGCAGAACCTGCTCATCGCCACGGTCGCGGATTGGGATTTCGTCGAATTCTTCGTCCACATGCTGCCGGTATCAGCGCCGGTGTTCGTAGCGGGCTTGGCCACGTGCGTGCTCGTGGAGAAGCTGGGCTGGTTCGGCTACGGGGCCGAGTTGCCGCCCGCCGTGCGCACCGTGCTCGAGGATTACGCTCGAGCCGCGCGGGACAACCGCACTTCACACGACCGCGCGGTGCTGATCGCTCAGGGTGTCGCCGCGTTGCTGCTCGTGGGCGGGCTTGCGTTCCACGTGGCTGCCGTGGGCCTCGTCGGGCTGGCGCTGATCGTGATCGCAACGGCGTTCACGGGCGTCACGGAAGAGCATCGCATCGGCCACGCGTTCCACGAGGCGCTGCCTTTCACCGCGCTGCTGGCCGTGTTCTTCGCGATCGTCGCCGTCATCCACGAGCAACACCTCTTCGCGCCGGTCGTCGACTGGGTGTTGTCGTTGCCCCCCGATGTGCAGCCGGCAACGTTCTATCTCGCCAACGGCCTTCTGTCGGCGATCAGCGATAACGTTTTCGTTGCAACGGTATACATCAGCGAAGTGCAGGCGGCGCTCGAGGCGGGAACGATCGATCGCGCCCAGTTCGACCTGCTGGCCATTGCCATCAACACAGGCACCAACCTGCCGAGCGTGGCCACCCCCAACGGCCAGGCGGCGTTTCTGTTTCTGCTGACCTCGGCGTTCGCGCCGCTCGTGCGGCTCTCGTATATGCGAATGGTCGCGATGGCGCTGCCCTACACCGTGGTCTTGACGGCGACCGGCCTGGCGGCCGTGGTGTACCTGCTTTAGCCGGCACCTTAGGCCTAAACGAAAGAGGGCCGCTTGCGCGGCCCTCCGTGAGAACGGGGTTTCTCAACCCACAAGAGGTACGCGTTGCTAAGCGCCTCGCTCTAGGCAGGAACGCTCACACCGCATCGAAACCCCAAGAATCTCACTAGACATGGGATCACCTCCTTTGGGTTGTTGAACCTGGCCGTAAGATTCGCCTATTCGCCGGCCAAAACGCAAGAGCGAGCGCCGAGCAACGACACTGATCGTGATACGGTTGATACCGTGGGCATGAAAGACAGGCTGCGCGGAATCGGCAAGCATCGCGGCGTTCGCTACGCCGTGTCGCTGCCCGAACGCATCGTGCGCTCGGCGTCGGCGCTGGCGGCCGGCGCCGTGCGCGAGGTGGCCACGGTGGCGCTGCCGATCGGCTTGCGGCGCGGCCGCCTGTACTCGAGTCTCGTCGACGTCACGCTGCAATTCTTGATCGAGAATGTCGGCGGCGTGCAGGGCACGCAGCCCAGCGAGCAAAAGCTCGGCGAGGATTTCTTGCTGCGCCGCACGGCCGGCAACGGCATCGAGCTCATGGGGCTCGTGGCGTTTCGCGCATCGCCGGTATGGGTGCTTGCCGCACTCGCCGACGTGGCCGGCTTCGGCAGGCAGCTCATCCCCGAGATCGCCGAGAGCCTGAAGAAGGAAGGCTTGCTCGCGCCCGACGGCTCGTTCGCGACGATGGAGCAGCTCCTCTTGGGCCTCGAGCGCAGCTCCGGTCAGCTTGCCGAAAGCGTGAATGCGCCGCCGCTCGACGTGGCAGGTTTGCGCGAGGAGTGGCGCAAGTTCATGGCCGAGGCGCAGCAGCTGCCGGCGCCGCAGCTGCCGTCGGCCGCAACGGTTACGCGCGTTTGGCAAGACCTGCGCGCCACCGCGGAGCGCGAGCAACGCTCCGTGTTCGAAGTGTCCTCGCTGCTCGCGGTATCGGCCGTGGGTGCGCTGCCCGAGCGGGCGCGCGTGCTGTCGAAGAGCGCCGCCATCGTGCTCAAGCACGGCGGTGCGGCCGTATCGAACGCGCTGCTCGAGCATTACCGGCAGTCGCTGGCGCAGCTGCGCGAGGCGGGGTTCGTGCGCTACGGCGTGCAGCAGCTCACGCCGTACACGCATGCGGCGCTCGCGGCATTCCATCCGTCGCGCGAAACGCTGACCGGCAAGCTGCTCGACCGCCTCTAGCTCAGGGTCGCTCGCCAACCCCACGCTCCAGCGCACGCCCCACGTCGAGCAGCTTCTCGAGCGTATTCCAGTTGCGCGCCGTGCCCGGCGTGTCGAGCTTGCTCTCGATCACGGCCCCGGACAGCTTCGAGCGTCCGATACCGTTCGGGTAATAAAGGTAGATCTCGGGGCCGCGCATCTCGAGCATTTCCGGGCCCTTGTGCCATTTCGCGAGCGCCGCTTGCGCCGCCGCGCCGGGCACGCTCGACAAGAACATCACCACCAGCTTGCTCAAGTCGGCACGCGCCGAAAGCACGGGGCCGCGCTCGACAATGCTCGCGATCTCGGCGAGCGTGCGAAGGATCACCTCAACCTGCAGGTTGAGCTGCCGCTCGAGCTCTTGCCGAATGCGCCTTACGAGCTGTGCGCGATCCGCGAGCCGGCTGCGGAAGACGACGTTGCCGCTTTGCAGCAACGTACGCACGTCCTTGAGGCCGATCGATTCGTACACGGCGCGCAGCGCATCCATCTTGATGCGGCTGGTGCCGCCCACGTTCACGGCGCGCAGCATGGACACATATACGGTCATCCGGCTCGATCTTACCGGGAGACGGGGACGGATTTGTAAATCCGTCCCCTCTGGTTGCAACTCAGCCGGCCGGAACGAGCCGGACGATGCGGCTACCCTCGGCATGCTCGAGCAAGAGATACACGCGCCCGTCGATGCCCGTCTCCACGTCGCGGATCCGACCCAAACCCTCGAGCAGCGTCTCGGTGTGCACGATGCGCTCGCCTTCAACCACCATGCGGTAGAGCTCGGTGGCCTTCAGCGTTCCGACGAGCAGATTGCGGCGCCACGCTGGGAAGGCGTCGCCGTCGTAGACGACGAAGCTCGAGACCGCGGGCGACGGCGTCAAATCCGCGATCGGCTGCTCGATCTCTTCGAGATCGAATTCGATGCCGAGCTCGGCTGCGAAGTCGACGGGCCGGCCGTCGTATTGCACGCCCTTCGAGTAGAGGGGCCAACC
>CAMPKU010000327.1 GCA_946887385.1 uncultured Gammaproteobacteria bacterium
AACTTTACGGAGAGCTCGCTGTGGTCAGTCAAGGACGATTGCACTTCTGCGTTGCCGTGCTCGCAGCGGGTGTGAGCTTCATGCCGCTCGCGTACGCCCAAACGCGCGCAGACTGCGAGCGCGAGTACATGCCGCAGCGCGCGCAAGAGGGCAAGGACGTCATCTGGGCGCCGACGGAAGACTCCATGGTCGGCCCGATGCTCGAGATGGCGAAGGTGACCGCGGCCGATAAGGTCTACGACTTGGGCGCCGGCGACGGCAAGATCGTGATCGCGGCCGCCAAGCAGTACGGCGCCACGGGCGTCGGCATCGAGTACGACGCCGATCTCGTGCAGCACGCGCGCTGCCTCGCCGCGGCCGAACGGGTTCACGACCGCGTCACGTTCATTCAAGGCGACATCTTCGAGACGGACTTCAGCGACGCCACCGTCGTGGCGCTGTATCTGACGCCGGCGGTCAACCGGCGTTTGCTGCCCGCGTTCCTCGCCATGAAGCCCGGCACGCGCATCGTCTCTTATTCGTTTCCGATCGGCGATTGGGAACCCGACGGCCAGATCGACTCGTTCGGCGACGGCTCGGTGTTTTCGTGGATCGTGCCCGCGAACGTTGCGGGTGCCTGGACGTTTAAGTCGACAAACGGCGAGGACAGCTTCGACGTGGAGCTTGGGCAGCGGTTTCAAACGCTCGAGGGGTTTGCACACGGCGAGCCCCTGACCGGCAAGCTCAGCGGCGAACAGGTGGATTTCACCTTCGACCGGGCGGGCGAGCCAACCCGCGTGACGGGCACCGTGAGCGCCGAACTGATCGCGGCCACGGTGGTTCGCGGCAACGCGGTGACGGAATACGGCGGCACGCGCCGCTAGCCTTTCCGGGGCGCGCGGCACGTTGAGCGCCCGCGCCGTGATGCGCGCAGCAGTCCAGGCTCCCGAAGGCGCGCTATGATTCCCCGTTCAAGGTCGTAAGGGTTGTCATCGGTGCCGGTTTCCGTAGTCGTACTCGCCGCGGGTCAGGGCAAGCGCATGCATTCGGCGCTGCCGAAGGTACTTCAGACGCTCGCGGGCCGGCCGCTGCTCGACTACGTGATCCGGGCCGCACGTGCCATCGAGCCCGCCGCGATCCATGTCGTCTACGGCCATGGCGCCGAGCAGGTGCGCGCGGCGTTCGCAAACGAAGCCGATCTGAAATGGGCGCTGCAAGCCGAGCAGCTCGGCACGGGGCATGCCGTGCTGCAAGCCATGCCGTCGATACCCGACGACCATCGAGTGCTCGTGCTCTGCGGCGACGTGCCGCTGATCCGTCCGCAGACGCTCGAGCGCCTCGTGGCCGACGCCGCCGACGGCTCGCTCGCGCTGCTGACGGCACGGCTCGACGATGCCACCGGCTACGGCCGCGTGCTGCGCGATGCGGCCGGCCACGTCACGCGCATCGTCGAGCACAAGGACGCGACGGACGCCGAACGGCGTGTGAACGAGATCAACACGGGCCTCATGGCATGCGGCGCGGGCGCGCTGCGCCGCTACCTCGGCCACTTGAAGAACGACAACTCGCAGCACGAGTACTACCTCACCGATGTCATTGCGATGGCGTGCGCGGACGAGGTGAAGGTGCAAGGCATTGCCGCCGACTCCGCCGCAGAGGTTTTGGGTATCAACGATCGCGTGCAGCTCGCAGCCGCAGAGCGCGTTTGGCAACGCCGGCAAGCGGCCGCGCTCATGGCTCGCGGCGTGACGCTCGCGGACCCCGAGCGCATCGACGTGCGCGGCGAGGTGATCGTCGGCCGCGACGTGTTCATCGACGTTGGCGTGGTGCTCGAAGGCAGAGTGGTGCTCGGCGACCGCGCACACATCGGACCTTACGCCGTGATCACGGACAGCACGCTCGGCGCCGACACGCATGTGCATCCGCACAGCGTGCTGACCGGCGCTGCGGCCGGCGACGACTGCGAGATCGGCCCGTTCTCGCGGCTGCGGCCCGGCACCGTGCTGGCCGGCCACGTGAAGGTGGGCAATTTCGTCGAGATGAAGAACAGCCAGATCGCGCCGCACAGCAAGGTGAACCACCTCACCTACGTCGGCGACGCGACCGTGGGCACGCGCGTGAACATCGGCGCCGGCACGATCACCTGCAACTACGACGGCGCCAACAAGCACCGCACCACGATCGGCGACGGTGTGTTCATCGGCTCCGGCGTGATGCTGGTTGCGCCCGTAGAAGTGGGCGCCGGCGCCACGATCGGCGCTGGCTCCACCATCACGAAGGATGCGCCCAGCGGCGAGCTGACGCTCGAGCGCTCGAAGCAGGTGACCGTGACCGGTTGGCAACGGCCCCAGAAGAAACCCAAGTGAGCCGCTCGAGCCCGAGCGTTAAGTAAGGACGCGTTCAACTATGTGCGGAATCGTCGGAGCGATCGCGGAGCGCAACATCGTGCCCGTGCTCGTGGAAGGCTTGAAGCGCCTCGAATATCGCGGCTACGACTCGGCGGGCCTGGCCGTCGTGCAAGCCAACCGCGCGCTCGGCTTATGCCGCGCCGTCGGCAAGGTGGCGCACCTCGAAACCAAGCTTGCGGCGCAGCCGCTCATGGGGCGGCTTGGCGTGGCGCACACACGGTGGGCCACGCACGGCGGCGTGACCGAAGCGAACGCCCACCCGCACCTTTCGGGGGAGCGCGTGGCCGTGATTCACAACGGCATCATCGAAAACTACCAGCCGCTCAAGGATGAGCTGGCCGCCAAAGGCTACGAGTTCAAGTCCGAGACCGACACCGAGGTGGCCGCGCACCTCATCCATGAGTATCTGAAGCAGGGCCACGATCTGCTCGAGGCCGTGCGCCTGGCCGTGCAGCGCTTTCAAGGCGCGTACGCGCTGCTCGTTTTCGATGCTGCGGATCCCGAGCGCATCGTCGTCACCCGCATCGCGAGCCCGCTCGTCATCGGCCTTGGCATCGGCGAGAACTTCGTCGCAAGCGGCGTGCCGGCGCTGTTACCCGTGACGCAGCGGTTCATCTATCTCGAGCAGGGTGACATCGCCGAGATCACGCGCGCGGCCGTGCGCATTTTCGATGCCAAGGGCGAGCCCGTGACGCGCGCCGTGCACGAGACGCAGTGGAGCCAAGAGGCGGCCGAGAAAGGGCCGTACC
>CAMPKU010000328.1 GCA_946887385.1 uncultured Gammaproteobacteria bacterium
GTGAACTCGCCTTCGCGCAGCCGCACGGGCAACACGAACAGCAGCAGCGCGGCCACCACCGCAACCACGGCTTCAGGCATGCGCGCGTCGAGCCAAGCGCTCACCGGAGCGTCCTCGAGCTCAAGCACCGCGAGCACGCCGGGCAGCATCCATAGCGCCACGGCGAAGCCGAATGCGAAGAGCGTGTTCACCTGGCCGCGCGTCCACGGCCCAAGCCGGCTCTTCTCGCGGGCGACGTGGGCGCTCATGTCGCCGCTTAGCGAGCTGGGGCTCGAGCCGGTGCCGGCCGTGTTCGGCGTCTCCGGGTGCAGCCGATGCAGCAACCAGAACAGCACGGCCGCCATCACGGTCAGCATCGGTATGGCAAGGGCCATCCAGATGGGAAAGCCGATATCCACGCCGGTGGCGCCGCGAATCATGCCGATGCCGATCAAGTTCGGCGGCGAGCCCACGGGCGTGCCGATGCCGCCGATGCAGGCGGAATAGGACACCATCAACATCATGCCGGTGGCGAACGGCCACGAGCGCGCGTCGAGGGCGCCGCCGTCGCCACGCGTGCGTTGCAATGCCCCCAAGATCCCGAGCGCGATCGGCAGCATCATGGCCGTCGTCGCCGTGTTGCTCACCCACATCGACAACACGGCCGTGACGAAGCCGAGTCCCGCCAGCATGCGGGCGGGCGTGGCGCTCACCCAGGTGATCGACAGGAACGACAGCGCGATGCGCCGATCGAGCCCGTGAACCGACATCGCGCGGGCCAGCATGAAGCTGCCGATGAACAGAAACACGATCGGGTCTGCGAAGTAGGAGAACACCTGCTTCGCGGGTGCCACGCCGAGCGCCACGCACAAGACGGCGCCGAGCAGCGCGGTGGCCGGGAGCGGCAGCGTTTCGCAGATCCAGAGCACCACCACCGCGGCGAGGATCGAGGCCATCGTCTGGCCTTGCGGCCCGAGACCCTCGGCTGTCAGATAGACGGCCGCAAATGCGAGCGGCGCCAGCACGACGCCGGCTGCGCGCCGGCGCCGTTCGAACGCGGCTTCCGGCGCGGAGATTGTCTCGGCAGGCTGCATGTCTGCCTCGCCATCGTCGGCACGTCGCATAGTCGTCCGTCACCGGTCAGCGCGCCGTCCGGTACCGGAGTCGCACAGCCGCGATGCCCTTCGGCGCAGAAGAGGGCGTACGGTAGCACGCCGATCTCGCCGCTCGTCGTCGAGCTTCGGGGTTGTCAGGGGTGGGGTAGCGCGTTATAAACGCCCTTGCCAGGACGAGAAACAGGGGGGGACCATGACTCGTACCACTCATCCACGCTGGACAATCGTCATCAGCTCGGGGTTGTTGGCCGCTGCGGCCGGCACGTGCGCGCAAGCCCAAGACGAAGCACCACCCGCCGTAGCCGCCCAAGAGGAGCTCGATCGGACGCCGGAAGACTGCGTCTTGATGAATCGCGTCTCCAAGAACACGGGCGTGAACGATCGGCAAGTGGTCTTTGCGATGCGGGGCGGCACGTACTATCTCAACGTGCTCGATGGTGCTTGCCAATCGCTCACACCGGGCGAGACGCGGCTGGTGTTCCACTACACCACCCGCAGCGCAAGGATCACTCGGCTGTGCGACACCGATTCGTTCACCGTGGAACGGCAAACCAGCCGTCTCGGTTGCGCGCTCGGGCCGTTCGTGCCGATCACGCCGGCCGAAGCGGCGGCGCTCACGGGCGACCCGATTGCAGCTCCCGCTGCGAGCAGCAGCTCGGAGAACGAGGAACGCGGCGGCAGGTCCCGCCGCAACCGCGATTAGCTGCGGCCGAAGGCAGAGTCAGGCGCCCAGCGTGTCTGGGCGCCTCGCTGTCTTCTGCAACGACTTAAGTTCAATGGCTTAAGTTGCGTGAAGCTGGCCAACTTTGCTTGCGGCTGAAGCTACACGTTGGTTACGATCACCGAACCTTAATACGGGATTACCTCGCCATGAACAGACGGGCTCTTCAGTTGGTCGCACTGGGCGGACTTCTTACGGTGGGCGCGCAACTGCAGGCACATCATGCTGTGGCGGGCGTGTACGACCTGAATAAGGAGATCGTCCTCGAGGGGCAGCTCACGAAATTGAACTTCGTGAATCCGCACGCCAGCCTCCATCTTGCAGTTCCGAACGCGGACGGCACGGCCACCGAGTGGATCCTCACCACGGCGTCGATCCAAACGCTTACCCGGCAGGGGCTCAACAAGACCTCGATCAAGCCCGGGGAAAGCCTCAAGATCACGGCGCTGCCGGCGAGAAACGGAAACCCGGCTGGATTCATCCGCCGTCTCGAGCTTGGCGATAAAGAGTTCAATCTCGTCATCGAATAACAGAACGGCCAGGGCTACCTGGTGCGCTGAGGGGGATTAATGTCTTTTCGACGATATGTCGCGACGGGCGTGTTCGCCGTCGCTGCGATGACTACTGCGCTGTCGGTTGGCGCACAGGGATTCGGCGGCGGACCGCCGCCATTCACGCCCGAGCCCGGAGCCAAGGACCTCAAGTCGGTCCTTTATAACTGGGTCTGGCACATGGGCATGCTCAGGGGTCAGGCCGAAAACGAGCTCGTGGGCACGCTCGACTGGCATGGCGAGGGCACCATCCAAGTGGACGGCCAACCGTGCACGACCACGAAGCTGCGCGTCCAGGTCAACTACCAAACGCCGGGCTATCGCACCCAGATCGAGTGCCGCCGCGCCAACGGCCAGACGTACTCCAACGTCGAAGTCATGAGCGGGCAGTATGCTTGGGACGAAGACCGGCCCGGAGCGGAGCTCGTGCCCGGCGAGGGCAAAGCCACGCCGCGGCCGAACACCCTCGAAGAGCGGAAGATCCGCTTGTGGGCGAGCCCTCATGGTGCGCCGAAGTCGGCTCTTGCAGCCGCGGCGGGTGTGTCGCTGGAGGATGCCTTCGTGCAGAACCCGGCCGCGCTCCTCGACCGCCAGGCAGCCGCCGGCGTGAAAGGCAACACCACGTTGGAGTGGCAAGGCAACAAGCCCGTCCTCACGTTCCCGATCGAGGGCGTCGAGGGTGCCACGGCCACGGCCACGCTCACGGAAGACTTCTTGGCCGAAAGCGTCGTGGTTCGGCATGGGTCGAACACGT
>CAMPKU010000329.1 GCA_946887385.1 uncultured Gammaproteobacteria bacterium
CCCAAGAGCGGCGCGGCCGCGATCGGTGGCGCGGTGCGCCTGCGAAGCGTGCTGCCCCTGTGGGAGCCGTTGACGCCGGCCGACTTCCCTGGCGCCTGGCGCGCGCTCAACTCGATGATCGGCGGCTTCAACGATGGCGCCACGAAGGACATCGGCCGCCTGAATTACTACCCGAGCACGTGGGACGCGACGCTCAACCCTTCACACGTCGCGGCGTGGACGAATCGCGCGGCCTTCCTGCGTCTCTTCGATCTCGTGCCCTACCTGAAAGCGCTCGACGAGGCCGCATCGTCGAAGAGCCCCGAGCGCAAGAGCGCCGCCTCGCCGTCGCTCGCCACGATCAAGTCGAAGCTCAAGAGGCTCGGCCGAGAGCACCCGCACAAAGAGCGATTGAATCAGCTCATAGCCGGCGAGCCCTTCGCCGAGTCGGGCGATCGCCACTCGTCGATCGTCGACCTCACGTGGACGGTCGCCGAGCACTCCGACAACGTGGAAGACGACACGCTGCGCGCGCTCTTCAAGCCTTCGCTCGACGCCATGCGCGCGAAGGATTCGAGCTGCCCGCCGCTCGACGACGTGATCGCAGCCTACAAGGGCGCGCTCGAAAAAGTGGTCGCGGCCCAAGCCGAGCGCGCCGAGAAGAAGAAGCAAGACAACCTCGATCGCCAGCTACAGCAAGCCGATCCCGAAGTCGCGAGCCACGGCCACTACACGGCCGCCGACATCGCCCGCATCGCCGAGGTGCAAGGCTGGCCGGAAGCGAAGGCCGTGCACAACCGATGGGTCGTGCAGCTCGGAGGGGGCGGTTGGATCCTCTGCTCCGACGGCACCTATCGCGGCCCGTTCACGCGCGACGACCTCGGCGTGGCCGCCTGCAAGTTTCTCGCGCGCGCGCCCGTCGAGCTCCAATGGACGGACGACCGCGGCGTCGATCACTACAAGCCGATCGGCGACGTGGTGAGGAAGAGCGGGCAGATCGCGCTCAAGTCGGTCGTCGAGCTCTCGCGCCAATACTCGATCTACGACGCGCGCAACGGGATCATGCGCGAGGCGCCGTGCCCGCTGCGCGTCACCGAGCCCGCCTTCGACAAGGAATTCGACGAGTGGATGGCGATCGCCTTCCACAAGCACTACGGCTCGGTCGTCGATTGGCTCTCCGTCTTCTACGACTTGAACAAGATGCTCTGCGCGATCTACTTCGACGGGCCGCCGAGCTCGGGCAAGACGCTCTTCGCGTATGGGCTCGCGAAGGGTTGGACGGAGGGCGCGCCGACGGACATCCGCTCGCTCTTCAACGCTTGGAACGATGATCTCAAGCGGTGCCCGCTCGTGCTCGCCGACGAAGAGATCCCGAAGCGCTGGCACGGCGAGAGCGTGACCGCTGTGCTGCGCTCGCAGCTCTCGACGGTGCACCGCATCTTGCGTCGCCGCTACATGCCCGAGGCCGAGATGAAGGGGTGCATCCGTCTCGTGATCGCAGCGAACAACGAATTTTTGTTGGAGTCGCGCGACGTGACGAGCGCACAGGACAAAGACGCGATCGCGCAGCGCTTCATGTACATCAAGCTCCCCGAGGCCGCGGTCGAGTACATCAACGCTTTGCCGCGCGAGACGCGCGAGCGTTGGGAGCGCGAGGGCATCGCACGTCACGCGCTCTACCTCGCCGAGCACCACAAGATCGAGAAGCCGGGCTCGCGCTTCTACGTCGAAGGCACGGCGACGACGATGCATCGCCTTCTGCTCATGAGCTCGCGATTCAACTCGCTCGTCTGCGAGGTGTTGGTCCGCTACTGCATGAACCCCGGCCCGTTTCGCCAGCAAGCCTCGGGGCTCATTCGGATCTACAAGGGCGAGCTCTTGGTGAACGAGCGCGCGATCATCGACGCCTGGAAGCTCTACCTCCCCGACACGCGGATGGAGCCCGAGCTCGCCAAGGTGTCGAGCGCCCTGCGTGCGATCTCGACGGGCAAGCGCACGCAGCTCCGCGCGCCAGGGGGCAAGCGCTTCCGCTATCGCCACGTCGATGTCGCCAACCTCGAAGCCTTCGTCGAGACGACGGGCGATGGTGACAAGGCCGCGATCCACGCCTTGATCGCCGAGGGCGACGACGCCGAGGTGGAGCGCGAGCCGGGCGACGACGACGAAGAGGGCACGGAGCTCGAAGGCGTGGGCACGGTGAACAAGGAGCCGTTCTAATGCCGCCGCGTCTCTTCTTGCCCGAGTCGAAGGACAACACGAAGGCGCAGCGCTTCGCCGCGGGCTCGCTCATCGGCGCCATGCTCTACGGTTTCGGCGGCTTCGTCGTCTTCGCCTGGCGCGAGCTGCACGCCTACGATCAGGTGCTCGGCCGCTTCGCGCTCTTCGTCGCGTGGTGTCTCTTTTGGGGTTGGATCTCTGCACGGGGGAAGAAGAAATGAAGCTGTACCACGGCGACTACAAGACCGAGCTCGTGCGAGTCGAGCAAGCGAATTGCCTGATCACCGATCCGCCTTACGGCGCCCGCACGCACAACGGCCGGCGCACAGGGCAAGATCCGAATCAGATCGAGACGAGCTCGATCCCCTACGCGCCGCTCACGCGCGACGACGTGCGCGCCTTCGTCGCCTTCTTCCTCCCGCGGATCACCGAATGGTGGGTGCTCTTCGGCGACGAAGAGACGAGCGGCTGGTGGCTCGAAGAGATGAACGCGGCCGGCCTCTACACCTTCTCGCGCGTCATATGGTGCAAGCCCGACGCAACGCCGCGCCTCACGGGCGACGGCCCGGCGAGCTCGTGCGAGTACATCGCCGTCGGGCGCACGCGCCACATGCCGAAGCGCGCCGGCTCTCGGCCCGGCTACTACGAATGCGGCACGAGCTCGACGAAGGGCAACAACGGCAAGGCGCGCGCCTACCCTGGCACCAAGCCGATCGACCTCATGCGCGCGCTCGTGCGTGACTACAGCTCGAAGGGCGACCTCATCGTCGATCCGTTCGCCGGCACGGGCACCACGTTGCTCGCCGCTGCGATCGAAGGCCGCCGCGCCGTCGGCGCCGAGCTCAACCGATCCGCCTACAACATGGCGATGAAG
>CAMPKU010000330.1 GCA_946887385.1 uncultured Gammaproteobacteria bacterium
GGAAACGGCTGCGTCCACTGGCTGCGATCCTGCGCGGCCGCGGGCAGCGTGAAGATCAGCGACACGAGAAAGACACGCACGAGCATGACGAATCTCCTAATGGTGGAGCTCGATGGTACCGACGGGGCGCAACGGCAGCGAGCGCCGATCCAGACCGCCGTCCCGCGCGCGCGACCGGCATGTTCGATATCGGGACGGCGCGCACCTCGGTCGACACGGGCCTGTTAACTAGGCCTGCTAGATCAGAGAGTTGCCGGTTCCTCTGCGCTGGCACACCCTTTGCTTCGGGGCTATTGCGACCACGACCCAACGGCCGACTCATGCTCGCTCATCTGCTTGCCGACGTTCGCTACTCTTGCCGCGGCTTAGTGAGGAAGCCGGCATTCGCAGCGGTCGTCGTGCTGATACTTGCCGTGGGCATTGGCGTAATCGTGGCGATGTACTCGATCTTCGACGGCATGGTGCTCCGTCCCGTGCCCGCAGCGGACCGGCCCGCAGAGCTCGTGAATCTCGCGGCTCCCGGCGTAAAGCCGGGCGCCGTCACGTGCGACTTCGCAGGCGATTGCGAGGAAGTGTTCAGCTACCCGATGTTTCGCGATCTCGAGCGCGTGCAAGAGCCGTTCACGGGCATCGCGGCACATCGCATGGTTGAAGCGAACCTGGCCTTCGGCAGCGAGACATTGTCCGGCACCGGCGTACTCGTGTCCGGCAGCTACTTCGGCATCCTCGGCGTGCAGCCGGCGCTCGGCCGGCTGCTCGGCCCGCAAGACGACGCCGACGAGGGCAGCGCCATCTCCGTCGTGTTGAGCCACCGCTATTGGCAGAACGCACTCGGCGGCAACTCGAACGTCGTCGGCCAGGCGCTCGTGGTGAACGGCAAGCCGCTCACCATCGTCGGCGTTGCCGCACGTGGCTTCAACGGCACCACTCGGCCGCTGGCGCCCGAGATCTTTCTGCCGATCACGTTTCGCTGGCGCGACGCGCAAGGCGGATATCCGAATTTCGACGACCGGCGCAACTATTGGCTGTATCTATTCGCGCGCCTGAAGCCGGGCACGTCGCTCTCCCAGGCCGAAGCGGCGATCAACGGCCCGTACAGCGCCATCTTGAGCGACGTGGAAGCGCCGCTCCAAGCCGGCTCGACCGAGCAGGCACTGCGTCAGTTTCGCGACAAGACGATCGTCGTAACGCCGGGTACTCGCGGGCAAAGCTGGGTGATGCGCGGCGCCGGCGTGCCACTGTCGATCCTACTCGTCTCCGCCGCGACGGTGTTGCTCATCGCATGCTCGAATATCGCGAATCTGCTGCTAGCGCGAGGCGCCACGCGCGTCGGCGAGATGGCGGTTCGTCTTTCGATCGGTGCTGCGCCGCGCCGCTTGGTCGCCATGCTGTTCACAGAGTCCTTGTTGATTTCGCTGCTTGCAGCGTTGGCGAGCCTGCCGCTCACGTTGCTCACGCTGCGCTGGATCGAGTCGATGGTGCCGGCGTACGGTGCGGCGTCGTTCGACTTTGGATTGAGCTTCGAGCTCGTCGGAGCCTCCGTCGCCGCGGCGGTCGTGAGCGCGCTGGCGTTCGCGCTGTACCCAGTACTCAAGCTCGCCGGCACGCAGCCCGGCCAGTCTCTCCATGGGCAAAGCCTGCGCTCCACGGGCGGCAAGGCTGCGCGGCGGTTCCGCACAGTGCTCGTGACTACTCAGATTGCGATGTCGATGATGCTGCTGGTGTTGGCGGGCCTGCTCGCACAGAGTCTCGCGAACGTGACGCGCGTGGACTTGGGGCTTCAACCCGAATCGGTCCTCACGTTCTCACTCTCTCCGGAGCGCAACGGCTATACACCCCAGAGCGCGGCGGCCCTATTGCAACGCATCGAACAGGAAGTGTCGGTGTTGCCCGGCGTCGTATCCGTGTCGTCGGCATTAGTGCCGCTATTGGCGGGCGACTCGTCGACGAGAAACGTGCGCGTGCCGAACTTCGCGCCCAACGCCACCGCGCGGCCGCTCGCGCACTTCAACGGCGTTGCCCCGGGATTTTTCGAGACCCTCGATATTCCGTTGCTCGCGGGGCGCGATTTCTCGATGGCCGACGGGGCACTCGACCGCCCGAAGGTGGCCATCGTGAACCAGCGCTTCGTCGACTACTTCGGCCTCGGCGCAAACGCGGTGGGCACGCATATCGACATCATCGAAGGCGACGCGCGCGACGTCGAGATCGTCGGCGTGATCGCCGACGCGAAGTACGACAACGTGAAGGATCCAGTGCGTGCACAGCTCTATCGGCCGCGCGATCAACTCGTATCGGTCGGAGCTCCCACCTTCTACGTGCGCCATGCCGGCGAACCGGAATTACTCACCGGGCGCATTCGCAACGTGGTCGCACAACTCGATGCGAGCTTGCCGATTGCGAGCATGCAAACCATGGATCGCCAAGTCGCCGAAAACATGTTTCTCGACCGCTTCATGGGCAAGCTCGCAGCCGCTCTCGCGGTGCTTGCCACTCTGCTCGCCGTCGTCGGAATCTACGGCACGCTCTCCTACATGGTGGAGCAGCGAACGCGCGAGATCGGCCTGCGGATTGCGCTCGGCGCACCGCCTAAGCAGCTTCGGCGCATGATCTTCGGTCACGTGGGCGCCATGGCTTCCGCCGGCGGTCTTCTGGGTTTGGGTGCGGCGCTGCTGCTCGGCCAAGCCGCCGGCGCGCTGTTGTTCGGCGTGCGCGCCTTCGATCCGCTCGTACTCATCGCCGCCGTGGGCAGTCTTACCGCGATCGTGTTCGCGGCGGGGTACTTGCCGGCACGCCGCGCCGTGCGTATCGACCCCGTCGTGGCGTTGCGCGCGGAGTAAGCCGCATGCCTTCGAGTCATGCCGCTCAGAGCGTCAGGGCGACGATCTCCGCGCCGTTGCTGCCCGCCACCGACACGACCAGATACTGCTTGCCGTCGATCATGTACGTCATCGGCCGGCCGCCGACGGCGCCCGGCAAATCGATCTCGGCGAGCACGTTGCCGTTGGCTTTGTCGTGCGCGCGCAG
>CAMPKU010000331.1 GCA_946887385.1 uncultured Gammaproteobacteria bacterium
CTATCGCGAGCTCGCCGCGCGGCACGTTGCGCCCCGCTAACGCGCTGCGCCCTGGAGCGTCGGCAGCGTGATCTCGATCTTCGGCAGCGAGACCTCGGGCGTCACGCTGCGCAGAACCTGGCGCATGCCGGCAGCGATATCCTCGAGCAACGTCTGCGCGCGGGGTGCCGGCTGCGCTTCCACCGCTTTGACCGCGGGCGCAGAACCCGCGAAGGCGGCCGAGGTCGACAGCACGGCGACGACTGCGATAGCGATGAAGCGAATTTTCATGACCGTAACTCCGATGACTGTGTTGCGTACATGGAGTAATAACGCGCGACGGGCTCGGTCATTACACCGCGCGGGCATGAAGAAGAATCGAGAACCGCGAAGTTGGCTGAAGGCGCGGCCGCGCCACCGAAGCCTAGGGCTGTTGCTCGACGGCCTCGAACACGAGCGTGGGTCTGTCGCCGTGGCGCGAGTAGCGGTGCTCGCTCGCCATGTCGGCCAGCGCGCGGTCGCGCTCCTCGGCCGTGGCGTACCAGTGGTGGCGCGTCCAACTCGTGCCGAGCAAGCGCGCGAACGTGTCGCTCGCAGGCAGGCTCACGCGGATGCCATACGGCTTCGGCGCGTCGAGTGGCTTCAGGAGATTGTGGGCGTGGCAAATATCCATGGAGCGTGCTTGCGCATTCTACATCAGCTGCGGCGCTCTACGGGACCGGTGCGCTCCGGCCAGCCGAGCACCGAGCGCGTTACGAACCGGTACGCGGGTTTCGCGAGCGTGCGCCATAGCTGTGTGGCCAGGGTGGGCTGTGCCAGCACGCGCCGCTGGCGCGCCGTTAGGCGCGTTGGCTGGTAGGTGCGCTTGTGCTTCAGGAGGTGCCGCAGGTCTTCGTACGCCCGGCGGCGAAAGCGGGGCGAGCGGACCGGCGAACGGAGTGCGAGCTGGAAGTCGACGATTGCGCACGCATCGCCGCTCGTGACGAGCCAGTTTGCTTCCTTCGCGAGATCGTTGTGTGCCACCCCGGCTCGATGCACGCGCCGCAGCACCCGCAGCGCGTTCACGAAATACGCCGGCGAGCGCGGCGGCGCTTCGTAGAGCGTGGCACCGGCCAAGTACGTGCGGCGCACCACAGTGCCATCGAAGCCAAGCAGGCTCGGCACGCCCGTCTCTCCGGCGAGCGCGGCCAGAGCCGCCGCCTCGCGTGCCGCCAAGCGGCGAGCGAGCCAACGCACGAGCGGGTGCGCCGTGCGCGTATCGCGCTCGACCCACGGCTCGGCGCCCTCGGCGCGCACCAACCGCGTGGTGCCGAGCACGTCGTGCTTCAGGCTACTCGTTGTCATGCGCCAGTTGCCGTGGGCCCCGCTGCTACAATCCTGCCCCCATGCCTAGTGTGATCCAGCCGGCGGAGTTTTTCGTGGTCGGAGGCCCGGTTCAGCCGGAGCGGCCGTGCTACGTGGAGCGTGCGGCGGATCGCAAGCTTGCCGAGGCGCTGCAGGCCAAGCGCTTGTGCTACGTGCTCGGCGCACGCGCGGTTGGCAAGTCGAGCCTTTTGAAGCGTGCGGCGCGCGCGTTGCGTGCCGGGCGCACACTGGTTGCGAGCGTCGATCTACGCCGGATCGCCGAGGAGTCCGCTGCCGATTCCGCGGACGCCGGCTTGCGCAGCATCTCCGAGCACGTTGCAAGCGAGCTCGAGCTCGGTGTGGACGTTGCGGCGTGGTGGGGCTCCCGCGACGAGCTCGGCGAGAACCGGCTCGTCGAGTTTTTCTGGGAGATCGTCTTGACGAACACGACGGCGCCGATCGTCGTGCTTCTGGACGAAGTAGAGGCCGCGCTCGAGCGGCCGTGGGCCGCGGATCTTCTCGATGCCGTTGGCGGCTGCTACACGCGCCGCACACGCGAAACCGACTTCGGCCGCTTGGGATTCGCGCTGGCGGGCTCCACGTCGCGACACGCGCTCGCCGAAGCGAGCGCGGAGCCGGTGTTCGGCGAAGCGGAGCTCATCGAGCCGGAAGATTTTTCCGTGCAGCAAGCGTATCGGTTTGCCCCGGCATTCGGCGGCGACCGCGAGCTCGCGCAAGCGCTGATCGACCGCGTGCACGCGTGGACCGGCGGCCATCCTTATCTTACGCAACGCGTGGCGCGCGGCGTCGCACGCAAGGGAGGGCGCCTCGAGGACGTCGAGCGCGTCGTGCGGGAGCAGCTCTTGGCGGCGGGCGCCGCCGACCGCGATCCCGTCTTGAGCGACGCGCATGCCTGGCTCTGCGAGCCGTCGCGCCCGGCACGTCGCGCGGCCAGAGTGCTGCAGCGGGTGTGCGCGGGCGCCACCGTGGCCGAGCCGGCGGAAACGGAAGTCGCGGAGCGCCTGTGGCTCTCGGGCACGGTTCGCATCGACGGCGAGGGGCGCGTGCGGGCGCGCAACCGCATCGTCAAAGAGCTCGTGGCGTCGGGGTGGCTCAAAACCAAGCGTACCGGCGTTCGCTGGCTCGCGGCTGCGGCGGTGCTGCTCTTGGCCGTTGCGGCGGGCGGCTACTGGTACACGCAGCGCTTGCCGGTCGCCGACATCGAGACGTTGTCGAGCGAGGCCGCCGAGCTCGACGACGCGGAAGCCGCGTATCGACGGCTGCGCGCTTTGCCGGGCTTTGCCGAGCGCGCCGACGAGCTATGGGTTACGGCACTCGCGCGCCAGAGCCGAGCAGCCACGTCGCTCCCGGCCGCGGCGGCTGCCGACACACGGCTGCGCGAGCTGCCCGGGCAAGAGGAAGCCGCGGATCGGCTGCTCGGCGAGTTCTGGCTGCGCCGCGCACGCGAGCGCGCGCACGTCGAGCAGCGCGAAGTGGCGATCTTGCTGGCGCAGCGAGCCGCTTCGTTGCCGGCCGCGCCTCCGGCCGCGGCGGCTTACCTTGCCGAGCTCGCAGGCAGCGACTACACCAGGCTCGAACGAACGCTGCGCCTCGGGAGCTCGCCTGCGTACTGGGTACACGCAGCGCTTGCCGGTCGCCGACATCGAGACGTTGTCGAGCGAGGCCGC
>CAMPKU010000332.1 GCA_946887385.1 uncultured Gammaproteobacteria bacterium
GCGGTGGCAGCCGGTGGCCTGAGCCTCGTAGCAGAGCAGCGCAGCGTTGCGCTCGGTAGCACTGGCAGCGCGCAGGATCTGCGGTAGCACGCGAAATAGCTCGAAATCCCAGTGGAGCTCGCCCTTTGCGACACGCGGATGGTGGTATTTCAAGAAGCCCCACACGCGTGCGAGAACCGCCAGGTTCCGCACTTGCGCTCGGCTCAGTCCGTCTGTGGCGATGCCGGACCCTGCGCTGAACTCCCGATCGGTTTCGAGAACGGACTGGAGGCGCGGGACGTCTGCGAGCGGCACGCCGTCGACCAGAATCCGCAGGTCGTCCACCCACGCCGTGCCTTCGCCGGCCAACGCCGCGCCGAAGAGGAGCCGCTGCGCGCCCGCGGCGAGCGGAAGCTCGATGCGGTATTCCAGCCAGTCGTGTGTGCCTTCGATGCGGCGCTGTTGCGCGCTGTCGAGGGCGACAACGCCCGTGGCTCCGTCCTCGCGCATGAAGAGGTCTGCGTAACCGGAGACGTCGGCCGTGCGCAGGTAGCCGACGAGCTCGATTTTCTCGCCGGTGAAGTCAATGGGGATCGAGGCAATCAGCAGCGCCGAGGAGGCGCCGCCGCGGCTAGGCCCGCGCTGAAGCTTCGCGGACGCCGTTCCGGAGCGAAACGTGGTGCGATCCAGCGAGACGGTGCCCGCGGGCGTGCCGCTCCAGCCGCGCGGCAAGCCTCCCTCGTCCGGCACTTCGAAGCCCAGAGCAGCAGCATCCAAGGCGTTCGAGTTGGGACGAGGGGCCTGCGCGGCGAGCCACGAGGAGGTTCCGAAGAGGCAAATCGCGAACGCAGCGCGAGCCGGAAACATGATTCTCCCCGGAATGGTCTCGATCGGCTTGATATCACGCCGGCGGTGCTTAGTCACTTGCGGCGAGTTCACGCGCGAGACCGCCGTGCGCTACAGTCAGCGCTAACCACCACGCAGAAGCCCAACCCGAGGGTCCGATGCTGCTGGACCTGAAAGCCGCCTGCCGCGAGCTGATCAAGAACCGCTGGTTCACTTGCGTCACGGTGCTCACGCTGGCGCTGGGGCTAGGCGCGAACACGGCGATCTTCGCCGTCGTGAATCGGCTGATGTTGGACCCGCTCCCATATCCCGATTCCGATCGGATCGTCTATATCGGCATGGGCGCGCCAAGGGCGCAGCTCGCCTTTCGCTTGCCGCCGTCGAGGTCCGTGGCCGGGGCCTGGCGAGATCGCGCGGGGGTGCTAGAGGGCATCGAAGGCTATACCGCGCGTGACGTGCTCGCGTACGACGAGAATGGCGCGCGTGTCCTGCACGGCATGCAAATCTCACCGGGTTTGCCGGACTTCCTTGGGGTTACACCGCTGCTCGGCCGTGGGTTCACGCCCGCTGATGCGGAGCGCGGCGCACCGGCAGTCGTAATGCTGAGCTATGAGCTCTGGCAGCGCGATTATGGCGGCGCACGCGACGTGCTCGGCCGCGCGCTCACGCTCGACGAGGTTTCGCACATTGTGATCGG
The DNA here is from genome assembly GCA_946887385.1 of uncultured Gammaproteobacteria bacterium. The sequence continues at coordinate 1,523 of CAMPKU010000332.1, forward strand.
CGTGTTCCCGCCGCGGTGGGATGCATTCGCGGCTGGCGTACGGCCCGCAATCTGGTTCCCAGAGTCGATCGGTCCCGCGCCGGGCGCGCCGCTCGGATTCGGTTTGGAAATATTGGGTCGGCTGCGGCCGGGGGTGACCGCCGACGCGGCAGGCGCCGAGCTCGACGCGATCCTGGCCGAATTGCCGCCGCAGAGATTCGGTGGCCAAACGTTGACGGCTCAGCTCGACCGGCCGGCGGATCTTCTCGGCGGGAGCACGCGCGATGCGCTGCTCGTGCTGTTTGGGGCCGTCGGCCTGGTGCTGCTCGTCGCGTGCTCGAACGTGGCGAATTTGTTGCTCGCGCGCGGCGCCTCGCGGGCACGGGAGCTGTCGCTGCGCTCGGCGCTCGGAGCGAGCACCTGGCGGCTCGTACGTGCGCTGTTGGCGGAGTGCCTCGTGCTCGCGCTGGCGGCCGGTGCCGCCGGCATCGCGGTCGGTTGGTTCACGCTGCGTGTGCTGATGCGGCTGCGTCCCGACAGCTTGTCCATGCTCGACGACCTGCAGCTCGACTTAACCGTGCTCGCATTCACGTTCGCTGTCGCAGTTACGACGGCCGTATTGTTCGGTGTTGCGCCGGCCTTGCAGCTCACTTCTCGCAAGCTCGGCGACGCACTACGTCATGGCGCCTCGGGCGTCATGCGAGGGGGCGCCGGTTCTCGCCTGCGCAAGCTGCTCGTCGCCGCTCAGATGGCCATGTCCGTCGTCCTCCTCGTGAGCGCCGGGCTCCTCGTGCGAAGTTTCATCCAATTGCAGCAGGTGGACGTCGGCTTCAACGCCGAGAACCTGTTCACGGCTGAGCTGTCGTTGCCACGCGGACGCTATCAAGAGGCAGCGGCGCGCGACTTGCTTTCCGAGCAGCTGCTCGATCGCGTTCGCTCTTCGCCCGGTGTCGCGGCCGTTACACAGGCCGCAGTCAGGCCATCGATGAGCATGAATGTTTTCGGCACGTTCGAGATCCGCGGAACGACGGTCAGTGAAGCCGATGCTCGTGGGGCTCACGGGACCAACAGCGTGCGGCCGGACTACTTCCGCACGCTCGGTATTCCTTTGCTCGAAGGGCGTACGTTCACCGCCGACGAGGCACGCAATGGCTCGGCGGCCATCATGAACGAGGCCGCCGCGCAACTTTTTTGGCCTGCGGGCGGTGCAGTCGGCGCCGAGGTTAGGCTTGAGCTTGGAGGGGGAGCTGACTGGACAACCGTAGTCGGTGTCGTCGGCAACGCCATTGCAGGCGGATTGACGCGGAGCCGCGACGAGCCGCTGTTCTACTGGCCATTGGCGCTCGACAGCATACCGGGCGGCAACACCCCGCCGGTGATCGTGCGTGCCATCGACGATCCGGCAGTCGCCATCGCATCGTTGCGAGCCGCTGTGCGCGACCTCGATCCCGAGATCGCGATAGCGAATGTGCTGCTAACGGA
>CAMPKU010000333.1 GCA_946887385.1 uncultured Gammaproteobacteria bacterium
AAATCGAATGCCGTAACCCGCCCGTACGGCGGCTTCATGAGCGGCAGCCCGCGCGGGCCGTTCATGATCTCGCGCATACCGGCGCGGTAGCGCAGGTCGGAGCGCGCGGGATCGGGTGCGAACAAGTCGGCGACGAACGCCACGGTGCGCGAGCCGACGTAGAACATGCCCGTCTCGGGATCGAACGCGCCGCCGTTCCAGTTCGCGCCGCCGCTGGCGCCCGCGAGCTGGATGGTGCCGAGCTTCGCGTTGGGCCCTTCGCCGATCACGGACGGCGGCGTGAACGGCGGGCCGATCACGTAGCGCTTCACGATCTGCAGCGCCTCGGCGCGCAGCTCCGGCGTGAAGTCGATGAGGTCGTTCTCCGTGAGGCCTTGATGCTCGTACGGCGGCGGCTTCGTCGGGTGCGGCTGCGTGGGCGATGCCACCTCTCCCGGCACCGTGGACGCCGGCACGGCACGCTCCTCGATGGGCCAGACGGGCTCGCCGGTGGCGCGATCGAGCACGAACAAGAAGCCGTGCTTCGTGACCTGCGCCAGCGCTTTGATCGCGCGGCCGTCGACCGTGATGTCGATCAAGACGGGTGCCGCCGGCAGGTCGTAGTCGAACAGATCGTGGTGCACGGTCTGGAAGTGCCACACGCGCTCGCCCGTCTTCGCGTTCAGGGCGACGACGGAGCTGCCGTACAGGTTATCGCCGAGCCGGTGACCGCCGTACATGTCGTTCGTGACGCCGGTGGCCGGCACGTAGACCAGGCCGAGCTCGTCGTCGGCACTGAACGTGGACCACACGTTGCCGGCGCCGGTGTAGCGCCAGGCTTCATCGCGCCACGTGGCCGTCGCGGGATCGCCTTCGCGCGGCACGGGGCTCCACTGCCAGCGCTCCTCGCCCGTGCGCACGTCGAACGCGCGCACGTACCCCGGCTGACCGTCCTTGTACACGGCGGAGTCCTGCTCGAGCATCGAGGAGCCGAGCACGACGACGTCGCCGGCCACGACGGGCACGCCGTTCCACTTGTAACGGAAGTCCTCCGTCGAAAGATTCACGGCACCGCCCTCGCCGAAGCTCGTTACGGGCGCGCCGGTCTTCGGATTCAGCGCGAAGAGGTGCTGCTGGCGCACGTGCAGGATGCGCGCCTCGGCGCCGCTGCCCCAGTATGCGACGCCCTTGCTGATCATCAGCGAAGGCAGTCCTTCGGGGCCGTCGATCAGGGGCTTTTGCGTCCACAGCGTGCGGCCGGTGGCCGGATCGAGGGCTTCGACGAGGCCGAAGCCGTTCGGCACATACAGCATCCCGCCGACGTAGATGGGCGTGACCATGTAGCGATTGGTCAGATTGAAATCGGGATTCGCCGCGAGAATCGCGGGATCGGCCTGCGCGTGGCGCCACACCACGCCGAGCCGGCCGACGTTCGACGCATCGATCTGCGCGAGCGGCGAGTAGCGCGTGGCGTGCGGGTTCGCCGAGTAGAAGCCCCATTGACTGGGGTCCTGCGCGTGCAGCGGCGCGACGAACGCCACGCTGATCATGGTGCCCAGCCACCGCGCCCGTTGCGCGATACGTCGATCCATGGTGCATCCCCCTGCTCGGCGCCCGTCACGATTCGCGCCGTGCCGCCAGCGTAGCATGGGGCCCCCGCGGCCCTTGAGGGCCGCGGGGCCGGTACTTCGCTCTTCTATAGGACCGCGCCTGCAATACTTCGCTCTTCTATAAGGAAGCGCAGGCGCTGCTGCGCTAAGGTTAGCCCCCACAAAAAGCCCCGCTGGGTGTGAACCATGTCCGCCAAACGGCCCGCGCCGAACCCTACCTCTGCGGAATCGACCGCGACGCCACGTCGCGGCGGCTCCCTTGCCCGCACCATCGCTCTGGTCGCCGTAGTGGCCGTCGCAGCCGGCGGCTATTACTTCTGGCAGCGCGCTGCATCGAACAACAACGCCGACCGGCCGCTGATCGCAACCGCCGCCTACGGCGACGTCGAGAACACGGTGGCGGCGGCCGGCAATCTGCAGCCGAGCAACACCGTTCCTGTCGGCGCCCAGGTGTCCGGTCAGCTTCGCAAAGTGCACGTGCAGGTGGGCGACCAAGTGAGCTTGGGCCAGCTGCTCGGCGAGATCGACGCACGCGTGCAGGAGAACCGAGTCGCGGCCAGCGAAGCCAATATTGCCTCGGCCGAAGCTCAGCTCGAAGCGCGCCGTTCGGCGCTCGACCTTGCGCGCGCCAATGCGGAGCGCGCTGAGCGCCTCATGGGCGAACGGGCCACGAGCCAGCAGGAATACGATACAGCGATGAACAATCTCGCCAATGCCGAAGCGAGCTATTTTGCGCAGCTGAAGTCGATCGAGCAGAACAAGGCCACGTTGGCCACCGACAAGACTCAGCTCGAGTACACGAACCTGTTCGCGCCGATCGACGGCACCGTGGTGTCGATCGCGGTGAAAGAAGGCACCACGCTGAATGCTACGCAGCAGTCGCCGACGGTGATGTCGATCGCGAACCTGTTGACGATGACGATCGAGACGCAAATCTCCGAGGCCGACGTCGGCAAGCTCTGGATCGGCATGGACGTGTACTTCACCACGTTGAGCGGCGGCAACCGCCGCTGGTACGGCACGTTGCGGCAGATCCTGCCCACGCCGACGGCCACCAACAACGTGGTCACCTACACCGGCCTCTTCGACGTCGACAACGGCGACGGCGCGCTGCTATCGGGCATGACCACGCAGGTGTATTTCGTGACGTCCGCTGCCCGGAATGTGCTCACCGTGCCGGTCGGCGCGCTGCTGTTCGCCGAGGCGCCGAGCAGCGCCGACGGCTATGCGGCGCGCACGGGTGCGGCGAGCGGTGCGCAATCGGGCGGAGCCGCGGCGCGGGCGGGCGAGCGCGTCGTCGGCAGCGACGCCACGCGCAACGTCGATGGCGGCCCGCGGTTTGGCGAAATCAGCTTTTCGCCGCGC
>CAMPKU010000334.1 GCA_946887385.1 uncultured Gammaproteobacteria bacterium
AGCCACCGCCCGAAGCCGTGGTGCCGGCGCAGCCGGAGCCGCGGCCCGTGTACTCGGCCGCGAGCTACACGGCACAAACGCCGCGTGACTTGCAGCTCGAGCGGCAGCTCGCGGGCGCCGCGTTCTCGGCGAGCAATTCGCGAACGGCAGCAACCACGGTCGAAGACGCCCCGCGTGGGGACGACGCATCGGGCGGCGGCGATCTCGACACGCTGTTGCGGGCGAGCGCTACGCCGGCGGTCCAAGCTCGGGTACTGCCGACGCAACGCTTACTCTTGCCGAGGGGCGCGTTTCTAGACTGCACGCTCGAGACGGCGATCGACTCGTCGCTGCCGGGCATGACGACGTGCGTGCTCGCCACCGACACGTTCGGCGCCGACGGCACCGTCGTGCTGCTTGAGCGCGGCACGAAGCTCGTCGGCGAGACCCGGGGTCAGGTGCGACAGGGCGCGGCGCGCCTCTTCGTCCTTTGGACTGAAGCGCGCACGCCGCGCGGCGTGATCGTGCCGCTCGCCTCCCCAGGCACCGACGAGCTCGGCCGCTCGGGGCTCCCGGGGGAAGTCGATCGACATTTTCTTGAGCGCTTCGGCGCGGCGATTCTCATCAGCGTCATCGACGGCGCGGTTCAAGCAGCAGTGGCAGGGCAGCGTGAGGAGGGCGACACCCTCGTTCTCAACCCGTCGGTTACGTCCGACATCATGACCGAGGTGCTGCGGTCGACCGTCGACATCCCGCCGACCGTCGTGAAGCCGCAAGGCGACCGCATCCAGGTGCTCGTCGCGCGCGACTTAGATTTTCGGAGCGTGTATGAGCTTCGCCCTGCCGGCCGCTAACCCCGCCGTTGAAGGCCTGGATGAAGAAACGGCTAGCGCCGCATTCGTGCGTCCGCCGGCCGTCGTCGAATCATCCGCGCTCGATCTCACGCTACGCGCGCTGCGTCCGATCCTGACGGACCGCGCAGTGACCGAGATCTGCATCAACCGGCCTGGCGAAGCCTACGTCGAGGTGCGCGAGGGTTGGCGGTGCGTGCCGCTCGAATTTGCGACCTTCGATTGGTGCCAGTCGCTCGCGCGGCTTGTGGCCAACTCGACGCGCCAGCGCATCGACGTGGAATCGCCGCTCTTGTCTGCTGCACTGCCGGGTGGTGAGCGCATCCAGATCGTGCTGCCGCCGGCGACGACTCCGGGGACGGTCGCGATCACGATACGGCGTCCGGCGGACGAGATCTGGACGCTCCAGGAACTTGAAGCGCGCGGGATCTTCCGCACGACGCGCCGTGCGAGCGATGGTCCTGACCAGACGGAGACCGAGCTCACGCAGCGGCTGGACGCGAGCGATTACCGCGGCTTCCTGCATCTCGCGGTCGCGCGCCGGCGGAACATTCTGGTGTCGGGCCCGACGGGCTCCGGCAAGACGACGTTCACTAAGGCGCTGATTCGGGAGATCCCGCCCGAGGAGCGACTGATCACGATCGAGGATGCGAAGGAGCTCGTGCTGGATGGGCACGACAACCACGTGCGCCTCTTCTACAGCAAAGATGATCAAGGCCTGGCGCGCGTGACGCCGAAACAGCTACTCGAGAGTTGCCTGCGCATGAAACCCGACCGGATCCTGCTCGCGGAGCTCCGCGGCGAGGAGGCGTTCGACTATCTGCGCAACGTGAACTCGGGTCATCCGGGCTCGATCACGAGCATTCACGCCGCGAGCGCGGAGCTCGCCTTCGAGCAGCTCGTGCTGCTCGTCAAACAGAGTCGCGCCGGCCAGGAGCTCGCGCGTGAGGAGATTAAGAACCTGCTCTATCTTTTGATCGACGTGGTCGTGCAGTTCGGCGTCGAGCATCGCCAGCGCTGCATCAAAGAGATCTGGTATGACCCTGCACGCAAGCACCGCACGCTGGCGGCCACGCGCTAAGCGCGAGTGGCTTGCGCGCGGGCTTCGAGGGCTCATCGTGACGATTGGTGTTCTGCTCGGCGCGCAATACCTCGCGGGTTTTCTATTTCTGCAGTGGGTGCGCGCCGATCCGCGGACTGCGACGCCGATGACGGTGGTGCGCTACGCGTACTACTACGGTGGGCGCGAGGACGTGCGCCGCAAGCTATGGATTAGCTCCGGCGCCGGCTTCGCTCCTGTGTTGATTGCGCTGATGCTCGTGGTCCGGCCGAGGACGCCGGCCCTGCACGGCAGCGCGAAGTTCTCGACGCGGACGCAGGTGTCGCGCGCGGGGCTTTTCTCGCCCGGCGGCATCATCCTCGCGCGGCTCGGCCGCCGGCTCCTCCGCTTGCCCGGCCAGCAGGGAGTGGCCGTGATCGCGAGGTCGCGCAGCGGCAAGGGCGCGGGCATCGTCATCCCGAATCTCTTCGAGTGGCCGGATTCGCTGATCTGCGTCGACCCCAAGCGCGAGAATTACACAATCACGGCGGGTCATCGAGCGCAGGCAGGTCATGCCGTGTTCCTCTTCGATCCGTTTTCCGAGACACGCAATACCGCGCGCTGGAATCCGCTCGGCTACATCCCGGACGACCCGGCGCTGCGCATCAACGGCCTACAGCGCATCTCGGACATGCTCTACCAGGAGAGCCCGGGCGTCGATCCGTTCTGGACGGCCTCGGCCCGAACGCTGTTTCTCGGCATCGGTCTTTATGTCTTCGAGACCCCAAGTCTGCCGAAGACGATCGGCGAAATATTGCGCCAGGGTATGGCGTCCGATGACGAAGGCTTCGGCGCGCACTGGAAGCGGCTCATCGAGGGACGCAACAGTGGAAAGTACCCGCTTTCACCGGAATGCGTGCGTGCGCTGTGCGACGTTATCGACCTCGCGCCGGTCACGGCGTCGAGCATCCGCAAGACCTTCACGTCGCGGCTTGACCTCTGGTTGAACCCGATCCTCGACTGGGCGACGTCGGGCAACGACTTCGATCTGCGGGAGCT
>CAMPKU010000335.1 GCA_946887385.1 uncultured Gammaproteobacteria bacterium
GCGCAACGATGGCGATCGCCAAGCGCTTCACGCCCTGAAACATGGGAAGCTCCCTGTGCTGTCCGGCGATACCGGTCTGTGATTCCGATCCAGCCCGTCATCGTTCCGGGTGATGCCGGTAGGTATTTTGTGTCACTTTGCTACTGGTAGCGCAGCGCCTCCGTCGGCGCGATGCGCGACGCGCGCCACGCCGGCACCCAGCTCGCCGCGAGCACGACGGTGCTGAGCACGATGAACGCAGCGACGAACGCGAGCGGATCGCGGCCCGACAAACCGAACAGCAGCGCTTCCGCGGCGCGGGCGACGGCGAACGCCGCGACGAGGCCCACGCCCATGCCGATCAGCGCCATCACGCCAACCTGCTTCAAGATCATCGTCCGCAGCCGCGCAGGCGGCGCTCCGAGTGCCAGCCGTAAACCCAGCTCGCGCGTGCGCTGCGTGACGTTGTAGGCCAGCACCCCATACAAGCCGATGCCGGCGAGCAGCGTCGCGAGCGCCGCGAAGCCTGCGGAGAGCATCGACAACAAACGATCGACGAAGACGTTCCCGTTGATCGTCGTCGTCATGGTCTGAAGATTCGTGATCGGCACATTGGGGTCGATCTCGGCGGCGACGCGCGGGATCATCGCGAGCAACGCATCGGGCTCCACGCCGGCGCGCAAGAAATAGAACATGGCCTGAATGCTGCCCGCGATTTGGTATCGCGAGAGGTAGATGACCGGCTCGAATTCACTCTTGACGGACGCGACCTTCGCATCGGCGACGATGCCGACGATCTCGAACTGATAGTTCGTCGTCTGCCCGAAGCCGGCGCGGGTGCCGACGCCCGCGACGTTGAATCTGCGCGCGAAGCTCTCGTTGACGACGGCCACGGCCGGCGAGTTGGCTTCGTCTCGGTCCGTGAACGTGCGGCCCGCTCGCAACGGAATTCCGAGCGCACCGAAGAAGTCGGTGCCCACCATGGCCAGAGTGGCCCTCGTGTCCGCGCCCGGCGCCGCGTCGAATCCTTCGACGGAAAGCGGCTGGCGCAGCGCGAACGTGCCGAGCAGCGGGACGCCGCTGCTGCCGACGGCGAGCACCCCCGGTTGGGTCGCCAAGGCGTCCTCGAGGCGATCGTAGTATTCCGCGAGGCGCGCAGGGTTGTACGCGTTCATGCGCGGCGTCACGCTGAAGCTCAACACGGACTCCACGTCCATGCCGATGTCCTGTCGCGCCACGTTCATGAGGCTCTTCGTGAACAGGCCGGCGAGCACGAGTAGCAGCATCGAGAACGCGATCTGCGCGACGGTGAGCGCGCCGCGGAACCGCATGGCGGCGCGGCTGCCGCCCGCCCGCGCCGCGTCCGCCCGCATCGCAAGCGCCGGGTTCGCGTCGCTGACGCGCAGCGCGGGCACGAGGCCGAACACCAGCACGGTTACGAGCGACGCGCCCGCCGCGAACAGCATCGCGGTGGTGCTGAGCTCGGGGCCGAGTCCCGTTTCAATGCCTGTGGGCAACAGGCTCGCGATGAGCCGAATGAGAATGGCCGCCACGGCCAGGCTCAGCATGCCGCCGATCGCGATGAGCACGAACGACTCGCTCAGCAGTTGCCGTACGAGCCAGCCTCTGCTCGCACCGAGCGAAGCGCGCGTCGCCATCTCGCCGGAGCGGGAGGCGCCGCGCGCCAACAATAGATTCGCGATGTTCACGCAGACGATCAGCAGCACGAGCGCCGTGACGCCGAGCAGCCGCTCACTCTGCTGCTCGGCCTGGCTCGCAAGCGTGCTACGGCCTTGGCCGCCCGGCGAGAACTCGAGCTGGCGCGCTCGAAAGCGGTCGAGCGTTCCCTCGGGCAGTTGCTCCCCGCTCAACAGCGGCGCTTCGACGTCGTTGAGAACGCCGGAATAGACGCCGTTCAACTGCGCGGCCGCGCGCGCGAGCGTGACATCGGGTTTGAGGCGCGCGAAAAGGTAGATCCAATAGCCTTGCCGGGCGTCGAACATCGTCGGGCCGACGAGGCCGGCCATCGCTGTTGGCGCCAGCGTCAGCGGCACGAAAACGTCCGTACGAACGCCGATGTTCGTGCCCCTGAATCCTTGCGGGGCGATGCCGACGATCTCGAGCGATTGGCCGTTCACCGACAGGGACTTGCCGATGACGGCCGCTTCGCCCCCGAGCGCACGCTGCCAGAACTCGTAGCTGAGCACGGCGACGGCCGATTCGCCGACGTTCGCGTCATCGCCTGGTCCCAAGAGCCGCCCGAGGGCGGGTTGCAAGTTCAGTACGTCGAAGTAACTGCCCGAGACGAGATCGATGCGGCCCGACGTCGGTCGATCGTCGAAGCTCAAGTTCGCGAGGTAGTCGATGTACGCCGCGATGCCGGTGAAACCGGTCTGTCCCTTCTCGAGATCGCGGAACATCGGATAGCTGAACTGGGCGTCGCGATCGTCGAGGCCGATACCCTGTATCCCGCCGCCCGGCTTCGGACCGGGTGCCGTGAGGTTCACGAGCCGGTCGGGTTCGGGCACCGGCATCGGCCGCAGCAGAATCTGGTGATACAGCGAGAACATCGCCGTCGTCGCGCCAATGCCGAGCGCCAGCATTGCGATCACGACGAACGACAGTCCCGGGCGCAGCTTGAGCTGGCGCAGCGCGAGCTTGAGGTGGTTCATGAATCCCGCCCGAGGTGTGGCCTGCAGAACGACGTCCTGCTCAGAGCGGCAGAGCAAGCGCCGTGCCACCCGCGGCCGCGCCGGCAAGTCCTTATGGGCACGATGAAAACGCGGGGCCGAGAGAAGGACAAAGCAGTGAGCGGCTTCCCGCAAGCGGGATCCCCGTCCCGCTTCCAGAACACCTCGTTTACGCGGTGATGGTCAGGATTTATGACGGCGGCGTTGGAGATGGGCTCGCAAGCGTTCTCACTCGTTGCCAGCGCCGGAACGCGA
>CAMPKU010000336.1 GCA_946887385.1 uncultured Gammaproteobacteria bacterium
TTCGATGCCGACGGCCTGCTCGTTGCAGAGACCGTGTTGCCCGAATCGCGCTACACAACGCCGGCGGACTACGAGCGGTTCTATCGAACCGTGCTCGACGAGATCCGGGCTTTGCCCGGCGTGGAGAGCGCGGGCTACACGAACTTTGCACCGCTCGTGTTCAAGGGCGGCCGGTCGATCATCTTCGTCGACGGCCAACCTCGGCCGGAGCCGTCGGAGCTGCTGCGCAACATCGCGACGAATCGCGGCGCAAGCCCCGGCTATTTAGAGACGCTCGGCGTGCCGCTCGTACGCGGCCGCTTCATCGACGAACGCGATGTGCGCGGCGGGCCGCGCGCCGTCGTCATCAACGAGACCCTGGCGCGCCGGCACTGGCCGGACGGAGATCCCATCGGCCAAAGGCTCGTCATCGGCGGCGGCGAGCTGCGCACTGTCGTCGGAGTCGTAGGCGACGTGCGGCAGATGGGTCTAGACGTTGCCGCGGATGCCGAAGTCTTCGTCCCACTGGATCAGGTGGAAGGCACGTTCATGCGGCCGCGCCAGCTCGTCGTGCGCACCGGCGCAGAGCCGCTGGCCCTTGCGCCGTCCATTCGCCGAGCCGTGTGGTCCGTCGATCCCGACCAACCCGTCTCGAGCGTGCGCGCGATGAGCGACGTGCTCGATTCCGAGCTCGACAATCGCGACCAGCAGCTCACGCTGATCGGGGCCTTCGCAGTGCTCGCGCTATTGCTGGCCGCTGTGGGGCTCTACGGCGTGTTGAGCTACACCGTGTCGCAGAGCACCAATGAAATTGGCCTGCGGATGGCATTGGGCGCCCAGCAGAAGACCGTCGTCGGCGCCGTCGTGCGCTCGGCGCTCGCGGCGGCACTGTTCGGTATCGGCGTGGGGCTGGTCGCTGCCTACGTATTGACGCGCTTTATCGCGTCGTTCCTCTACGGCGTAGGCCCGGCGGATCCAGCGACCGCCGTGGCTGTGGCGGGTCTGCTGCTGCTGGTCGCAGGCGTTGCGGCGCTAGTGCCGGCGCGGCGCGCGGCGAGCGTGAATCCGATGACGGCATTGCGCGCGGACGGTTAGCGGCCATGATCAGGCGTTCATGATCGATAGAGCGGAGCCGCCGGCGACTCTCCCAGTCGCGCAGGGCGCACAGTAGGGGGAGCGCATGCAGGCGTGGTTGGCCGACCTCAAGTACGCGTCGCGCAAGCTGTTCAGCGGAGTTGCCCGTGGCGGCACGCTGGTTGCGATCGCGAGCATCGGGCTCGGCGTGGGAGTCAGCGCCGCGATCTTCGCGGCCGTAGACGAGATCCTCATCAACGCATTGCCGTATCCGGAGCCGCAGCGCGTGGTGGTGCTCACGGACCGCACGAATGACAACGGCGAGCCGATTCCGGTCGCTTACGGAACGTTCCTCGAAATCGAGCAGCGCTCTCGCTCGTTCGACGCGCTCGCCGTCGTGCGGAGTTGGCAACCTTCGCTTACGGCCGCAGGCGAGCCAACGCGGCTCGCAGGTGAGCTCGTCAGTCCGGACTATTTCGCCGCCTTGGGCGTACGGCCCGCACTCGGGCGCGACCTCGCTCCCGCGGACGACATCACGGGAGCGCCGTGGGTCGTGATCGTCACCACGAGCTTCGCCGAACGCCGCTTCGGCAGCGCTGAGGCCGTGCTCGATCGCTCGATCATGCTCGACGGCGACAGCTACAGGGTCATCGGCGTCATGCCCGAGGGCTTCGAGAACGCTTTGAGCCCGGCAGTCGAGCTTTGGGCGCCGTTGCGTTTTCGCGCGGGACAGTCGTTCGAGAGCGTCGAGTGGGGCCACAACTTGCGAATGGTCGGCCGGCTGCGCGCAGGCGTGACGCTCGAGCAGGCGCAGCGCGAGATGCTCACAATCGGCGGCTCGCCCGTGGCCGAATTTCCGCGCCCGCCGCATGCTTCGATGCAGCGAGGCCTGGCGCTCGAGTCGCTGCACGCGTCGATCACGAGCGACGTGCGCCCGGCGCTGCTCGTGATCCTCGGCGCCGTGCTGTTGCTGCTCGCCATCGCGTGCGCCAACGTCACGAACATCCTGCTCGCACGCGCGCTCGCGCGCCGCGCCGAGCTCGCGACGCGAGCGGCGCTCGGAGCGGACGCGGGTCGCCTAGTGAGGCAGCTCTTCGCCGAGAGCGCGCTGCTGATCTTCGTGGGCGGCCTCCTCGGCGTCGGCATCGCCGCGCTCGCGAGCCGGGCGTTGGTCGCGCTCGCACCGGCCGATCTGCCGCGCTTGCACGCCATCGGGCTCGACGCGCGCGTGCTCGGCTTTGCGCTGGCGACGACCGCCGTCGTCGCGCTCGTCACCGGCCTCTGGCCCGCGCTGCGCGCCCGCGAAATCGGCTCGACCGCGGCGCTGCGAACGGGAACGCGCGCTACCGGACATGCTTTCGCCACGTTGCGCCGCTCGCTCGTCATCGGCCAAGTGGCGCTCGCCACCGTGCTGCTCGCGTGCGCCGGGCTGCTGCTGCGCAGCGTCGATCAATTGTTGTCGGTTCCGACGGGCTTCGACGCGCCACGCGTCGTAACGATGCGAGTCGTCGTGCCGAGGGGCTCGGGCATTCCCTACGAGGAGGGACAGGCTTTCTACGAGCGAGTGCTCGCGGCCGTTCGCATGGTGCCCGGTGTCGAGGAGGCCGCCCTGACGAGCCTGCTGCCTTTGAGCGGCAGCAGCCTCGAGCGGTATGCCGTCTTCTCTGAGTCGACGGCAGGTAGCGCCGAGAACGCGGGCGTCGCCTTTCGTTACACCGTTACGCCCGAGTGGTTCGAGACGATGGGCATCCCATTGGTAGTTGGACGGCTGCTCGAGACGACTGATCGGCCGGACGCGCCACAGGCGGTTCTGATTAACGAGTCGTTCGCGGTCCGCCGCTTCGCCGGCCGCGATCCTATCGGCGAGCGCG
>CAMPKU010000337.1 GCA_946887385.1 uncultured Gammaproteobacteria bacterium
GCGGCAGCGGGGCGCCCGATACGCATTTGTTCCGCATCGAGAACGGCAAGCTGCGTTACGTGCACACGCTCACGCACCTCTTGCAAGCTGCGTTCCGCGGCGGCGGCGGCGGTGGCGGGCAGAACAACGGAGAGTGAGCTCGCGGTAGTGCGCCAGATCCGCTAGAGCGGCAACCGCAAGCGTTCCAGTAGCTCGGCGAAGCGCGGGTCGTGCTCGAGCCGCGGCCGAAGCCAAGGGTCCGTGCGGACCCAAGGCACCCAGGCATGCGGCGGCTCGTAATCGAGCCATTCGAATGCCGCGTCGAGCTCGCCCAGGTGTGCGTGCAGCATGGCGCGTCCATAGGCCGTCCATGACGACGGCGCCTCCTGCGACAGCTCCGCGAGGATTGCCCGCGTGTCGTCGAGCCGGCCCGCCCTCGCGTACGTCAAGCCGAGCTGCCACTTCAGATCCGGGTTCAAGTCCGCCATGTGCCGGTGCGCCGCGATCGCCTCGCTGTGCCGGCCGGCTGCGCTGTGCGCCCAGCCCAAGATCATGAATGCCGCCGGGTTGTCGGGCGCAAGCTCGAGCGCTCGCTCGGCTTCGACGAGTGCTTCCGCGTGCCGGCCGAGGTGATCGTAGAGGTACAGACCGCCGAGCCACAGCACGTGGAACGGCGTCAGCGGGTCCAGCTCCGCGGCGCGCCGATGCTCGGCGACGGCCTCGTCCCAGCGATCGAACAAGGCGAGATACCACGCGTAGTGATAGTGATTCATCGCCAGGCTCGGTGCGAGCTCGTTCGCCCGCAGGAACGCTTGCTCCGCGCCTTCCCAATCCCATTCCATGTAGAGCTTCACGTCGGCCAGCGCGGCGTGCGCCTCGGCAAGATTCGGATCGAGCCCGATCGCGCGCAAGGCCGCCGCGCGCGCGCGCGGCCACGCATCCGGTTGCGGCGCAGAGCCGTGGCCGAGCGTGGCGTAGCCCATGGCCAAACCGGCGTACGCAAGCGCGTCGCCGGGATCGCGATCGACGGCTTCGTGCAGGAACGCAAGGCCGGCGGCGACGTCTTCGGGCGTCGCCTTGTTCAGCGCGTGCATGCCGCGCAGATAGGCGCGATAGGTTTCCGGGTCGACCTTGCGCGTAGGCGCAAGCCGCGTGGCTTCGTCCGGCGTGATCGTGACCTCGACGCGCTCCGCGATGGTGCGTGCGATCTCGCTTTGCAAGCTCAACACGTCTTGCAGGTCGCGATCGTACGTTTCGGCCCAGAGGTGCTGATCGGTGCGCCCGTCGATGAGCTGCGCGGTAACGCGCACACGTTCGCCGTCGAGCTGGGCCGAGCCCTCGAGCACGGCGGTTACACCGAGCTCGCGCGCGATCTGCGGCACGCTCTTCGCCTCGTCCCTGTAGCGCATCACCGACGTGCGGGAAATCACCCGCAGGCCGGTGAGCTTTGCGAGGTTCGCGATGAGCGCCTCGGTCATGCCGTCGGCGAAATACTCGCTGTTGCCGCCGGCGGAGAGATCCGCGAGCGGCAGCACCGCCACGGACAACGGCGCCGCCTGCGCATCGTCTTCTGAGAGCCACACCGCTCCAGCGCCGGCCAGCGCCGCGAGCGCCGCACCGGCGATGGCCGCGGCTGCGAGCCCGGCGCGCCGCGCCGGCCTAGCGCCGGTGGACAAGGCCGCGCCGCTCGCGTCTTCCGGCGGCAGCGTCTCCACGCGCGGCAGGAAGCGATAGCCATGATTGCGCACGAGGCCCACGTAGCGAGGCTGTTCGGCATCGTCGCCGAGCGCCGCCCGCAGCAGCTTCACGCGCTGCGTCACGGTCTCCGGCGTGGTGCTGCGCCCGCCCCAAACGTGCTGAATGAGCTCCTCGTGCGTCACCACGTTCGGCGCGGCGCGGACGAGAGTCACCAGCAACCGATAGGTCAGTTTGCCGAGCGGCAGCGTCGTTGCGCCACGCTGCAAGCGGCGCCGTCCGACGTCGAGCACGAGGTCCGCGAACCGAAAGCGTAACGGTTCGCTCGAGGTTGGCTGTGGCGTCTCGCCTCGCGCAGCGTGCATGCCTATCGTTCCTGAAGCAGCAGGGTCCGCTGCCCGGAACTCTAGGCCAAACGCGGCTATTTTTCATGCGCCGCGGGCTCGGCGCGCGCCGCGCTCGCGCGCGGCGCGCCCGATCCCGGAGGGTCAATGCGGCAGATATCCCAGGCGGCCGCTGGCCCGCCGCACCTGATAGGTCCACAGGTTCTTGGGGTCTTGCGACATGCCCCAGATCTCGTAGCGGCTCAGTACCGCGATCGAGTCCGTCCGGGTCGTCCCGTTGCCGGTGGTGAACGACAACGTGCCGGTACAGTCCGCGTTCACTACCACCGTCCCGGCGTACGGGACGCTCGGCGCGAATACCGTGCCCTCGAACGTCACGCCGAACGTGCCTTCGACGTCGCCGTTGCGCCGGATGTTCATCGTGCCGAGGGCCGTGATGTCGCCGGAGCCCGGCGGGGCGTTCGCGAGCGCTTGGTGGCCAATGCCGGTGGCGAACAGCCAGCGGCCCGCGAGCATGCTCGTGGAGCAGCCGTCGCGGTTGCCGTCGGCAAGGGCGGGCCCCGCGAGCAATCCGCAGGTGATGGCGGCCAGTATGTGCAATCTATTCATGGGGTTCTCCGTGGTTTGTGTGTCGATTTCGAGCCGTCCGGCGTGCCGAGCGGGGTCGGTCCCATTCAAGCGGGCTCACGGTTTTTGCGCGTGAAAGAGCCACGAAGAGATGCCAAAAAAATGGAGAAGAACGGCCGTAGGGCCGGGACAGGACGCCGTGGAGGTGTGCGCGCGGCGGCCCTAGGGCTCGAACAGGCGCCACTCCGGCATGTAGGCGAGCCCCAGCTGCACGATGCGATTCACGAGCGCCGTGTAGCTCATGCCGGCGGCTT
>CAMPKU010000338.1 GCA_946887385.1 uncultured Gammaproteobacteria bacterium
TTGAGTGGTGGGCCGTGTAGGACTCGAACCTACAACCAATGGATTAAGAGTCCACTGCTCTACCAATTGAGCTAACGGCCCGGGACCGGGTAAGTGGGGTGGACGATGGGACTCGAACCCACGACGGCCGGAATCACAATCCGGGGCTCTACCAACTGAGCTACGTCCACCAGCGTCTTGTCATTCTATCGCAAGAGCATTGGCGCGCCCGGCAGGATTCGAACCTGCAACCCCCGGCTTAGAAGGCCGGTGCTCTATCCCTTGAGCTACGGGCGCTATCTTCATCGAGGTTGTTGGTCGGGGCAGCAGGATTTGAACCTGCGACCCTCTGCTCCCAAAGCAGATGCGCTACCAGGCTGCGCCATGCCCCGTTCGCTTGTCCGCTGGGCATCTTATGCGGCCCCGCGAACCCAAGCAAACGAGCCTACCGGTCGGCCGCAAATTGCTCCGCCATCCATGGCGGTCGCCTTGAGAGTCGAAAGAAGCTCGTGCGAGAATCCGCGTCCCCGCGCCAGGCAGAGATTCCACGTGACCGCCACCCTTCTCGACGGCAAGGCCGTCGCCCAACAGATTCGCGACGAGCTCACCGAACGCGTGGCGAACGTGCGCGAAAAACTCGGCCGCGCGCCCGCGCTCGCGATCGTGCTCGTCGGCGACGACCCGGCCTCCGAGGTCTACGTGCGCAACAAGTTGAAGACGGCCGAGGACGCCGGTATGGGCGTGCACCTCGAGCGGTTGCCGGGCTCGGCGTCGCTGGCCACGGTGCTCGCAGTCGTCGACCGCATCAACAAGGATCCGAATTACGACGGCATCCTGGTGCAATCGCCGCTGCCCAAAGCGCTCGGCGCCGACGCCGAGAAGCGCGTTTTCGACGCGATCGACCCGGGCAAAGACGTCGACGGCTTCAGCCCCATCTCCGCGGGCCGCGTGAGCCAAAACCGCGAAGGCTTTGCGCCCTGCACGCCGGCCGGCGTGATCGAGCTGCTGGTGCGGGCGAAGATTCCGATCGAAGGCAAGCACGCGGTCGTCATCGGCCGCTCCGACATCGTCGGCAAGCCGATGGCCGCGTTGCTGCTGCACAAGAACGCCACCGTCACGATCTGCCACTCGCGCACGCGCGATTTGCCCGCCATGGCGCGCACGGCCGACATTCTCGTGGCCGCCATCGGGCGCCCCGCATTCGTCACGCCGGAGTTCGTTAAACCCGGCGCCGTCGTCATCGACGTAGGCATCAACTCCGTCACCTCGGCCGACGAGGCGAAGCGCATCTTCGCCGCGTATCCGGAGCGGTTGAAGGTGTTCGAGAAGCGCGGTTCCGTGCTCGTCGGCGACGTGCATCCCGACGTGGCCAACGCCGCCGGCGCGCTCACTCCCGTCCCAGGCGGCGTAGGCCCGCTCACGATCGCCATGCTGATGGCCAACACAGTGCGGGCGGCGGAGCTGCGGCTCCGTTGAGGCTGCACGGCGGAGCGCGCGCCGCTATGATCGGCCCTACTTCGGCCAAGCCGTTCGAGATCTGCCCATGCGCCTAGCCAGCCTCCTCGCCTGCCTGCTTCTTGCGCCGCACCTGGGTGCCGCGCAAGACACGGCCGAGCCGTTGACGCCAACGTCCACCGCGCCCCGCGTGCGCGTGGTCACGACCGCGGGCAACTTCGTGATCGAGCTCGATCGCAATCGCGCGCCGCTCACCGTCGACGCGTTCTTGAAGTACACGAGCGACGGGTTCTACTCCGGCGTGGTCTTCCATCGCGTGGTGCCGGGATTCATCGCTCAGGCCGGCGGCTTCACGCCCGACATGCAGCCGAAGCCCGTCACGGAGAACATCTTCAACGAGTCCGGCAACGGCTTGAGTAATCTGCGCGGCACGGTGGGCTTGGCGCGCAGCACGGAGCCGCACTCGGGCACGAGCCAGTTCTACGTCAACTTGGCCGACAACGTGGACTTGGACCCGCGGCCCACGCGCTGGGGCTACGCGGTGTTCGGCAAGGTGGTCGAAGGCATGGAAGTCGTCGACGACATCGGCCATCGGCCCACGGCCGGCGGCGGCCCGTTCGACCGCAACGTGCCCGTCGAGCCCATCGTCATCGAGCGCATCGAGCTCATCGAGTAGGCCGTGACGGCGCTGTTCATCTCCGACCTGCACCTGACGGCGGGCGACGCGGAGACGACTCGCCGGTTCGTGGATTTCATGAACGGCCCCGCGCGCACGGCCGACGAGCTCTACATTCTCGGCGACTTGTTCGAGGCGTGGCTCGGCGACGACGACGACGATCCGCGCCTGGAGCCGATCGTCGCGGCGCTGCAAAGCCTCACGGCCGCCGGCGTCGCATGCTCTTTGATGCACGGCAACCGCGACTTCCTGCTCGGCGAACGATTCTGCGCCGCCACCGGCACCCGGCTGCTCGGCGACTACGAGCGCATCACGGTGCACGGCCAACCCGTGCTGCTCACGCACGGCGACTTGCTGTGCACCGACGACACGCGCTATCTCACGCTGCGCGCCGAGCTGCGCTCGCTTCAGTGGCAGCGCGAGTTTCTCTCAAAGCCGCTCGCCGAGCGGCGGCAGATCGCGAGCGACTTGCGCCAGCTTTCGGCCACCGAGATCGCGCAAAAGAGCGACTACATCATGGACGTGAACCAGACGGCCGTCGAAAGCGCCATGCGCGAGCACGACGTGACGCTGCTGCTGCACGGCCACACGCACCGGCCGGGCGTGCATCGCTTCGACTTGGGCGCCCGCGAGGCCACGCGCATCGTGCTCGGCGCGTGGTATCACGAGGCCAGCATCGTGCGCTGGTCGGGCGAGGGGTTCGTCGTGGAATCGATTCCGTGAGAAGGGGACATCCGAAGAGGGGACAGATT
>CAMPKU010000339.1 GCA_946887385.1 uncultured Gammaproteobacteria bacterium
ATGTCGATGTGCAGGCCGTGACGTCGCAGCAGCACGTTCGTTAGCACGTTGTCGGTGCGATAAAACCCGGCGAATTGCTCGCCGTCGGCAAGCCCCGTCTCACGGCCGTCGCGCACGCGGCACACGAGCCGGCCGCCCGCCACCTCGAGCCCCGTCACGTCTGCCCATTTCGCCGCTGCCAGCGGCGCCGACTGATCCAGGATCTCGTTGGCTTTAGCAATCACGCGCTCGCCGCGAACGGGGTTGTAGCCGCGGCCCTTCTCCGCGCCCGCGTCTTCGGGAATGACATTCGTGCCGTACAGCGCATCGTAGAGGCTGCCCCAGCGCGCGTTCGCGGCGTTCAACGCGTAGCGCGCGTTGTCCACGGGCACCACGAGCTGCGGACCGGCGAGGCTTGCGATCTCGGGATCGACGTTCGCGGTGGTCACCTTGAACGAGGGGCCGGCCGGCACGAAATAGCCGATCTCGCGCAAGAAGGCGGCCGTCGACTTGGGTTCGAGCGGCGTGCCGCGGCGCGCGCCGAGCCACGTGTCGATCTGCGCCTGTAACTCGTCGCGTTTGTCGAGCAAGGCGCGGTTGCGCGGACCAAGCGTGCGCACGACTTCGTCGAGCAGCGTCCACGCCGTCCCCGGGGCCACGCCCGTGCCGGGCGCGATCTCGTCGCGCACCAGCTCGACAAGGGACTCCGCGATCCTGATGCCGCCGTGCGGCACGTAATTCGACATTTCAGCTCCTCTGGCATGCGTAACCGGCGCCGGAACGCGTCGGTACGGGTCGCCGCGCTTCCGCCAGGATAACGGCCCGCGATTCCTTGGCAAGGCAGCGCGCGTTTTGCGCACCGCGCGCGGTGCCATTCGAAGTCGCAGCGGCGCAACAACAAAATCCGCCGCAGCGGCATGCCGGGGGCGCTGAACGGCACGATGTATGCAAGCGTGCAACGCGCTCAGAGTCCTCTTTTTCAGCGCTCTTTTCCCAAGGAGGGGAATTCCATGTTCACAAAATCCTTTCGGTTGAAGCACTCTCTGCTCTCGACTGCGATTGCGGCCGCCGTCGGTTCGGCGCTGCCGGCCGCCTGGCCGACGACGGCGCGAGCGCAGCAGCCAGACGATCTCGAGGAAATCGTCGTGACGGGCTCGCGGATCGTGCGCCGAGACTTCACGTCGAATAGCCCCATCGTCACGGTGGAGCAGGACGACTTCGAAGCGCAGGCCGGCCTCAACTTCGAGGCCTACTTGAATCAAATGCCGAACTACAATCCCGCCGCCACGCCGACCACGACGCAGGGCGACGTGCAGATCACGCCCGTGAATTCCGTGGGCATCGCGTCGATCTCGCTGCGCGGCTTTGGGCCGAACCGTTCCTTGGTGCTCGTGGACGGCAAACGCCCGACGCCGATCAACGCATTGATGGTGACCGACATCAATGCGATCCCGTCGGCGCTCATCGAACGTGTGGAAACCATCACGGGCGGCGCATCCGCGGTCTACGGGGCCGATGCCGTCGGTGGTGTCACGAATTTCATTCTGCGCGACGACTTCGAAGGCGTGGAAGTCGATGCCCAGTTCGGCAGCGTCATGGACGGAGGCGGCGGAGACGAAAGCCGCATTTCGGCCGTGCTTGGAGCCAATCTCGCCGACGGCCGCGGCAACATCGCGCTCGGCGTGGAGCGCTACGACCGGCAAGCGGTGCGCGAGATCGACCGCGATTGGTACACGGATCGCTTCCGCGATCCGCTCGCGCCCGGCAGCTTCGTCTTCTTGCAAGGCACTACGCACTACAACTGCCTGTTCAATTGCCCGGGCGACGCGGCCGTCGAGGGCGCGCTCGGCGCGCCCGTAACTAACCTGTTCAGTCCGTTCTCCGCCAACGTGTTTCGCCAGTTCGATTTCAATGCCGACGGAACGTTGTTCGTCCAGAACAGCGCGGCAGGTCTCGCAAACTTCACGGGCGGTCCCAACTTCACGTTCTTTCCGTCGCGGGTCCTGGACGCGTCGGTGCCCGGCAATACCAGCGAGATCGAAGGGTTGAAGTGGCACAACCAGAGAGCTCTAGTGAGCGCGCCGCAGCAGCGATATTCGTTTTTCGCGTCCGGCAACTACGACTTCAGCGACAACATCACATTCTTCTCGCGAGCAACGCTTGCCGAAAGCGAGACGCGCACGCTGCTCTTCGGCACCAACGCGATCTTCGGTTGG
Organism: uncultured Gammaproteobacteria bacterium; assembly: GCA_946887385.1. The sequence continues at coordinate 2,196 of CAMPKU010000339.1, forward strand.
GAAGGGTTGGTGCCCTACAACCCGGCCACCGACAGCCCTCTGAATCCCGGCCTGAATTACGCAGATCCGGCCGTCGTTGCCGCCGCGCTCGCAGACCCGGCGAATCCCGCTTTCGCCAACCCAGGGTTCATCCCCACGGGAACGCCGGGTGCACAGCATCCCGTTCCGGCCGAGCTCGCGGCATTGCTGAACAGCCGCTTCGATCCGGCCGGCGACTGGATGCCGGGTTGGAGCCCTGACGCCAGCCTGCCGCCGCGCAGCACGCGCAACACGAACACCGTGTGGCAACTCGAAGCGGGGCTCGACATTCAATTGCCCGGCGATTGGACGGGAGAGCTCTATCTGTCGCACGGCCAGTCGTCGACGTATAACAACGCGGCGGGCAACTTATCGCTGTCGCGCTATCGCGAGCTGATTCGTCAGGCCGATTTCGGCCGCAACGCGGCGCTCTCCGGCAACGCCACGGGCCAGTCGCCGGGCTTCGGCGCGGCAGACGTGACTTGCACGAGCGGCTTTTACGACACGTTCTTCCGCGGCGACGAGCCGTTGTCGCAGGACTGTTTCGATGCGATCAACGCCACGTTGCAAACGCGCGCCCAAAACGTGCAAGACATCATGGAGCTCAACTTCGAGGGCGCCGTGGCGGACATGTCCGCC
>CAMPKU010000340.1 GCA_946887385.1 uncultured Gammaproteobacteria bacterium
GGGAGCTCAAGCTGCTCGAGGCGGATTGGCCGATCGTGGAGCGGTTGCCGCTGCTGGTTAAAGCCGGGGACGGATTTATTTAATCCGCCCCCTCTGTGTCGCGATCGATGAGCACTAATGCCGACGCGACTGCCGTTGCGTCAGCGGATTAGCAGATCGCGAGCTGAAAGCGCACGTCTTGCGTCACTTGCGCGGGCCGCGAATCCACTCCACGCCAGCGCACGAAGCGAATCGTGAAACGGTGTTGCCCGGCGCTCACCTCGGGAAAGAACCCGCCGCCCGCGGGCAACAACACACGCACGAGGCTCGCTTGCTCCGCGCGATCGAAGATGTGGTGGAACATCCCGGCCGGCGCCACCTGCGGTGCGGCTTCGGTGGCTTCGCGCGTGAGCCACAGTACTTCAGCAACGGCCTCGCAGATCGGCTTGATTCGGCTCGTCCAGTCGTCGAGCTGCCGACGCCGCTCGGCCGCCGGCAGATGCAGCCAGTAGCCGTAGTCGGGGAGATCGAACATGCAGGTGCCGCCCGGGATGGCACTGCGATGCCGAATGACGGTCAAAAAGTCGCATTCTTTCAATGGGTTAATAACTTGTGGGCCGGCCTCGGCCAGCTGCTGCCGCAAGCCGTCGATGGTTTCGATGAGCCCCATGAGCCGCGTAGGGTCCACCCCGGGCTGGCTGCGGTAGCGCGCGAGCAGTGTGGCGTGGCGCTCGAGCTCCTTGTTCACGTCACTGCGCACGTCGCCGCGTCCCAGGATCGTGAGAATTTCGAGCAGGGCCGACACCGCGGCGCGCGAGCTGAACTCCGTCGGCTCGTCGACGTGGAACAAGGTTTGCTCGTAGAGAAACTCCACGCGCAAGAACGTGCGCATTCGCTCCGTGAGCGGCTGCTCGAACGCGATCAGCGCGTGCTCGGCCGACGCTGACGGAAGCTCTGCGGCGGTATTCATGTCGCTATTCTGCGCGCGCGTCTCACGCACGGCAAACCGGAATTTACGAACGACTGCGTTGTGCCGCGAGATCGAGATACCGTCGATGCAGCACATCGACTTGTCGCAAAGTGGCGTCAGGTGTGCCGCTGTTGTCGATGACGTCGTGCGCGGCCTTGAGACGCGTCGCGCGATCCGTTTGCGCGCGCAGCATCGCCAGCGCTTCCGGTTTCGGAATCGCGTCGCGCCTCATGAGGCGCTCGAGTTGTAGCGACTCGGGGCAGTCGACGACGAGAATCCGATCGACGATCTCGCCGAAGCTGGTTTCGACGAGCAGCGGCACGGCCACGAGGGCGTAGGGCGCCGTGAGCTCCGCGAGCTTCGCCCGCGTTCGCGCGCGAATCAGCGGGTGAAGGAGCGCCTCGAGCGTCTGTCGCTTGGCTTCGTCGGCGACCACCTGTGAGCGCAGGGCCCTGCGATCGAGCTCGCCCGTGGGCAGGAGCACGGTGGGGCCAAACTCGGCCGCGATGGCCGCCAAACCGGGCTGGCCTGCCGCCACGACCTCGCGCGCGACGACGTCCGTGTCGATCAACGAGGCGCCGAGCTTCACGAACATCGCGCCGACGAGCGACTTGCCGCTCGCGATGCCGCCGGTCAGGCCCACAATCAGCCGCGGGCCTACGCCTTCACTGTCCGCCATTTCACGATTTCTCGCACAGCCGCCGGTCGGCCCGCGAATACCCTAGCGGAAAAACCACGCCTCGTAGAGCTGCACGAGGCTTTCGCCCCAAAGCAGAGCGATGAAGCCGGCCGCGGCGAGGTAGGGTCCGAACGGAATGGCCGTCTGACTCGAACGGCCGCCAAAGACGATCAGCGTAAGGCCCACGATGCTGCCGACGACGGCCGAGAGCAGGATCACTACGGGCAGGAGCTGCCAGCCGACCCAGGCGCCGATCGCGGCCAGCAACTTGAAGTCGCCGTAGCCCATGCCTTCCTTGCCGGTGACCAGCTTGAACAGCTTGTAGACGCTCCAGAGCGCCAGGTAACCGGCCGCGGCGCCGATGACGCTCGAGGACAGCGGCGTGAACCATCCCGGCACGTTGATGAGCAAGCCGGCCCATAGCAGCGGCAGCGTCATCGAATCCGGCAGCAGCTTGTGATCGAGGTCGATCAGCGTCAGCGCGAGGAGGGTCCAGGAAAAGCCTAGAGCCGCGACCGTTTGCCAGGTGGGCCCGAACACGAATGCGACGGCCAGGGCGAGCAGGGCAGCGAACGCTTCGACGACCGGGTAACGCGGCGAGATCTTCGTGCCGCAGCTCGCGCAGCGGCCCTTGAGCCACATGAAGCCGATGACCGGAACATTGTGCTGTGCGGCGATCGGCTTGCCGCAGCCGGGACACGTGGACGGCGGCCACCAGAGGTCGAATCGCTTGCCGTCGGCGGCTTGGGGCGGTGGCGTGAACGCCTCTGCCTTCAGCTCCTCGCACTGCGAGCGCCAGGCGCGCTCCATCATGATTGGAATGCGATAGGCGACGACGTTCAGAAAGCTGCCGACGATGAGGCCTACCAAGCCCGCGACGACGAACAGCGCAGCGGGCCAGGCCTCGAAGATCTCCACGCTCAGCGACGCAAGGGACGCGTCAGACGACGGCGCCCATCTTGAAGATAGGCAGGTACATCGCGATGACGAGACCGCCGACGAGGACGCCGAGGATGGCCATGATCAGCGGCTCGAGCAAGCTCGACATGCTGTCGACGGCGTTGTCGACTTCCTCTTCGTAGAAATCGGCGACTTTGGACGACATCGCGTCAAGCGAGCCTGACTCTTCGCCGACGGCGATCATCTGGTTGACCATGTTTGGGAAGAGCCCGGTATTCTCCATCGCGCGCTGCAAGCGTTGGCCCGTGGCCACTTCGTCT
>CAMPKU010000341.1 GCA_946887385.1 uncultured Gammaproteobacteria bacterium
CTCGCAGTGGAGCACCGCGTTCGGATCGGCGCGGCTGCCCCGGCGTGCGGGCACGACGCCGGCCGCCACTGCGCCGCCGACGACGACGAGAAGCGCGGCGAGCAACGCAAGAGGATCCAACGGGCTCACGCCGAACAACACGCTCGAGAGCACGCGCGAAACGCCGAGACCCAGGAGCAGCCCGATCGCGGCGCCGATGGCGACGGGCCGCATCGTTTTCTTCAGCACGAGCGCCACGACGTCGCGATGGCCTGCACCAAGCGCGATGCGGATGCCGATCTCGCGCATTCGCCGCCCCACTGCATACGCCACGACGCCGTAGACGCCGACGAGCGCGAGCACGAGCGCGACGCCGCCGAGCGAGGCCGCGAGCGTGCTGACGACGCGCGCGAGGCTGCGCCAGCCGTCGAGATTCGCCTCGAGCGGCGCGATCTGAACGACGAGCTCGGGATCGAGCGCGGCAACCTCGGTGCGAATCGCAGCGGCGGTCGTGGAGTAGTCGCCGCGGCTCTTGACGAGCAGTGGCCCACCGAACGTGCTTGGCGCCGGCAAATACAGATAGCTCGACGGGATATCGCCGATCGTCCGCACTTCGGCATCGCGTGCGACGCCGACGATCTCGACCTCGCGGCGCTGATTCGGCAGCGGCTCGATGACGAGCGTCCGGCCGAGCGGGTCCTGACCGGGCCATAGCCGCCGGGCCGTTGCTTCAGTGACGATCGCGGCATTCGACGTGCCGGTCTCGTCTGCGGCAGTGAACGCGCGGCCGCGCACGATCGGTATCTCGACGAGCGAAAAATAGCCGGCCGACACGTCGTTCCGGTCGAACGTCGCGAGCGGCTCTTGCCCCGGCAGGCCAACCTCGACGTGCACCATGCCCTCGGCAAGCGGCGGAAGCGTAGCGCGCGCAGTCGCCTCTACGCCGGGAAGCGCAGCAATGCGGTCGACGAGCTCGCGCCGCAGCGTGGCCGCACGTACCTCGTCGTAGCCGGCGAAGTTGACCGACGCGACGGCCACGTTGTCGTAACGGAAATTAGGCTCTGCGGTTTGCGCCGCGTAGAGGCCGCGCAATAGCAGCGATGCGGCGATCACGAGCACGAAACAAACCGCGATTTGCGCGCTGACGAGCGAACCCTGCAACCGGCTATGAGAGCCCTGGCCTACCGAGCTCGCGCCCTTCATCGCCGTGGTGAGATCGTGCCTCGACGCACGCAGCGCCGGCAGCAGCCCGAACAACACGCCGGCTGCGAGCGTCAAGCAGAACGCGTAGGCGAACACGCGCGCGTCGGGCGTCGCGTCGATATTCACCTGCGGGCTACCGGGCGGCAGTGCCGTGAGCGCGAACGCGACCACCCCCTGGAACGACCAGAGCGCAAACAACGACCCGAGCGCACCGCCGAGCGCGGCGATCAAGCCGCTCTCGGCGAGCAATTGCTGGACGATGCGGCCGCGGCTCGCGCCGAGCGACAGGCGCACGGCGATCTCGGCGCTGCGGCCGGTCGCGCGCGCGAGCAACAAATTCGCCACGTTCGCGCAGGCGATCAACAGCACCATGCCAAACGCGCCCATAACCACGGTACTGGCGGCGACGAACAGCGTGCGCGCTCCAGGTCGTGCCACGGCTCGCCCCTGCTCCACCACCACAGCCGTCCGGCGCGGCGGCTGCGCTTGATCGATGCGCGCTGCGATAACCTCGAGCTCGGCGCGCACCTGCTCGAGCGTTGCATCCGGCGCCCGCCGGCCGAGCAGCGTGAGCCAGCTCGCCTGCGCGTTGTTGAACAAATCGGAATCGGGAGAGAGCAGTGGCTGTACGGCAATCGGCGCGAAGTATTTCGCCGCGACAAGATCGAAGCCGCGCATACCTTCACGCGCTACACCGACGACCGTGAAGCTCTGCCGGTTCAGCAGCACTTGGCGGCCGATGATCGCGGGATCCGCACCGAACGCCGTCGTCCAGAGATCGTGCCCGAGGACGACCGCCGGAGCTGCGGTGCCGGCCTCGCAGGCCTCGCGTGGGAAGCCCGGCCCAAGCGCGAGCGGCTCGCGCAGCACGTCGAAGTAGTTGCACGTGACGAGCGCGCCGCCGATTCGCTGCGGCGACTCGCCGCCGAGCGTGACGCCGTACTCGGTGGAAAAGCCGGCGAGCCCCGCAAGCGTCTGCGCGCTATCGCGGTAAATGCGGTACTCATCGGTAGAGAACATGATCGCCGCGCCGAACACACGCCGCTCTACGCCTTCGATGGTCTGGCCGACACCGACGATCTCGCGCGCCTCAGGCACCGGCAGCGCCCGGAACGCGAGGGCGTTCAGAACGGTGAAGATGCCGGTGTTGATACCGACACCGATCGCGATCGTCGCGACGGCGGCCGCCGTGAAGCCCGGGCTCGCGGCCAGCCGGCGCGCAGCGTAGCGCAGATCATTCACAAGGTACTTCAGCATTCCACCCTCCCCACAGCCGCTCGTTCATGCATGAGCAAACCACATGCCAGCCGAGGAAAGTGATGCATTTCAATGATTTTAGTAACTTTTTATGGTCGTCTTGGAGTCGATTCCGTGCTGGGCCCGTCCCGCCATCGCGCCGGCTGTTTCGAAATCGGGACGGCACCGTATACTCTCGCCATCCGAACGAGCCGCCGTCATGACCCCGCGCAAACTCGCCACCGCATTGCTTCCCGCCGTGTTTTGGCTGACCGGGACGGCGCACGCCGCCGACCCCGAGTTCACGGTTGCGCGCGTGCTCGAGTCGCGCACCTATGAACGCGAAAAGGGCTCGGTGGCGATCG
>CAMPKU010000342.1 GCA_946887385.1 uncultured Gammaproteobacteria bacterium
GCCCGTGACGATGAGCTCTTCGATCTCCTGCTCCTGAGCGGCAGCCGGAACGGCGATCGCGGAAGCGGCGAGCACCACGCCGGCCGGAGCAAGGGAAAGCACTGATTTTCGCATCGGTCTCTCCACGGCGTTAGTCCACGACGCTCGTATCGGTGATCAGAATCGTGCTGCCGGCGGTGGCCGCATACGTTACGGTCTGACGTTGCATCTCCTCCGTGACTGCGGCGTTCGGCGCCGGATTGAACAGCGACGAGTGCGCGCCGGCGCTGAAGCGCACGATGCCGCTCACGGTGGCCGGCGGCGCCACCGAGCTCGTCGTGCTCACGCTGGGCAGGCCCCAAAGCTGCGCGATGTAGTCGTTGGGGGCGTTCGGCACGGCCGTGTCGCCGAGCACCTCGATCACGTGCAGCGGATGGTTCGCCGCGGCTTCGACGGCGTAGTTGATGGGATCGATGGGATCGATGACCGTTTGCAGGTCGCGCACGAAGTTGTCGAAGCCCACGGTGCCGGGCGGCAACCCCTGCGCCGAGAGCACGGCCCGGATCGGGCCGCCGAAGTCGACGGCTTCCGGATCCGTCAAGATCGAGGTCCAAGGCCCGGCAGGGCTGGCAAGCGTGGCCGTCACCACCTCCGTGTCCAGGCCCAAGAACACGCCGCTGATGATGCTGCCGAGCGAGACGCCGACGAAATGGATGCGGCTGCCGTCGAGGTCGGGGTTCGCGTCGCCGTCGGGGAAATTCAGGCTCGGCAGCGTGCGCTTCAGGGCGATCGTATCGGCCACGGCCTGGCGAATGTGATCGCGCGCGTTCAGCGGGTTGCCGATGTTGAGTATTTGCCAGCCGTTGTCGATCTCACCGTCGGGCGTGAACACGCCCGTAGCCCCGACGTTGTCGAGGTTGAAGTGGCGCTCGTTGTCGCCGAATGCAGTGCCCGGGCCTTGATAGAACGGGCTCGTGGTATCCGTAACGCCGTGCAGCGGCAGATCGATGGCGACGACGGCGAAGCCGGCTTGCGCGAACGCGTCGGCCATCGCGAACATCACCGTGCGGTTCAGCGTGATGCCGTGCTGGAAAATTACCACGGGCCAGCCGCCGGCCGGCTCTGTTTGCCCGCTCTGTGCGTTCGGCAACGTTGCGAGCAGTGGGATGCGCCGGTTCGGCACGCGCACGATCGGTGTGGGGTTATCCACGTTGGGCGGCGCGAGCGCCGAGCTCACCCAGAAGCTCGTGAGCGGATTGGCAGGATCGCCGTAGTAGGGGACCTCGATGTAGCCCGTGTAGATGCTTGCGATGCCGGGGAGCCCGAGCCCGAGCCCGGCCGTGGTGATGCCCGTGGAAGATAGCGCAGCGGGACGCGCGCCCGTGGTGGCATCGATCACCTCGAGCACGTCGCCGATCGATTGCGTCTGCATGGTCCACGCCACGCTCACGGCGTTGCCGGGCAGCCCGAGCCCCACGGCCGTGTCGATCAGCGGTGTGATCGCCGGAAAGAGCGGCGTGAGCTGCGGAACGTTCGGCACGCTGGTGAGCCCCGCAAGATGCGCATCGCGCACGGCGGCGAACACCTGATCGGCGCCGGCGGCCGCGCCGGCCGTGGTGCGCACGCCATTCGTGATGATGAAGGCGTAGCGCGTGCGCGGCTCGAGCGGCCGAAGCGGCACGATCTCGAGGACGCCGTTGCCGCTGCCCGCGGCCGTCGACACGCGCACGTCGTAATGCAGCCCGGGCACGAGGGGCGTGCCGGCCGTGGCGTTCAGCACGATGATCGAGGCCGCGGCGGGCGGCATCGACAGCGGATTCCACGGCACGAGGGAGGCCGGATCGAGCGGTGCGTTGAACGGCGCACTGATCACGGCCGACGTCGAGAACCCGTCGAGCGTGTTCAGCGCCTCGGCCAGGGGGCTCGTGATCTTCACGGGCACGGCGAGCTGCGTGCCCGTGGGGTTGTACAGATCGTTGGGATAGGGAACGACGTCGACGGGTGGGGCGTAGAGCGCCACGAAACCCGTTCCCGCAGGTGGCGGGGGCGGCGTGAACGCGATCGGGGCGGGCTCGTCCGAGGAGCCGCCCTCGCAACCGGCGAGCAAGGCCACGGCAACCAGAGAAACAGACCTCAGGCGCTTGCTGGGCGGCATGTCCCCTCCGCTGAATCGATCCCTCGCTCGAAAGTATATACCGGCGAAAACGCGCGTCTCGTCGCGAAAGCGGCCAAAGCGTTCAAGTACAATTCGCGGCTTCGAAAGGAGGGCTCGCCGTTGAAGATCGCCGTGCTGTTCGGAGGCGATAGCATGGAGCGCGACGTCTCGATCGCCAGCGCTTCGCAAGTCGTAGGCGCCCTGCGCAGCCGCGGGCATCAAGTCATCGCATACGACTCCGGGCGCGGCCGGCTCACGGCCAGCGACGAGCAACGCCTGTTCGCCGGCAAGATCGACCGCCGTCCGCCGGAGAAGAGCGCCGTCACGAGCCTGCCCACCGTGGTGTCGGCACCCGATCTGGCCGACGTGGATCTCGTGTTCCTGGCGATGCACGGCGGCAGCGGCGAGGACGGCACCGTGCAGGCACTGCTCGACTTGGCGGGCATTCCGTATACGGGCTCGGGCAAGCTCGGCAGCGCGCTCGGCTGGGACAAAGACGTGGCGAAGCGGCTGTTTCTGGCGGCCGGCGTGCCGACGCCGGACTGGCTGATGGCGCCGGTGTCTGCGTCGGCCGTGGCGCAGCGGCTCGGCTTTCCGTTGATCGTGAAGCCGAACGGCCAGGGCTCCACCGTGGGGCTCACGCTCG
>CAMPKU010000343.1 GCA_946887385.1 uncultured Gammaproteobacteria bacterium
CACGGTGGACTCGTACGGCGCCGCGGCGGGCGCCGTGCTCGGCTTGCTCGCGTGGCTCGTGGGCTTCAGCGAGATGCTCGCGGTGTCCGTGATCGGGCTGGGCGCCGGCGCCGTGCTGCTCTATGTGGCGGCACACGTGCTCGTGCGGCTCATCGACCCGCTGCGCAGCGGTGCGGGGGTCGCGTGGCGATACGGGCTCGCGAACATCGCCCGCCGCCGCGCCGACAGTGTCGCGCAGGTGATGGCGTTCGGCTTCGGGCTCACGGTGCTGCTGCTCTTGTCGGGCGTGCGAACGGGCCTGCTCGACACCTGGTACGCGTCGCTGCCCACCGATGCGCCGAATCACTTCATGATCAACATCCAGCGCGAGGAAGTGGACGGCATTCGCGCGCTGTTCATGGAGCGCGGCCAGGAGCCGCCCGAGCTCGTGCCCATGGTGCGCGCCCGCCTCACTGCCATCGACGGCGAGGAGCTCACGCGCCGGCGCATGCGCGGCGAAGGCGGCTGGCTCATGCGCGAGGCGAACCTCACCTGGGCCGAGGAGCTCGACGCGACGAACGAAGTCATTGCCGGCGAGTGGTGGTCACCCGGCACCGAGCGCGCCGAGATCTCGGTCGAAGAAGGCATCATGCAGGGCTTGGGCCTCGAGCTCGGCGACGAGCTCACCTTCGAGGTGGGCGGCTTCCCGCTGACGGCCACGCTCACGAGCGTGCGGCGCGTGGAGTGGGACTCGCTGTCGCCGAACTTCATGCTGGTCTTGAACCCTGCCGCGCTCGAGGACTATCCCGCCACGTTCGTCGCGTCCACGTACACGCCGAACCGCGACGTGATGCTCGAGCTGGTGCGGCGTTTCCCCAGCGTCACCGTCGTCGATCTCGAGTCCGTGCTCGAGCAGGTGCGCGCCATCATGGATCGCGCCGCGCTGGCGATTCAGTACGTGTTCATGTTCACGCTGCTCGCCGGCGTGGTGGTGCTGCTCGCGGCCGTGCAAGCCACGCGCGAGGAGCGCCGCTTCGAAGTGGCGCTGCTGCGCACGCTCGGCGCGAGCCGCCGGCGCGTGCTGGCTTCGCTCGTGGTGGAGTTCGTGAGCTTGGGCGTGCTCGCGGGGTTGCTGGCGGCGCTGATCGCTTCGGGGGTGGCCTATCTACTGGCCGTGCGCGTGTTCGAGCTCGAGTTTACGTTCGACCCGTTCGTGGTCGGGGCCGGGCTCGTGGCGGGCGGCGTGCTTGTGGGATTGAGCGGTGTGCTGGCGACGTACTCGGTGGTGCGCCAGCCGCCGGCGGGTGTGCTGGCGCAGGCGTAGCTCGCTCGTCGCACGTGGCGCTTTCTTCGGACCGCACGACATCCGCTCCTCGCCGGCGGGATGTGTGCGTAGTGTCCGTTCTGCGCGCTCGTCAACGTGCTTGTCCTGTTTTCGCGGATCGGTAAGCGGGTTGACGATCTCACAGCGCATCATCACGCGTCGTCGGGCCGCATTGATTGCTGCGCCCTATGAAGCAAGCCTGACATCGCTTGCTAGTCGTCGTGCGTTGTGCGCGGCAGGCCGAGCCGCTCGCGCAAGCGCACGAGCGCCGCGTCGCTCAATCCGTCAGGCGTGCGCGCCGCGTGGCGCTCGAAGTCCGCGACGAGCGCTTCGACCTTCTCGCGCCCGTTAGGCTCGCGCACCACGTCGATCGGTTTGCGGCCGCCGAGCGCCGGCAGCGGCTGCGTGACCCAGTCGTCATAGTGCTCTTGATACATGCGGCTCAAGTGCTCGCGAACTTCGGGCAAGGCCGAGAGATCCTCGGCCGCGTCGTCTTCGCCCGCGGGGGGCTCGAGCTCGGAATCCAAGTCCGCGGGATCGATGACTTCGATACTGCGCAGGCGTGCCGTCGCACCCAGCGCCCGCTCCAGCACCTCGCGCAACCGGACGGCGCGCTCGGCCGAGTTCGCGTGGGCGACGATGCGATCGGGCGTCAGCTCGATGTGCCCGAGCACCGTGTTCTCGAAGCCGGAGCGCGGTCGATTGCCGGGTTTCATCCACGGGAAGCGCGCCCGCTCGAGGCGCCCATCCGGCGCGCGCACGACCTCGGCTTCGGCCGCCTCGCTCACGGCTTGCGCGAGCGCGGCGAGCGCACGTTCCGCATCATCGACGTCGAAGTCGATGCGGTGCATGACGAACAACTCGCCATCGCTGTTGTGCAGCACGGGCGGCTGCGGATCGAGCATTCGTCGAATCAGCCCGATGTAGACCTCGCGGACTTCCGTGTCGTAGTCGCGCAGCTCCTCCTTGAAGCGCGGCGCCGAGTAAGGGCGCGTTTCGAACTGCTCGCGAAGCTCGATGATCGCGATTTTGTCCGCCGGCGACAATACGTACGGCGAACACGCTTCGAGAATGACGACACCGTCGATCGGCACGAGCAGACCGTATAACACGTCGCCGATCTCCAGCGACTGCGAGGCCGTGGCCTCGCGAACCTCGTGCTCGGCGCCGGTCAACACGTCGCGCGTGCGAAGGCCATGGCCCGCATCGCAGCGCAGGATCTCGTGAAAGCTGAATGGCGCTTCGAGGCACGCCTCGAGATAGCGCTGCAGCAGAGGGTCGAGGCGCGCACCGCGACGCTCGAGGAACACGCTCGTGGGCGGCCGATCTCGCAATGACGCATCGACGAGCGGCGGCTCTTCATGAGGATCGGGCTCCCAACGGTGGTAGAGCCATGGCATGAAGAGGGCCATCAACGGCGCCTCCGGGT
>CAMPKU010000344.1 GCA_946887385.1 uncultured Gammaproteobacteria bacterium
AGCTCGCGCGTCAGGATGTCGAGCACGCGCTCCACGCCCGGCGTGCCGAACGCGCCCAAGCCCCAGATGTAGGGCCGGCCGATGCCGACGGCCGTGGCGCCGAGCGCCAGCGCTTTGAAGACGTCGGTGCCGCGGCGAACGCCGCCGTCGACGAACACCGGAATGCGGCCGCCGACGGCTTCGACCACCTCGGGCAGGCAGTCGATGGCGCCGCGCAGCGTTTCGTCGGCGCGGCCGCCGTGATTGCTCACGACGATGCCGTCCACGCCGTGCTCGAGGCACAGCGCCGCATCCTCGCGGGTCTGAATGCCTTTGAGCAGCAGCTTCATCTTCGTGAGCCGCTTGATCCGATCGATGGACGCCCAGCTATGCCCGGCCATGCCCATGCGCACCGTCGTCATGTCCACGCCGTCGAACATGCGCCGCATCAGGAACGGATTGTCCGGCATGCCGGCGTGGCAGGCTTGGCACACGGGATCGTTGTCGCGGTCGAAGCGGCCCATCGGCTCGAGATTGCGCATCGGAATGTCCACCGTCCACGCGACGGCCGTGCAGCCCGCGTCCTCGGCGCGCTTCAGCATGCGCTCGTTCGCCGTCCAATCCGACACCGAGTAGAGCTGCAACCAGCCTGGACCTTCACGCGCGGCAGCCACGTCCTCGACCGAGAGACTCGCAACCGTCGACAACACCTGCAACGCATTCTTCGATTTCGCGGCGCGCGCGACGGCGACTTCGCCTTCCGCGTGGAACATGAGCTGCGCGCCCACGGGGCACAGAAAAATCGGCGAGCTCAGGCGCTGGCCGAACACGTCCACGGCGAGATCCACGGTGCCGACGTCGACGAGACGCCGCGGCCGCAAGCCGATCTTCTGAAAGCCCGCGCGGTTCGCGGCCATCGTGCCGAAGTCGTCGGAGCCTTGCGCGATGTACGCGTAGTGGCCGGCGTTGAGCGTCTTGCGGATCGCGGCTTCGAAGTCCCAGACGTTCACGGCTTCACTCGGGCTCGTGATTACGCCGTCGAAGTCGAGCGCGCCCGAAAGCACCGCGTCGTCTTGCGCGCGCGCCGCCGTAGCCGCCAGCGCGCCGCCGAGCCCATAGAGCAGGGGGCTCTCGGCCAGAAAGCGCAGGAACTTGCGGCGCGATTCGGCGCGGACCTCGGCTGCCATGTAAATCCCCCTGAAGCTTCGGCCGCCACCATACCACTGCTGTTCGGAGCCGCCCAACGCAGGCCGATTCGGCGCACGTCAGAGACGCAGTGCACCTTGCGCGAGTAGAATTGCCGTCGAGGAGCATAAATGATGAGACGACTGGTTCAGATTGCGTTGGGGTTTGCGGTTGCGATGGCGGCCTATGCACACACGCCGCTGCAAACATCGGTGCCCGCCGCCGATACTTCCGTTTCGGCACCCAAGGCCCTGGAGCTCACGTTTGGCGGCGAGGTGCGGCTCACGTCCGTCACACTCACCGATTCGACGGGGGCCGCCAAGCACCTCGATTCCGTGCCCACCGCGATCGCGAGCACGTTCTCTCTGGCCGTGCACGAGCCGCTTTCGCCGGGCGCCTACAAGGTCGTTTGGCGAGCCGTCGGCGGCGACACGCACATCATCACGGGCGAGTTCGGCTTCACGGTAGCTTCGTCCGCGGCGCACTGAGCCTTCGGCTCGCCGGTGTTTTTCGTTACCGATGCGCTCGTCATAGGCCTGCGGGCCATCGGCTTCGTCGCGTTGTTTCAAGCCGCGGGCGCCGCGCTATTTCTCGGGCTCTACGGCGAGCACATCGCAGCCGCGCCGAACGATAAGCTGCGCGTTATCGCACGCGTGGCGGCACTCATCGCGCTCGTCGCCGCCGTGTTGCACTACGTGCTCACACCGGCGCGGATGGCCGGCGACTTCGGCAGCACGTTCGATCCCGAGCTCGAGTCGCTGCTGCTTCAGTCGAGCTCGGGGGCGGCGCACATCGTGCGCGTGATCGGCCTCGCGCTTGTTCTTCTAAGCCTGGACCGCGCCAACAAGCTCAACACGTGGGTCGCCTGCGGCGGCGCTGCGCTGGCATTGCTCTCGTTTGCGCTGATGGGGCACACGGCGATTCATCCGCAGCGCTGGATTCTGGCACCGTTGCTGCTCGTGCACGTGGCAGTCGGTGCCGTGTGGCTCGGCGCTTTGGCGGCGCTCTACGTCGTCGCGCGCGACACAGGTACCGCCAGCGGCGCGCTCGTTGAGCGTTTCTCCGCGCACGCCGTTTGGGCCGTGCCCGGGATATTCGTGTGCGGTTTGATCATGAGCGTGGTGTTCATCCGCAGCTTCGCCGAGCTCGCGACGCCTTACGGTGCAATGGTGCTCGGCAAGTCGCTCGGCTTCGCGGCACTCATGGCCCTGGCAGCGCAGAACAAGTGGCGCTTCGGCCCGCGGCTGCTCGCCGGCGACGGCGCCGCCGTGCCGGCCCTGCAGCGCACCATCAAAGCGGAGTGGGTGTTGATCGCCGTGCTGGTCGCGGCGACCGCCGTGATGACCACGCTCTATGCCCCCGAGCACCTCGAGGGCTCCTTCACGCCCGAGCACGAGGCCCAGCCTGCGCATTGAGCAAAAGGCGACGCGCCTGCTTGCGGCGGCCTCGGCCACTAGCCGATAATTCGCGCCCTGTGGGGCAGTAGCTCAGCTGGGAGAGCGCCGCGTTCGCAATGCGGAGGTCGAGGGTTCGATCCCCTTCTGCTCCACCAAA
>CAMPKU010000345.1 GCA_946887385.1 uncultured Gammaproteobacteria bacterium
TACCCACTTGATAGGAACGAGCGAGTTTGGCGGCAAGACGCTGCGCACATGGACGGTAACCGTCCGGGCCAGGCCGTCTTGACGTAGAGCGGGACGCGTGGCGCTGATCAGGCCGCGATCGATTGCGCCGCCTGCAGTTGCGGCGCGACGTTCCAGGGCAGGAGCTCATCGATCCGATTGATCGGATGCTCAGCGATGCGCTCGAGCACGTGCCGCAGATAGGCTTGCGGATCGATGTCATTCAACTTCGCGGTTCCGACGAGCGAGTAGATCGCAGCGGCGCGTTCGCCGCCGGCATCGGAACCGGCGAACAGATAGTTCTTGCGCCCGATCGCGACGGCGCGCAGTGCCCGCTCGACGGTGTTGTTGTCGATCTCGATGCGCCCGTCATCGCGGTAGCGTACAAGCGCTTCCCAGCGCGACAGCGCATAGCGGATCGCGCCCGCGACCTCGGATTTCTTCGGCACTTTCCTCAGCGTCGCGATGAACCACGCGTTGAGCTCGGCGAGCTTAGGACCTGCTCGCGCCTGGCGAGCTCGTCGCCGTACAGGGGGCGGCTGGCCCCGGACGGACTCCTCCACGGCGTACAGATCTCCAATGCGCTGCAGCGCTTCTTCGGCGAGCGGCGACTTCGTCGCCACATGGATGTCGTAAAACTTCCGCCGCGCATGCGCCCAGCACGCCGCTTCCTTGATCGGATGATTCGGATCGGCGGGATTGAACAACCGGTCGAACCCGGCATAGCCGTCGGCTTGCAAGATCCCCTTATAGTCCCGCAGGTGCTCGCTTGGATGCTTGCCCTTGCGATCGGGCGTGTAAGTGAACCACGCCGCCGGCGGCGTCTCATTGGCGGCTGGCCGGTCGTCTCGCACGTACGCCCACAGCCGGCCTTGTTTGGTCGTGCTTCGGCCGGGAACCAGCACCGGCACCGGCGTGTCATCGGCGTGCACTTTCTCGGCCGAGAGCACGTGAGCGGCGAGCGCGTCGATGAGCGGCTTGAGCAGCGCGCTGCACTCCCCGACCCAGTCGGCCAACGTCGAACGACTGAGCTCCACGCCCTCCCGAGCATAGATCTGCGCCTGGCGGTTCAGCGGCAGATGATCGCAGTATTTCGACGTGAGCACGTGCGCCAGCAGCCCGGGACCGGCCAGGCCTTTAGCGATCGGACGGCTCGGCGCCGGTGATTGCACGATCGTCGAGCATCGGCCGCAGGAGACCTTCGGCCGCACGTGCCGGATCACGCGGAACCGGCCCGGCACGTATTCCAGAACCTCGGAGACATCTTCGCCGAGCGGCCGCAGCGTGCTGCCGCACTCAGGACAGGCGCATTCTTGCTGATGCGTCACCGTCTCGCGCGGCAAGTGTTCGGGCAGCGGCCGACGAGCAGGTGCCGGTGAACGTTCGATCGGCGCTTGCGGCTCGGGTAGCGTCTTTAACGGCGTGAGCTGCGCCTCACTCGCTTCGAGCTCCTCCAGCATGAGCTCGAGCTGCGCGATCCGCTCATCGAGCTTCTCGCTCGAGCGCCCGAAGCGCAGCCGCTTCAACTGCGCGAGCTCGATCTTCAGCTTCTCGATCTCAAGCTGGCTTGATAACAACGTCACGCGCGCAGCGTCGAGCGCCGCGCGTTGCTCGATCACCAAACGCTTCAAGCTCTCGATGTCGCTCGGTAGCTCAATGCGTTTCGGCATGCGCAGATTGTACGCACGCAGCAACGATTGCGCGACGATTTCACTCGCGCAAGAACGAACACGATTTCGGTTTTGCTACACCGCGAGTTGCGGCGCTTGCGTACGCAGCGGCCGACGCCAGTCGATGCCTTCCAGCAGCATCGACAACTGCGCCTGCGTCAGATGCACCGTGCCGTCAGTCGCTCTTGGCCACACGAAGCGGCCGCGCTCGAGCCGCTTCGCGAACAGGCACAGCCCATCGCCGTCCCACCAGAGGATCTTCACTCGATCGCCACGCCGACCGCGGAACACGAACAGCTGCCCCGAGAACGGATCCTCGTGCAAGCTCAGCTGCACGAGTGCCGCCAACCCGTCGAAGCCTTTCCTCATGTCCGTCACGCCGCACGCAAGCCAGACCTTCGTGCCGGCCGGCAACCCGATCATCGGCGCGCCAGCGCGCTCAACACCGCGCTCAGCTGCTCAGCCGTCACATCGCCGATCAACCGAACCCGCGCTCCGCACGGCAGCTCGATCTCGATCACCGGCGCCGCTGCCGCCGTCGGCGACGGCAAAGTCCTCGGTGCGGCAAGCCGCACCGGAAGCATCCTTGCGGCTCGTGGCGGCCGCGTGCGTTCGGCCAACACGCCCTGCTCGTGCTGGCGGCGCCAGCTGAACAACAGGTTCGCATTAACTCCATGCCGACGCGCGATTTCCGCCACAGAAGCTCCCGCAACCAGCGTCTCCCGGACGATCTGGAGCTTCTCCTCCGCCGTTCGAAGTCGCCGCGGCGCGGTCCTACGCCCAAGCGTGTCCGTCGCCAAAGGCGACGCTTGTCCAACAATGTGCGTGTCCATCTGCTCTCCACGCGGACACGTCCACCGTGTCCACTTATCGGTAGAGCAGCTAAGCCGACAACGCTAAGCTCCGGAAGACGGTAATCACCGGACGGTTACGTTGGCGCTGACGTAGCGAGTCTCGAAGCGATCGGGGTACTCGAGTCGCGGCAC
>CAMPKU010000346.1 GCA_946887385.1 uncultured Gammaproteobacteria bacterium
TCGAGCTCGAGCGCCTTGATGCGCTCGCGGATCAGCGGCCACTCCTCGCGCAGGAACCGCTTCTGCTCGCGGCGCAGCAGGAGGTCGCGCACGCCTTCCTTCACGACGAGCCCGATGCCGCGCCGCGTTTCCGTGAGATCGCCGAGCTCGCGATACGCGCGTGCGGCCGTGAGCGGATTCACGAGGAAGTCGCTCGCGATTTGACGTACCGACGGCAGCAGATCGCCCTCGCGATACGTCTCATCGATGATCCGCGCCACGATCTGCTGCATTAGCTGGCGGTAGATCGGCCGGTCTTCATCCCAGGTTTGTGCGTCGTGTGCCATCGCTAAAAGCCCTCGCTTGACGGCATTGTATTACATCTCTACTGTATTGCGTAAGTAACACAGTAGGCCAGCAATGGCAATTCTGGTTTTGAAGCCGAGAGACGACTCGGGCGCCGCCACCGCCGACGACGAGATCGTTCTGTCCGCCATGGACACGCGCATCAAGCAACGGCTCATCACCCCGCAGCGCGTGGCAATCGCGGCCGGCGCTGTGCTGATCGCCGCGCTCGCGGTTTACGCCTACGTCGAGTACGGGTTAACGCGCACGCTCACGGTAGGCGCCGAGCGAGTCACAGTATCGCAGGTGGCCTACGACACGTTTCGGGAGTACATCCCCGTCACCGGCAACGTCGTGCCGCGCACCACGGTGTATCTCGACGCCGTCGAAGGCGGGCAGATCACGGCCGTGCACGTCGAGGAAGGCGCGTTCGTGACGGCCGGCCAGCCGCTGGTGACTTTCAAGAATACGAACCTCGAGCTGCAGGTGATTGGCGCCGAGGCGCAGCTCACGGAGCAGCTCAACTACTTGAGCACCACGCGCCAGAACTTCGAGCAGAGCCGTCTGCGCAATCAGCGCGAGCTCATCGAGATCGACTACCAGATCGACCGCCTCACGCGCGAGCTCGGACGCAGGCGACCGTTGCTCGCCACGGGCGGCGCGACGCAAGGGCAGCTCGACGACCTCGAGGCCGAGCTCACGCGCTACCGTAGCCTGCGCGTGCCGGTGCAGCAGCAGCTGCGCTTGGACGAGGAGTTCGGGGCCAATCAGCTCACGCGCATGAGCGACGCGCTCGACTCGATGAACCAGAGCCTCGCGATTGCCCGCGACAACTTGAGCAACCTCATCATCGTGGCGCCCATCGAAGGGCAGCTCACGTCGCTCGAGGCGAACCCCGGCGAGTCGAAGGCGCGGGGGCAACGCGTGGGCCAGGTCGACGAGCAGGACGCGTTCAAGGTCTCCGCGTTCGTGGACGAGTTCTATCTGTCGCGCGTGACGGTGGGGCAGCTCGCCGAAGTCGAGATCGGCGGCAAGACGTACGAGCTCGAAGTCGCGAAGGAGTACCCTGGCGTTCGCGACCGGCAATTCGAGATCGACCTCAAATTCAGGGCCGATGCGCCGCCGCAGATCCGCCGCGGTCAAACCGTGCGCATGCGGCTCGAGATCGGCCAACCGGCCGACACGCTCGTCGTCGCGAACGGCGCGTTCTACGACGACACGGGCGGGCAGTGGGTGTTCGTGCTGGACGAGTCGGGGCAATACGCCGAGCGGCGCGCCGTGCGTTTCGGGCGGCGCAATCCGGAAGGCATCGAGGTGCTCGACGGCCTCCGCGACGGCGAGCGCATCGTCACATCGAGCTACGAAAGTCTCGAGCGTTTCGATCGGCTCGAGCTGACAGGCGCCGGGTAAGCGCCGGTGAAGAGGGGGACCGTCACGTGATCAAGCTATCCGGCATCAGCAAGAAGTACCGCACCACGGAGCTCGAGACCACGGCGCTCGACGGCATCGACTTCGCGCTCGAGAACGGCGAGTTCGTCGCTGTGATGGGCCCCTCGGGTTGCGGCAAGTCGACGTTGTTGAACATCGTGGGGCTCATCGACAACCCGAGCAGCGGCCAATACTTCTTCTTCGAGCGCGAGATCTCGCAATACTCTGAGAACCGGCTCGCGAATCTACGCAAGGGCAACGTCGGCTTCATCTTCCAGAGCTTCAACCTGATCGACGAGCTCAACGTGTATGAGAACGTGGAGCTGCCATTGCTGTATCAGAAGGTGAGCAAGCCGCAGCGCCGCAATCTCGTACGCGAGGCGCTCGAGCTCGTGGGTTTGAGCGCACGGGCGAAGCACAAGCCCGATCAGCTTTCGGGCGGCCAGCAGCAGCGCGTGGCCGTGGCGCGCGCCGTCGTCGGTAATCCGAAGCTCATCCTGGCCGACGAGCCCACCGGCAACCTCGACAGCAAGAACGGTGAGGAAGTGTTGGGCATGCTCACGACGCTGAACGAGCAGGGCACGACGGTGCTCATGGTCACGCACTCGCCGACGCACGCGGCGCGGGCGCACCGCATCGTGAATTTGCTCGACGGGCGAGTCGTGGCGGCGAACGAGCTCGCGATTTAACGCTGTGCCATAGGGACAGAGGCGCCGTGCTTCGCAGCTACCTCGCGATGGCCGTTCGACAGCTGCTCGCGCAGAGGCTGTATACGGCGATCAACGTTGCGGGGCTGGCACTGGGTGTTGCATGCGCGACGCTGATTTCGCTGTTCGTGCGCCACGAGCTCAGCTACGACCGGCATTACGCCTTGGCAGATCGCGT
>CAMPKU010000347.1 GCA_946887385.1 uncultured Gammaproteobacteria bacterium
GCGCGTACCGTCGATGTGAGCGCCGAGCGGATTCCCGCTGCCGAGATCGACTACCGTGTGCTCACCACGCACGATAAACCGGGCGAAACGTTTCAATGGCTGACGGAAGACGTCGCGTACCTGAAGCTCTCGACGATCCGGCAAGCCGATGTCCGCGGTTACATCGAGGAGATGCAGCGCGCTCGCGGCCTCGTCGTCGACATCCGAAACTACCCGAGCGAGTTCGTCGTGTTCGCACTCGGCGGCCACCTCGTTCGCGAGCCGACCGAGTTCGCGCGCACCTCGGGCCCCGACATCGCGAACCCCGGCGCGTTCGTCATGCGCACACCGGTGCAATTGCAGCCGCTGGCGCCGCACTACGCCGGCCCGGCCTCGATACTCGTGGACGAGACCACCGTGAGCCAAGCCGAATACACGGCCATGGCGCTACGCGCTTCGCCTCGCGCGTTTGTCGTCGGCAGCACGACTCAGGGCGCCGACGGCAACGTGTCGACGCTACCGTTGCCGGGCGGCCTCACGTCGCGGTTCAGCGGGCTCGGCGTTTTCTACCCCGATGGATCGCCGACACAGCGCATCGGCATTGTGCCCGACATTGTCGTTCAACCGACGGTCGACGGCATTCGCGAGGGCCGAGACGAGGTGCTCGAGACGGCGTTGCGCGAGCTTGCGTTGCGCCGCTAATCGGCGCGGAGCGCCGTGATCGGATCGACACGCGTGGCGCGCTGCGCCGGCAACCAGCTCGCGCCGAGCGCGACGAGCACGAGCAGCCCGGCGACGGCGACGAACGTCACCGGATCGCGCGGTGCGACGCCGTACAGCAAGCTCGCCGCGAGCTGCGTTGCGAACAGCGCGCCGATCACGCCGAGCGCCACGCCGGCGAACGCCGGTGTCAACCCGTGCTTCATCGCCAGACGGCGGACGTTCTCGGTCCGCGCTCCGAGAGCCATCCGGATGCCGAACTCGTGCCTGCGCTCCGTAACCTCGTAGCCGATCACGCCCGCAAGGCCGACGGCCGCGAGCACCAGCGCGATCGCGGCGAACGCGGTCAAGAGCGCCATGTTGAACCGCGGTCCAGCGATCGAGGTCGCGAGCGCCGTGTCTGTCAGCTGCACGTTCTGTATCGCGATTTCGGGATCGAGCGCCACCGTCGCGGCACGAATCGCTGGGATGACGTCCGCTGGGTCCGTTGCCGCACGCACCATTAGCGTAAGCCCGGGAGTTGCGCCGATGAACGTCGGCACGCGCGCGGAGCCGAATGCTCCGTAGAGCTGCGGAGTATCTCGCCGCTGCGCCAGCCCGCCCGCAATGACGTTGTCGACGATGCCGATGACGGTGACCCTGTCGCGCCCCCAACCCCCTAGCTCGCCGCCAATGGCATTTCCCTCGGGCCAGAAGCGCTCCGCAGCGGCGCGATTGACGATTACGGCCGTGCCGGTCGCGAGCTCGTCGGCCGTGAACGTACGGCCCTCGAGCAAACGAATGCCGAGCGCGCTGAAGTAATCCGGCCGCACGTAGTTGAACGAGAAAGTTGTGGGCGCGTCCGCGTCGCTGAGCGTCGTGCCGCCGACCTCGAGGTTAGCGGAGGCCGTCACGGGATTCGTCGGCGCGACGAACGCCTGGGTTGCGGCGGCGATGCCGGGCAACGATCGCACCCGCTCGAGGAGCTGCTCCGAGAGCACATCGCGGCTCGTCGGCGTCTGGTATTTCGTGCGCGGCAACGCCACCTGCACCGCAAACAAGCTCGTCGTGTCGAAACCGACATCGATGCGCTGCAAGTTGATGACACTTCGCACGAGCAGTCCCGCGCTGACGAGCAATACTACGGAGATCGCCATCTGCGCTACCACGAGCAGCTTACGCATCCTGGCACCGCTGCCGCCGCGCACGACGCCCGAGGCGCCGTGCCTGAGCGCATCACCAACCTTTCCGGATCGCAGCTGCAAGGCGGGTGCGAGACCGAAGATGAGCGCCGTCAGCGCCGACACGCCGAAAGTGAACGCGAGCACCATCGCATCGAGGCTCACGTCATCGAATGCGGGCAGAGTGGGCGGCTGCATCCGCACGAGAACCTTGAGCGTGACCCACCCGAGCGCGAGGCCGGCCACGCCGGCCGCAAGCGCAAGCACGAGGCACTCGATCAACAGTGCCCGCACGAGCCGCGAGGTGCTCGCGCCGAGCGCCGCACGTAACGCCACTGCGCGCGCACGCGACGCGCCGCGCGCGAGCAGCAGATTCGCTACGTTCGAACAGGCTACGAGCAGCACGAGGCCGACAGCCCCAAGCAGCACGAGCAGCGCATCGCGCGCGCTCGTGCCGGCCAGATCCCACGGTGCAACGACACGCGTCGTGACACCTTCCGGGAACAGCCGAGCGGGCGCTGTTTCGATCGCGCGCTCGAGCAAGGTATCGAGCTCGCGGCCGACCGCATCGGCGGGAACGTCTTGACGCAACCGACCGACAATCTGGACGACTTGCATGGTGGCTACCGAACGAGTTGCCGGCGGGGGACCGAGAAATAGCGGCAGCCATATCTCGGCCTGCACGGTGGCAATCGCATCCCACCGCGGCGGCATCACGCCGACGACAACGTGCGAGACGTCATCGAGCGTGA
>CAMPKU010000348.1 GCA_946887385.1 uncultured Gammaproteobacteria bacterium
TCTCGAACATCAACACGCGTGAGGAGCTAGCCGCTCTCGAGAGTCGGATCCAACGACGGCGCTGACTGCTCCTGCGCCGCGGCATGTGGTAGAACACGCGTCCATGCTCATCCGGCACCTGACCTATTTCGTCGCCCTGGCGCGCGAGCAACACTTTGCGCGCGCCGCGCAGGCGTGCAGCGTTACGCAGCCCACCCTTACGGCCGCGATCAAGAAGCTCGAAGAGGACCTCGACGTTCGGCTCGTGATCCGCGATCACCGTTTCGTGCGGTTGACGGAGGAAGGCGAGAAGCTGCTCCTGTGGGGGCGGCAGATACTCGTCGACTACGACAGCCTCAAGGACGATCTTGCCGGCTCACGCCGCGGGCTCGTCGGTACGCTGCGCATCGGCGTGATACCGGCCGCGATGTCGGCTGTCTCGTTGCTCACGTCGCGGTTCACCGCGGCGCATCCGGCGGCGCACGTCGACATCCGCTCGATGACGTCGCGCGCCATTCAGAGGGCGCTCGAGGCATTCGAGATCGACGCCGGCGTCACGTATCTCGAGAACGAGCCGCTGGAGCACGTGCGCAAAGTGCCGCTCTATCGCGAGCGCTACGTGGTGGTGGCGCAGCGCGGACATCCAGCAACGGCCAATGCAGCAATCACGTGGAAGGAGGCGGCTGCGCAACGTCTTTGCTTGTTGAGCGAGGACATGCAGAACCGCCGCATCCTCAACAATATTTCCGCTTCGGTCGGCGTGGACATCAACCCGGGCGTGGTCAGCAACTCGTACCTGGCCGTTCTTTCGCACCTGCGTTACGGCGCATGGGCGAGCATTGTTCCGCACACGTTTCCGAAGGCGCTTTTCGGCGGCGACGATCTCGTTGCGGTGGACATAATCGAACCGATTCAAACTCAGTTGGTGGGCCTGGTGCTCTCCGACCGCGAGCCGTTGTCGCCGATGAGCGGCGCGCTCTTGAGCTCGGTGGCCAACGCGGATTTCGAGCGCGAGATCAACGCTGCCAACGCCCCCTGATCGAAGCCCTCTATTGGGCGATCCACCCTTTTCATTGGACGAACCATAGCCGCGTTCACGAGCATGTGCGGTTGCGGCCCTCTACTCCCAAGGAAATCCGGTGGCGCAAGAAGAGTCGCGCGAGATTCGCCGCTTAGCGGAAGCCGGCGTTGCCGAGGCCGGCGCGCTGCTGCCCATCCTCCATGCCGTGCAGGATCGGTTTGGCTACCTGCCGGAGACGGCCGTGCCGATCGTCGCCGACGTGCTGAACTTGTCGCGCGCCGAGGTGCACGGCGTGGTCACGTTCTATCACTTCTTTCGCACCAAGCCGCCCGGCAAGCAGACGTTGTACGTGTGCCGAGCCGAAGCGTGCCAATCGATGGGCTCACGCGCGCTCGAGGCTTATGCACGCGAGAAGCTGGGCGTGGATTTTCATGGGACGACGGCCGACGGACGCTTCAGCCTCGAGCCTGTTTACTGCCTCGGTAACTGCGCATGCTCGCCGGCCGTGATGGTCGACGAAACCGTGTATGGCCGCGTGACGCCCGAGCGGCTCGACGAGATTCTGGCGTAACCATGGCGACCACTACGGTTTTCGTTCCCTCCGACACGACGGCGCGGTCGCTGGGCGCCGACGCCGTCGCGGCGGCGATCGCGACCGAAGCGCGGCAACGAGGCGCGAACGTTGCCATCGTCCGCAACGGCTCGCGCGGCTTGTACTGGCTCGAGCCGCTCGTCGAGGTGCTCGTCGGCGATGTGCGGCACGCGTACGGGCCTGTGGCGCCCGGCGACGTGGCAAGTTTGTTCGACGCCGAATTCCTAACCGGCGGCCAGCACGCGCTCGCGCTCGGGCCCACCGAGAGCATCGAGTATCTCAAGAGGCAAACGCGCCTCACGTTCGCGCGGGT
Source organism: uncultured Gammaproteobacteria bacterium (assembly GCA_946887385.1). Next base: position 1,906 of record CAMPKU010000348.1, read on the forward strand.
GGGCATCGTGAATCCGCTATCGCTCGACGACTATCGCGCGCACGGCGGCTATCGAGGGCTTGCGAACGCGCTGAAGCTCACGGGTGAGCAAATCGTGGCCACTGTTACTGATTCCGGCTTGCGTGGGCGCGGCGGCGCGGCGTTCCCCACGGGCATCAAGTGGAAGACAGTGCTCGGCGCGGCGGCGGAGCAGAAGTACGTGGTCTGCAACGCGGACGAAGGCGACTCCGGTACATTCGCCGATCGCATGATCCTCGAAAGCGATCCGTTCGTGCTCATCGAAGGCATGACGATCGCCGGCATCGCCGTGGGTGCCACGAAGGGCTTTGTCTACATCCGCGCCGAGTATCCGCAGGGCATCAAAACGATGCGTGCGGCGATCGAGCGCGCGCACGCTGCGGGCTTGCTGGGAGACGACGTTGCCGGCAGCGGCCGAGCGTTTCATCTCGAGGTGCGCGAAGCGGCCGGCGCCTACATTTGCGGCGAGGAGACATCGCTGCTCGAGAGCCTGGAGGGCAAGCGCGGCGTGGTGCGGTATCGCCCGCCGTTGCCGGCGATCAAGGGGCTGTTCGGCAAGCCCACGGTCATCAACAACGTGCTGTCGCTGGCGAGTGTGCCGGTGATCCTCGACAGGGGCGCCGGCTTCTACAAGAACTTCGGCGTCGGACGGTCGCGCGGCACGATCACGATCCAGCTCGCC
>CAMPKU010000349.1 GCA_946887385.1 uncultured Gammaproteobacteria bacterium
CCGTGATACCAGGCGATGCGGGCCGTGGCTTCTGCCGCCGCAGCGGCGCCGACGGCCGCCGTGAACTTCTTCGTCCACGCATCCTCGACGTCGAGCGCCACAGCGTAAGGCAAGAGCGCCTCGTATCGTTCGGCGTCGAGCGGCGGTGCCCCGCTCGGGCCTTGCATGCCGGCAAGCTCGTCGCGCTCGGCGACGCTGAGATAAAGCGTGAGCCCCGCGATCTCGTCGAGCAGCTTGCGGCCTTCGAGCGTGGGCGCTTGAACGAGAATGGCGAACGCGATCACAACGAGCACCATGAGCACGGCGATACCGATGATGAACGGAACGCCGCCGCCTCCCGACACGATCAACGCGACGACTGCCGTCGCGACGGCGATGACGATAGCCCTCACGATGCTGCCCACGTTGCGATTGAAGTGGCTGCCGTGCAGACGCTTGGTCAACACCTTGGCGTGCGCTTGGTGGGCGCTCACGAGGCGCGCGGCGTTCTTCTTCGCGAGCTCGAGCGTGCCCGCACCCGCCGGAAACAGGCTTTCGACCAACGCCGTAACCGACGGGAAACGGCCCGGCTTGTCGGCCGCGCTGCGCGCAAGCCGCCAGCGATCGCTGAGTAGCGCACGGTCCTCGCACTCGATCTGCACGCCGCCGTCCACGGCCGCCGTGAGGAGATCTGCCGTGAAGCAGCGCGTGTCGTAGTGGCGCTTCTTCAAAAACCTGAGCTCCGCGGGCGAGCGGTCTCGGGGCGGCTCGTAGCGAGCAATGACAACCCCGGCGCTGGGATCGCGGCCCACCTGCCGCCAGCGGCGCACGACGTAGAACAGCAGCAGCGCAAGACCGACGAGCGCTACAAGCACGCCGCGATTGTCGCCCACCAGCCGGCCGGCGCGTTCGACCTGCGTGGGCTCGGCAACCACACCCTTCGGGAAGCTCAGCACGATTGTCAGGCCCTCGCGCGGCATGAGCGGAGCGGTGAGCTCCCAGCGCGCGACACCCGGGGCGACGACGCGCGCCGTGTAGCCGCGCCCCTGCGCACCTTGCGGGCCCGTGTACGCTTCCACCTCCAAGCGCTCGACGGGCACGGGCTCGGGCAAGCGCACTTCGACGGTGCCGCGCTCGACTGCGAAATTCCAGCCCGTGCCGATGGCGTTGAAATAGAGCTCGTCGTGATCGGCGAAGAAGCCGATCTGCCGGGTGGTGCGATAGCGCAGCGTATACCGGTACTCGCTCGGCAAGCGCGGCAGGAAGTCGTCGTTGCCGGTGTTGATGCGCACGCCGTTCGCGCGCCGCTCCGTGAACCACGGCTCGGGCGCGCCGTCGCGCTCCACGCCTGCCACCTCGAGACTCACCACGACGTTGTTGCCGTAGCGGTCGCGGTAACGCGTTGGAAAATCGCGGTAGATGCCGCGGCGGATCTGGGTGCCTGCCGCATGCACGGCGATGTGCTCAACAACGTCGAGTGCGCCGTCAGCTGCGATCGTGACTTCGACGGCGTAATCGAGGATGCGCTCGTCCTGCTGCGCGAGCGCGACGGACGCGACGGCGGCCAAGCACAGCGCCGTCCACGAAGCGCGCAGCGCTCTACTCACGAGATGCGCACCGGCACGGCCGGGCGTTGCTCGCTCTCGGCCTGGTAGAACTCGCCGGGCCCGAACCCGAACGCGCGCGCGACGGCGAGGTCCGGCACGCGCTGCACGGCATCGTTGTAGTCGCGAATGGCGCCGTTGTAGAAACGGCGCGCGTACTGCAAGTGATCTTCGACGTCGACGAGGTCGCGCTGTAGCGCAAGGAAGTTGTCGCTGGCTTTGAGGTCGGGATATGCCTCCTGCAGCGCAAGCAGCCGGCCCATCGCCTGCTCCAGCGCCGACTCCACTGCGCCGAGCCGCGCGGGGCTTTTCTCCGCGAGCGCTTCCGAGCGAAGCTCCGTCACGGCTTGGAGCGCCACCCGCTCGTGCTCTGCATAGCCGCGAACGGCGGCCACGAGCTGCGGCACCAGGTCGTGCCGGCGCGTGAGCTGCACGTCGATATCGGCCCACGCCGTGCGCGCTTGATTACGCAGCCGCACGAGCCGGTTGTAAGCGAGCATCGCCCACACCGGCAGCGCGATCACGGCGGCGGTCACGAACCAAAAGCCCACGGTGGTCTTGCGCCTCCTAGCACCGATGCGGGAAAGGCGAGCTACTGCAACGCCAGTGCGACCAGCTCCGCAGGGTAATCCGTGCTGCCGACGGCGACGACGACGTATTGCTTGCCGTCATGCAGGTACGTCATCGGCGTGCCGTTTTGCCCCACTCCAAGATCGATCGACGCCAGCGTCTCGCCGGTGGCTTTGTCGAGCGCCAGGAACTTCGTGCCGCCCACGTTCACGGGCGAGCGCGGCGTGCTCTTGTCCGCTTGCGTCACGAACAGCAGCGTCTTCGTCGCGATCACGGCGGACGGCGTGGCATCGCCGAGCGGCGGCAGATTCAACGCCGCGAGCGCCGGATGATTCCGCGGCCCATCGCCGTTCGGCACCATCCAGGCTTGCTCGCCCGTGCTCAAATCGAATGCCGTAACCCGCCCGTACGGCGGCTTCATGAGCGGCAGCCCGCGCG
>CAMPKU010000350.1 GCA_946887385.1 uncultured Gammaproteobacteria bacterium
CCCGCTCAATCCGCCGTGTCGAGCTCGATGTTGATCGCGAGAGAACGGATCTCCTTGACCAACACGTTGAACGACTCCGGCATCCCGGCCTGCATCTCATGAGTACCGTCGACGATGTTCTTGTACATCTTCGTACGGCCCTGCACGTCGTCCGATTTCACCGTCAACATCTCCTGGAGCGTGTACGCCGCGCCGTACGCCTCGAGCGCCCAGACTTCCATCTCGCCGAAGCGCTGACCGCCGAACTGCGCCTTGCCGCCGAGCGGCTGCTGCGTGACCAAGCTGTACGGACCCGTCGAGCGCGCGTGCATCTTGTCGTCGACCAAGTGGTTCAACTTCAACATGTACATGTAGCCCACGGTGACCGGGCGGTCGAACCGCTCGCCGGTGCGGCCGTCGTAGAGCACCGTTTGACCGGTCTCGGGCAAATCGGCCAGCTTCAGGAGGTGTTTGATCTCTTCCTCGTTCGCGCCGTCGAACACCGGAGTTGCGATCGGCACGCCGTGGCTCAAGTTCTCCGCGAGCTCGCCGACCTCCGCGTCGTTCAGCGACGTGATGTCGGCTTTCTGGCCGCCCGTTTGGTTGTAGATCTTGTCGAGGAAAACGCGCAGCTCCTTCACCTCGCCGCCGTTACGAATCATCTCGCCGATCTTGAGCCCCAACCCCTTCGCGGCCCAGCCGAGATGCGTCTCGAGCACCTGGCCCACGTTCATGCGCGACGGCACGCCGAGGGGGTTCAACACGATGTCGACGGGCGTGCCATCGGCAGCGTACGGCATGTCCTCCACGGGCACGATCGTCGAGATGACGCCCTTGTTACCGTGGCGGCCGGCCATCTTGTCGCCCGGCTGCACGCGGCGCTTCACGGCGAGATACACCTTCACCATCTTGAGCACGCCGGGCGCCAAGTCGTCGCCGGCCGTGATCTTTTGCTTTTTCTCGTCGAAGCGCTTGTCGAACAGCGCTTTCTGCGAGCGCAGCCGCTCCGCGGCCTGCTCGAGCGCGGCGTTGGCCTCGTCGGCCTTCACGCGAACCTGGAACCACTGCTCGCGCGGCAGCTCGTCCAAGTAGGCCTTCGTGATCTTCGCGCCCGCGGCGAGGCCGTTCGGGCCGCCCGAGGCCACCTTGCCGATCAACGCCTTCTCGATGCGCTGATAGATGTCGTCCTCGAGAATGCGCTGCTGATCGTCGAGATCCTTACGCACGGACTCGAGCTCCTGGCGCTCGATCGACAAGGCGCGGCCGTCTTTCTCGACGCCGTCGCGCGTGAATACGCGCACGTCGATGACGGTGCCGTCCATGCCGGGCGGCACGCGCAAGCTCGTGTCCTTCACGTCCGATGCTTTCTCGCCGAAAATGGCGCGCAGCAGCTTCTCTTCCGGAGTGAGCTGCGTCTCGCCCTTCGGCGTGACCTTACCGACGAGAATGTCGCCGGCGCCGACCTCGGCGCCGATGAACGCGATGCCGCTCTCGTCGAGCTTCGTGAGCGCGGCGTCGCCGACGTTCGGGATGTCGGCCGTGACTTCCTCGGGCCCAAGCTTGGTATCGCGCGCGACGCACGTGAGCTCTTCGATGTGGATCGTGGTGAAACGATCCTCGATGACCACGCGCTCCGAGATCAGGATCGAGTCCTCGAAGTTGTAGCCGTTCCACGGCATGAACGCGACGAGCAGATTTTGGCCGAGCGCGAGCTCGCCCATGCTCGTCGACGGACCGTCGGCGAGCACGTCGCCCTTCTCGATCGCGTTGCCGGCTTTCACCAGCGGCCGCTGATTGATACAGGTGTTCTGGTTCGAGCGCGTGTACTTCGTGAGGTTATAGATGTCGACGCCGGCCTCGCCGGCCTTCGTTTCCTCGTCCTTTACGCGCACGACGATACGCGACGCGTCGACGGAATCGACGACACCGCCGCGGCGTGCAACCACGGTGACACCCGAGTCGACGGCCACCGCGCGCTCCATGCCCGTGCCGACGAGCGGCGTCTCGGTGCGGAGCGTCGGCACTGCTTGCCGCTGCATGTTCGAGCCCATCAACGCGCGGTTCGCGTCATCGTGCTCGAGGAACGGAATCAGCGACGCGGCCACGGACACGATCTGCTTCGGCGAGACGTCCATGTACTGGATCTGCTCGGCCGGCAACAGCGCGAACTCGTTCTGGTGACGGCTCGACACTAGGTCTTCCGTGAATTCGCCTTTCGGCGACAGCGCGGCATTGGCCTGCGCGATCACGTACTGGCCTTCCTCGATGGCCGACAGGTAATCGATCTCGGCCGTCACCTTGCCGTCGGTGACGCGGCGATACGGCGTTTCCAGAAAGCCGTACTCGTTCGTGCGTGCATACACCGATAGCGAGTTGATGAGACCGATATTCGGACCTTCCGGCGTCTCGATGGGACACACGCGCCCGTAGTGCGTGGGATGCACGTCGCGGACCTCGAAACCTGCGCGCTCGCGCGTGAGGCCGCCTGGTCCAAGCGCCGAGACGCGCCGCTTGTGCGTGACCTCCGACAGCGGGTTGTTCTGGTCCATGAATTGCGAGAGCTGGCTCGAGCCGAAGAACTCCTTGACGGCTGCCGCTACCGGCTTGG
>CAMPKU010000351.1 GCA_946887385.1 uncultured Gammaproteobacteria bacterium
GCCGGCTGCCACCTGCATATTCTCCACACCCAGACGGCCGGCAGCGTGCAGCTGTTCGGCTACGACAGTTACCGGCTGCCGGGCAAAGCCAAAGCGCGCGTCGGTTTCGTGCCGCAGCAGGACGAGCTCGTGAACCAGCTCACCGCCGCCGACCAGATCGGCGTCATCGCCTCGTTCTATCCGAAGTGGGACGACGAGCTCGTCGGGCGCTTGAGCCGCGAGTGGGAAGTCGATCTCAACCAGCGGGTGAAGAACATGTCCGTGGGGCAGCGTCAGAAGCTGTCGATCTTGCTCGGGCTCGGCCACCGGCCCGACGTTCTGATTCTCGATGAGCCCGTCGCAAGCCTCGATCCCGTCGCGCGGCGCCAGTTCCTCGAACAGATCATCGAAGTGGCCGCGGACGGCGATCGGTCGGTCGTGTTCTCGTCGCACATCGTGTCCGACGTCGAGCGGCTCGCGAACAAGATCTGGATCCTGAAGGATCGGAGCATGTACTGGCAGGGCGACTTCGATTCGCTCAAGGATTCGGTCGTGCGTTTGCACGTTCGCGCGACGAGCCCTCTGCCCGCGTCTATCGAGATTCCAAACGCGCTGCGCCTACAGCGCAACGGCACCACGGCGGCCGCCATCGTGCAGGGCTGGCACGCGGAAGCGCACGCGGCTCTCGCCCAAGGGCTCGATGCGGAGCTCGAGATCGAGCAGCTCACGCTCGAGGAGATCTTCCTGGAGCTTCATCGATGAACGCGCTCGCGCGGCTGATCTACACGAACTTCACGGGCACTGTGCTGCTACGCGTGATCACGACGGCCGGCCTTGTCGCCGGCATCGGCGGCGCGGCGCTGAATCTCTTCTTGCCGCCGTTGACGGGCCGCAGTGGCGATCCATCCCGTTTGTTGCTCGCGCTTGAGACCTTCATCTTTCTGCTCCCCGTCGCCGGGCTCCTCTGTTTCGTGTTCGGCGCATCGTTACTGCCAGCGTTGTTCGCGCGGCTTGCGTCGAGCCACTATCTCTACGTTCTACCGCACGGCCGCGCGAAGCTGCTCGCGAGCGCACTCGTGACGGTCGCGCTGACCGCGCTGTTCGCGGCCGGCACCATCGTGATGTATTACTACAAGACGCCGCTGTCGCTCGATCTCATCTTTGAACGCGCGTTTGCTGTCTCGTTCGTCACGGCGAGCTTTCTGTACGTCGTGCTGTGGCTGACGGGCAAGAGCGGCGCGATCGGGCTGCTCGTCGGCTCCTTCGTGATGGTCGCGACGCTCGTGTTGCCGCTCACGTTCATCGCGATACCGTCCACGTCGCTCGCCATACCCTGGACTGCCTGTGCGCTGCTGTGGACGACGTTCGCCGCCGGTTTCCTGCTGGCGCCGCGCCTCAAGGCGCCGCTCGGCCGGTTGCGGCAGACACTCGCGGAGCTCTTGGGCTCGACTTACCGGGGTGGCGGCGAGATCGCCTTCCTCGTGGGCACGGCGCGCCCATGGACGCTCGCGGCCGGCCAAATCGTGCCGATCGCGATCGCAACCTACGTCATGAGCATGGCGGCGTGGGCGCCGCTCGCGTGGGTGTTCTTCCTCACGATCATCAGCGTTACCACGGGTGCCGTGGCCACCCTCGCCGCCACGCGCGGCCGCACGCTCTGGCTGCGCGCGCGTTGGACGCGCGCGGAGCTCTTCCGTCACGTCGAAAACGCGTTCTGGCGCCACAACTGCTACACGCTCGGCGTGCTGCTCCTGCTGCTCGTGGCGATCGGCGATTCGCTGGCGCTGCCCACACGCGTGCTCGCGTTCGGCATGGGCTTGCTCGCGCTCGGCACAACGCTCAGCACGTACATCGGGCTCATCGTGACGGCGCGGATCGGCTGGCGCGATGCCGTGCTCGCCGTGATCGTGATGCTCGCGTTGATGCGGACGGCGGTCCATGTCTCGTGGCCCACGACGGCGACGACGACGATCATCGGGTACCAAATCGGGCTCGCGGCGCTCGCCTTGTTCGTCCGCGAGCTTGCGCGCCGCCGCTGGAGCCGGCTCGACTGGATGCTCTGTAGGCCCGACACCGTCGTACGAGCGTCCGCCTGAGGTACCGACAATGATTCCGAAGTTTCACCCGGCAGTGTTCCTCGGAGCCGTGATCCTGGTCTGCGCGGCCTGGCTTTGGGTGCGGCCGCCGGTGTCCGCGATCGAGACCGTCGCTCGCGGCCGGCCGCGGCCCGCGCTCGTCGTGCCCAAGTCGATCGAGCTCGATCAGGCGCTCCTCGAACGCTACGTAGGTCGATACGAAGGCCGCGGCGGCTTCGCGATCGACCTGACGCTGAAGCGGGGCACGCTGTTCGCGCAGGGCGTCGGCTCGATGCCTTCGATACCTTACGAGCTGCGCGCGACTTCGGAGACGGAGTTCTTCCTGATGGTCCCGGGATCGCCTAACCCCCCAGGCGTCGATGTCGAGTTCGAAGTCGCCCGCGACGGCACCGTTCGCGGCTTCGCCGCGAACACCGAGTACGGCCTCATCGAAGTGAAGCGCGTGCGCTGACGATGACATGAGAGCCCTCGAGG
>CAMPKU010000352.1 GCA_946887385.1 uncultured Gammaproteobacteria bacterium
TTTTAGCTTTTCAGCTCCAGCGCCCGGCGCCGGCTCATCGCGAGCGGCGTCGCATGCCCGCGCACGTAGAGCTCGTACGTGTAGCCGGCGCCGCGCTCGATGCGTTCCACGTAATCCATGTTCACGAGCGCCGAGCGGTGCACGCGCACGAACGGCGTGTCGGGGAGCTGCGCTTCCCACGTCGAGAGCGAGCGCAACACGAGCAGCGAGGGACCGCCGGCCGTATAGACCTCGGTGTAGTTGCCGGCGGCCAAGATGAAGGCGATCTCGCGAATGCGCAGGAAGCGCGGGCGCCGCGGATCGTCGTGGAAAAAGAGATCGTCGTAGCGGTACGTGGCCGGCCGCTTTGGGGCTGCGCGAGTCGCTTCGGGCTCGCGCGCACGTGCGAGCGCCTCGGCTAGCCGCGCGGGATCGACGGGCTTCAAAAGATAATCGAGCGCGTGCACTTCGAAGGCGCGCACCGCGTAAGCATCGAACGCCGTGACGAAAATGGTCTGAAACGGGCCCGCGTCGCGCGCGAGCAGCTCGAAGCCCGTCTCGCCGCGAAGCTGAACGTCGAGAAACACCACGCCGGGTCGCTCGCGGCGAATCAGCGCTTCGGCTTCGTCGACGCGGCTGGCCTCGCCGACCACGTCGACGCCGCGCTCCGCGGCCAGCAGCGTGCGCAGCGCGCGGCGCGCGAGCCGCTCGTCGTCCACGATCACCGCTCGCAGAGGCTTGGCGGTCACAAGTCGATCCGGATTCGCGCATGAACCCAGCCCCCGTCTTCATACACCTCGAACGCGTGGCGCCCGGCATAGTGTGCACGGAGACGTTGGCGAACGTTGTGGAGGCCGGTGTCGGTGCCGGCCACACGCAGCGCCGATGGCGGCAGCGTTACCCAGGCTCCGGTGTTCTTCACTTCTATAAGAAGCGCACTGTTTTCGACTCGGGCCGTGACCGTGATGCGCAGCGGCTTGGCGCTCGTGCGTCGGCCATGCTTGATCGCGTTCTCCACGAGCGGCAAGACGAGAAAGCCCGGTAACGTGCGCTCGGCCGCAGCCGGCTCGAGCTCGATGCGCACGTCGAGGTCGTCCTCGAAGCGCACCTTCTCGATCTCGAGGTAATGCGCCACGGCGCGCAGCTCGTCGCCGAGCGGCACCTCGAGCCGTTCCGAATCGAGCAGCGAGTAGCGCAGGAAGCCCGACAACTCCCCGACCATGCGTTGCACACGATCAGGCGCCTCGCCCGCCAGCGCGCCGATCGAATTGAGCGCGTTGAACAGAAAGTGCGGGTTCAACTGGTAGCGCAACATCCGCAGCCGCGCTTCCTGCGCGAGCGCCTCGGCTCTTTGCAGCCGTTCTCTCTGCTCGCGGTGGTCGCGCCAATACACGAGCGCGAGATAAAGCAGGCTCCAAAGCAGCAGCACCGCGGCGAACGTGGCGATCTGCGCCGGCGCGAAGAGCTCGCCGCCCGGCACCCTCACGGGCGTGAACAGGAAGGGGTCGAGCGCGCGGCCCGCCCAGGACGCGAGCGCGTACCACGCGAATCCCAGCAACACGCTGCCGAGCGGTATGCTCACGAACATCGCGAATCGGGGCGTTCGGGCGTGCAGCAGCGTTTGCAGCCGCTCGAGCACGGCACTGCACGCCAGGCCGGTTACGGCGGCGGCGGCCGTCTGCCGCAGCAAGATGTCGTGGAACGGGTGATGCGGGCGTACGAGCACAATGAAAACCGCCGCCCACAGGCTCCAGAACACGAGCTGAAAGATCGTCAGCAGCGCGGGTCCGGCCGATGACGGGCGCGCGCGCGCCGCGAAGCCCTCGTCCGAGTGGTCGATCGGCAACGTTGCCATGGCGCCGACTATGCGGTCTGCGGGCAGCGCGCGACAATCCGCTACGCGAACGGCTGGTAGCCGTGACGAGCGGCGAGGTTGTCCGAAGGGCCGTCGCCTATGCTGAACGAGAGGTCACGCGATGAGCACCATTGCACCTAAAGCTGCGATCGCTATGTCGCTGTTCCTCGCGGCCTGCGGCACGCCGCCTACGGAGGTGCAGTACGCGCAGGCTGCCGAAGCGCGCGCGCGAGAATGGCTCGCGCAGATCGACGCCGGCGACTACGGCGGGAGCTGGGAAACCGCCGCCCGGCTCTTCCAAGCGCGAATTACCAAGGAAGAGTGGGAAGCGAGGGTGTGGCGCGTGCAGCCCGGCCTTGGCACGCCCAGCGGCCGCGAGCTGGTGGCGGCGAAGTACACGGCGACGGTGCCCTGGGAGCCGCCCGGCGAGCACGTGTTCGTTCAATACCGCATCAAGTACGGCGGACGCGCCAGCGTGGAGTCGCTGACGATGAGGCTCGACGCCGAACAGTGGAAGACGCTCGGCTACTCCATTCGCCCGGAATGACGGCCGCGCCGCGCGGCCGAGGCACTCGCCTTACGGCGCTGGGACCGGCGGCGCCTGAATCAACACGAGAAATAGATCATCGGGATCGCGCACGATCCCGACCTTGAGCGTGGGGGGGGGGGGGGGGGGGGGGGGGGGGGGGGGGGGGGGGGGGGGGGGGGG
>CAMPKU010000353.1 GCA_946887385.1 uncultured Gammaproteobacteria bacterium
GCCGCTACGTGATCGACGAAGCCAAAGCGCGCGTGCCGATCTGGAAGAAAGAGCATTACTCGAGCGGCGTCACCGGTTGGGTGAACTGCGCAACCAAAGCGGCCGGCTAGTACGGTACCGCGATCATCCCGCTACAGATGCGGCGCCCGTAGCAGCCGCTGCACGTCCGCCGGCGTATCGATATCGAGCGCGGCTTCCGGCATGTCGACGAGTGTGAGCGCCGCGGCGCCGCGCAGCAGCGCGCGGGCGCCTTCGTCTCCGCGCGATGATTCCAGTGCACGCCAATTCGCACGCGGCAGCACCGCCGGCACGCCCACGCGGCCGTCGTAGCGGGCGGCGGCCGGCCTGCGAGGACGTCGCCGCCATGCGGCCACGAGACGCTCGAGCGCCGCGGCGTCGACGTGCGGCTGATCGACGAGCAGAACGAGTGCGGCTCGCGCTGAGCGCGGGAGGGCGGCGAGACCGACCCCAAGCGAAGTCGCCATGCCTTGCGCCCAGCCCGCGTTCTGGGCCACTTGTGCGCGGCACCGCGCGCGGCGCAGCACCAGCCGGATGCGCAAGGCGTCGGCACCGACCACCACGATCAGCGGCGCATCGGGCAGTGCGCCGCGGGCCGCCTTCACGGCATTTTGCAGCAATGTGCGGCCGCGATGGCGCACGAGCTGCTTCGGTCTTCCGAGCCGCCGCGAGCCGCCGGCCGCCAACACTACACAGGCAATGTCGCAGTCTTTCCGTGGTGCCGATCTCGTCACGTTGCCACTATACTCAAGCCGTGACGCAGGTTCGGTTAGGTCTGGCCCATATGGACGACGCGCCGGCAATCGCCGCGATGTCGCGCCAGCTCATCGAGCATGGGCTCGCGTGGTCGTGGACCGAGGGCCGCATCGAACGCTGCTTGCGCAATCGCGACTGCGTGGTGCTGGCGGCTCGCGATCGGCGCCGCGTGGTGGGCTTCGCGATCATGGAGTTCTATGCCATCCACGCTCATCTGAATCTGTTCGCCGTGCAGCCGGGTTACCAGCGCCAAGGCATCGGCCGCCAGCTGCTCGAGTGGCTCGAGGCCTCTGCACGCACGGCAGGCATTTTCAAAGTGCATCTAGAGCTGCGCGCGAACAACGCCGGCGCGCTCGCGTTCTACGAAAAGCTTGGCTACCGCGCAACGGGGTCCAAGGCCGCGTACTACGACGGCCGCGAAGATGCGGTGCGCATGACGCACGATCTCGCCGTCACGAGCACCTCGCCCGCGGAGCCGCCGCAGTGAAAGTGCCCGAGGTGCGCGAGCTGAAGCCGCTGCGCGTGGCCGTGCTCACCGTCTCCGACACGCGCAACGAAATCACCGACAAATCGGGCGCGCTGCTCGCCGAGCGCGTGCGCGCTGCGGGCCACATACTCGCCGCGAAGGCGATCGTGCGCGACGACGTGTATGCGATCCGCGCGATCGTGTCTCAATGGATCGCCGGGTCCGACGTCGAGATCGTCATCACCACCGGCGGCACCGGGCTCACCGGCAGGGACGGCACGCCCGAAGCGATCTCCGTGCTGCTCGACAAGCAAATCGACGGCTTCGGCGAGCTGTTCCGCACCATCTCGTACGAGGAAATCGGGCCGTCGAGCTTGCAATCTCGCTGTCTCGCCGGCGTCGCCAACGCCACGTACGTCTTCTGCTTGCCGGGATCGTCGGGCGCGTGCGCTACGGGCTGGGACAAACTAATCGCGCCGCAGCTCGACTACCGCACACGACCCTGCAATCTCGCGGAGCTCATGCCGCGACTCAAGGAGTAGGGGTCACGGAGCCCATCGACGCCGCCACCGTCGAAGCGCTCGAAACTCCGGCCGCGAGCGATGCAGGCCTGGCTCGAGCTCGGCAGGGTTACTTTGCGATCGCGCTGTTGATCGCCGTCATCGTGACGTGGGGATTCTGGGAAACCTACTATTCGCGCTTGTCGGAGCGCGCCGACCTGCCGTCGATCGTGCATTGGCATGCTGCGGTGTTCTCGGTGTGGGTGTTGCTTCTGGTCGCGCAGGCTGCCGCAGTCGTCACGGGCCGCATTCGCGCTCACCGGCGCTTGGGGCTCGTGGGAATGGGCTATGGCGCGTTGGTATTCGCCATAGGGCTGCTCGTCAGCATCGGCGCGCCGGCGCTGCGCGTGCGCGACGGGCAGTTTCCGCTCGACGTGGGCGGTCTGATCGTGCTCTACAACCTCGCCGACATGCTGCTGTTCGGCCTGTTTCTCGCGCTCGCGTATGCCTATCGGAATCGCCCCGAGCTACACAAGCGCTGGATCGTCGCCGCGACCGCGGCGTTGTGTGGCGCCGCCATCGGTCGCGTGCTGCCCAGCAACAGCGCGCAGTACCTGCTGGTCTGGCTTTCGCCGCTGCTCGCCATGATGGCCGTCGATCTCGCAACGCGGCGCCGCGTTCATTGGATCGCGCTCGTGGCCAGCGCGCTGCTGATCGTCGCGTTCTTCAAGGCGCCGCTGTTGGCGGCGCCCGTATGGCGTGCCGTCGGAGGCGCGCTGCTGCGGCCATTTGTCTGAGC